>SIAQ01000056.1 GCA_009697105.1 Gemmataceae bacterium | reverse complement strand
GTAGAACACGCCGACATTGGGAAACAGCCATTCGTTGATCGACTGGGCGTTGGGAATCTTCTCCACATCGAACAGCTTTTTGTTTCCGAAGTTGGCGAAGTTGGCATAGATCGGCAGCACGGCCAGGCCCATTTCAATTACCGGGCGCGGGTCGGATACGCTGACGGCGAGCAGCTTGCTTTTACCGGCACGCTTGGCTTCCTTGGCGAGCACGGCGGCGAGTTCGGACGGCGCCTGCCAGGTGCGATATTTGCCGTTGCCTCGCATGATGAAGCCTTGCACCGGTTGCGGGGCCAGGGCGAGCACCAGCCAATCGTTGTGCAGCGCGATCGTCACGGGCAACGGCATCTTGCGGAAGACGTACATCTCGACGCCGCGATAGGTCGTCTTGTCGGCGGCGAACATCTTCTCGTCGTTCAGCGCTTTCACGATCGCGTCGAGGCCTTTGCGCACCTTGGCGGCGTCCTTTACTCTCATGGCGACGGCTTGGCCGAGAAAAAATGGGCCTTCGGAGTGTGCGCCCCAGGTGACGATGGTCGTGTCGAGTTGCTGCAAAAAATCCTTGCGAAAATCGATGCCGAGCAAGCGATCGAGATCGGGAACTTTCTGATCGGGCACTCTTCCTGCAAACAGTTCGGAGAGCAGCCAGGCGGTGTAGGTTCCCTTGACGAAGTCGTAAATTCGCTCCCAATCGACATGCCGGGCGCTGACATAATCGGCATCGGGCGGCAGCGGCGGGAGCTTGGCCGCATCGAAGGCGACGGGCCCGGTGATGAGGTTCGCCAGGCCGACACGCTTCTCCGGCTCGACGATGCCGAGCCGAACCGTGCTGCGTTGGTACTTGCCATCGAAACCGAGATGGAAGGTGACGTTGCGCAGGCTGGTCAAGCCGAGATGGCGAACGACGAGGTGTTCAACGAAGCGATCGGCGATATTCGTGAGCTTGAGGGCGTCGCGGCCCAGGCCCGTCAGCTGGTTCTGGAGTTTATCGATGTTGACAAAGCCGCGGATGTCGGTCTCGTAGGACGGCGCTGCAAGCAGGTCCTTATGCCAGCTGGCACTGGCGACATTGGGCCGACGGCCATCGGCGACGTCAATGATCTTAGCCGCCGGCAGCTTGCCCGAGGTAAGCACGATATGCTCCTCTTCAGGCCACCAGGTGATGGGCGTGTCCTGATATTTGAAGGACAGCCCGGCTCGACCAGCGTGTTTGAATTTGGATATTTCCGCGCCGATGTACTCGGCGATCAAACGGAGGAATGCGTCAATCGTCTCGCGGTTCTTCGCCTCCGCTCCGTGTGGGAAGACGATGGTAACTTGACCGATTGGCGTGTCGATGTCGTCCCGTTTCTCGCGATCGAGTTCCAAACTGGCGGCGAAACCGCGTGCCCAGATGGCGTCGGCGAAGCGCTCGGCGGTCTGGCGACGTTTCTGCGCGACTTTGCCTCCGAGCATCGGCGGTTCGGCTTCGGCGGCGGCCCAGGCCTGTATCCAGAGGTGATCGAAGAAATCGTTCAACCCTTCCTTCATCGCCTGGGCCAAGGCCGTTTGGTCATACGCTTTCTTGTGGGGCAGGTAGCCGTCGTAGCGGAGAAACGCGGCACCGTCGGCGGGAAGCAGATGCTCGGGCGTCCTCACGGGCTGAGCGAAAGTTGCCGCTGACGACAATGCAAATGCCAGAATTGCACATAGGGTGCGCATGAGTATCCTCCCCGGAGTTGTGTTTGTGGGGTGAGCATGACAGATGAGCGATGGGATCGCAAGAGGATTCGGCTGGTTTTGTTTAGCCGCTCGCCTCTGGCGAGCGCGAATTCGTGGTGAACAACACTCAGGTCGCGCTCGCCAGAGGCGAGCGGCTAAACAAACACGCTATCTTTCACAGCTGCGATGCGTGCCTGCTGCAACAGCGCAGCCAGTGAGGGAAGATCGGCACTTTGCCCATCAAACGATGCCAACCCCAACCTTCTTTGATGGCAGGCGAACGACACAGACTACACGTCTTCGCGATACCGTCGGGCAAGAATAAGCACGTCCGCTCACACTTTTCGCGGTGGTCAGCGATCTGGACTGCGTTGACGCCACGCTTGCGAAGTTCGCGTTCGATCTCGTCGATCGCCTGCGATTCCATGCCTATCCGGTAGGCGGTGACGCGGTCGAGCAGATCCTCCGTATCTGATTTGAGAATATTCGCTTGCACCTTATCGGCGTCCGCGTTCATGGCATTTTTCCGTTTTCGGGAACTATCCGATGGTCTGAATCGTCAGTACCGGTGGGGTATTTTGCATTTGACAGATCACCGTTTCCTACACTATTATTAGCTTGGACGCTTGAACAGGCAAAACTCCGTTCCTTTACCATATCCGTCCGGGAGTGCATCGGATGACAGCACAACGATTTACCCGTGATAAGATTCTGTGGGCGTTTGGCGCCCTGATCGTCGGTGGCCTGGCTTTGGCCCTGGTGTCGGGCACGCCCGCGCAAACCAAGAAAACCGACCCGAAGACCAAAACAAAGGACAAAGGCGAACCCAAGGAAGCCAAAGTCGAGCCGCCGCCGAGCACGTTTCCGAAGCGAATCGATTTCGTGGAGGCGAAGTTCGGCACAAGCGAACATGTCGCCATGATCGATGACGCAATCATCAAGAATTGGAAAGAGAACAAGTCCTACCCATCCGATCGCTGCTCCGACTACGAGTTTATTCGCCGGGCCTCACTCGACATTATTGGGCGGATTCCGACCATCGAGGAGATCAATCGGTTCATGAAAGTTCCCGAAGGCAAACGTCGCGCTTCGCTGCTCGACGCGCTGCTCGACGGACCCGAGTACGGCAATGGCGCTCAGTATTCGCAGAACTTCGCCAATCTGTGGACCGTATACCTCATGACGCGAACGGGTTCCGGCAAACACTACCAACTGCAAATGAACGATTGGCTGTACAACCACTTCAAAGGCAGCGGCGATGGTGCGAGCACCGAGCTTGCCACGACGTCAGTGGATGCGGGCGGCAAAGAAGGCGGCAAGAAGGATCGCCCGAAAGCTGCCGTCGGCGCTGGCGATTGGTCGAAGATCGCCTACGAATTGATTGCAGGCAAAGGCGATACCAATCGCAACGCCGCCGTCAACTACCTGCTGCACAACCTTGGCGAAGAGATCAAGCAGGATTCCGCCAAGAACGGCAAATGGGACATGGTTCCCGCCACCTCGCGAACCACGAAGCTATTCCTCGGCATCCGCACCCAGTGCGTGCAATGCCACGATCACCCATTCAGCGGCGATCTCGGCCAACACCACTTCTGGGGCATCAACGCCTTCCTGCGCCAAGTTGACACCAACGGCCGCCCCGCGATGGTGATGGCCAAGAAGAAGAAAGGCGTGGCGGGAGCCCAGGAGTATTCCGTCAACGATAATACCGCATTCAACTCCAATAACCTCATCGGCTATGAACGCCGCAATACCGTCTACCTCTTCACCGACCCGTCGTTCCTCGACGGCAAGAAGATTCCGAAAGCCCACAAGGGCACACGCCGTGAGGCCCTGGCGAAATTCATCGTCGCCAGCCCGTACTTTGCGAAATCGTTCGTCAATCGCACCTGGGGCCATTTCTTCGGCAAGAGCTTCACCAAAGACAACCCCGACGATTTCGGCGAGCACAACCCCGTCTCCCATCCCGATCTTCTTGATAAGCTATCCGAAGATTGGGCCAAAAAGTACGACCACGATCCGAAAACGCTCATCCGCTGGATCTGCAATAGCCAATCCTATGGCCTGAGCAGCAAGGCCAACAAATGGAACGACAAAACCGACGATGAAACCCTTTTCGCTCGCATCCTCCTCAAGCCGATGACGCCGGAGCAGATGTTCGAGTCGATGATGACCGCCACGATGGACCAGGGCCGCAAGATGACCGATCTCGAGAAGGAAAAGCGGATTGAAACCAAGGAGGCGTGGTTCACGAAGTTAGTCGTCAACTTCGGCAACGACGAAGGCGAAGAAGGCACGTTCACCGGCACGGTCATCCAGGCCCTCTTGCTGATGAACGGCCAGGACATCAACGGCGCCATCACCGAAAAGGGCGGTGCGGTCGATCGCATCGTTCAAAGGCGTGGTTCGAGCTACAAGTCGCTGCCGCTCGCCATCAACGACATGTACATGGTGACCGTCAACCGTCCGCCGACGCCGAAAGAGCTCAACAGTTACATCAATCCGAATGTCTTCAACTTCCGCGCTGGCTCGAAAACGCAGCCGACGACGGCGCAGTTCTGGACGAACTACTATCAAGATGTCCTCTGGGCGCTGTTGAACTCAAATGAGTTTATCTTGAATCATTAATATCGTACTTCTATTCCGCTTGCGGTTAAGCGCTCGCACGGCGCTCTGCGAGCGCTAAGCCGCAAGCGGAATAAAAAAATACAGCGTTACCGAAATACGAAATCCCCATTTTCCGCGTGACCATTGCTCGTATTCCCGTTATCATGGCATCATCCACCCCCCCTGCCTTTTTGGATGAGAATATGAAACAACTCCTCTTTGCAATATTACTGCTTTCCTCGCCGATCGTTGCTCACGCTCAGGAGAAGGCGTTCACAGCTGAGCAGATCGAGTTCTTCGAGCGGCGCATTCGGCCCGTATTTGCCGAAAATTGCTATTCGTGCCATTCGTCCAACGCCAAGAAGTTGAAGGGCGGCCTCGCGCTCGATAGCCGGGCGGGGCTGCTCGAAGGCGGTGGCAACGGCCCAGCGATTGTGCCCGGCGATCCGGCCAAGAGTCGGTTGATCGTCGCGATTTCGTATCAGAAGTCCGACCTGAAGATGCCGCCCAAAACGAAACTGCCCGATGCCGTCATCGCCGACCTAACGGCGTGGATCAAGATGGGTGCGCCCTGGCCAACGGAAAAGGCGATCGCCAAGAAGTCACCGAACGACTTCGATCTCGCCAAACGCGCAGCCGAACACTGGTGCTGGCAGGCGATTCGCGTGCCCGTGGTCCCCAAGGTTCAGGACGCAGCCTGGCCTCGCGGCGACATTGATCGCTTCCTCTTGTCGTCACTTGAGGCGAAGCGAGCCCTGCCTGCCGCCGATGCCGACCCGGCCAAGATCCTACGCCGCCTGACGTTCGACATCGTCGGCCTGCCGCCATCGCGTGACGAGCTTGAGACCTTCATGAAGGCCTGGGGTGAGGCCGGCGCGAATACGCAACCCGTGCTCGCCGCGGCCGTCGATCGCCTGCTCGCTTCGCCGCAGTTCGGCGAACGCTGGGCACGCCATTGGCTAGACCTCGTTCGCTACGCCGAGAGCCGTGGGCATGAATTCGATTACACGATTCCGAACGCCTATCACTATCGCGACTATGTCATCCGCGCGATCAACGCCGATGTGCCCTACAATCAGTTCGTCAGTGAACACCTCGCCGGCGACCTGCTGCCAACGCCTCGTTTGAACAAGGCCGGCGGCAACGAATCGATCCTCGGCTCCGGCTTCTGGTTTCTCGGCGAAGAGATTCATTCGCCCGTCGATATCCGCCAGGACCAGGCCGACCGCTTCGACAACCGCATCGACGTGATGACGAAAACCTTCCTCGGCATGACCGTGGCGTGCGCTCGTTGCCACGACCACAAATTCGACGCGATCTCGACGAAGGACTACTACGCCCTCTTCGGCATGCTTCAAAGCAGCAACTATCGCCTGGCCCGGTTTGACAGCATCGCGAACAATCGCAGGGTCGCCAAGGAATTGCAGGCTCTCCGCGACGAAAGCCGAAATTCGCTGCAAATGGCGATGGCCAAAGCGATGACGCCGACGGTCAACAAACTCGACGCGTACCTGCTGACAGCGTCCGGGATCGAGGACCGCGCGAAAGACCTGAATCCCGAATTGCTGAAGCGATGGAAGGCCGCATTGGCCGTCGCACTCAAGAACGATACATCGCCGCTGCATCCGTTCGCATTGGCGGTGTCGCAGAAAAACAAGCCTGTGCAGGAGGTGCTCGCTCCACTGGTGAAACGGTGGTCGAATCTGAAAAACGATGCTCTTGAGATGAAGAACGTCATCGTGGATTACACGTCGAATGGCACGCCAACGCCATTGCTCGCCGATGACGCGACGTTCGGCGTTCGCCCGCTACAGGCGGGTGAGGTTGTGCTGGGCACGGTGCCGACTAAACCGATCAGCCGTATCGTCGAGCTTGGCGCGGTCGAGCGTGATCCTCTGCTCGATAGTCTGAAGTTGTCGCCTGGAGCGCAGAACGAATCGGGTTCGCTGGGCGGCATGCCGCGCCCGGGCCGCACGATGCGCACGCCGGAGTTTACGATCAAGCCGGGCAAGGTTTACGCCTACGTCAAAGGCAGCGGCATGATCTACGCCGCAGTCGGCCAGCACATCATGTTGGCCGGTCCGTTGCATGGTCGATTGGTGCAAAAATTCGCGACCGGCGACAAGTATCAGTGGGTAGCCATCGACTTGACGCCCTACGTCGGCCAACCGATGCACCTGGAGTTCACGCCAAACGCTGGCTCGAACTTCGCGCTGTCGATCGTTGTGCAAGCGGATGTCATGCCGCCCGTTTCGATGCAGGCGGCACCGATCGCTTTTGCAATAATGCACCGTGAAAAATCAAAGTCAATCGCGGATGTCTCGCTTGGAGCAAAGCAGACGTTTGACGACGCAATCTTTGCTTTGACGGCAAGGGCGGGGAGATTCAAGCTTGAGTTTGATGTGGAAGTTACGTATGCACCGCTGACGAGCTGGATGGTGCAGAACAGCGACCTCTTCATCGTCCCCGAGAGCGACGAGGAGAAGGCCCTGGTTAAGATCGCCGCGCCGATTCTTGAGAAACAGCAAAAACTACTCGCGCAACTTAAGCTCGATTCCCGTCTCGCCCTTGCCATGCAGGATGGCGCCGGCATCGACGAGCAGGTGTTCATTCGCGGCAATCCAAAAATGCTCGGCCCCGTCGTGCCGCGCCGATTCCTCGAAGCGACCGGTGCGAGAACGCTCAAGAACAAGCCCGGCAGCGGTCGACTCGAACTCGCGCAGATTCTGACCGATCCGGCTATTACGCCGTTCACGACGCGCGTCTACGTCAATCGCGTTTGGCATCATCTATTCGGCCGTGGCATCGTGGGCACGGTCGATAACTTCGGCGTCCTCGGCGAAGCGCCGACGCATCCTGAGTTGCTCGATTATTTGGCCGATCGTTTTGAAAAAGACGGCTGGTCCACGAAGAAGCTAATCCGCGAAATCGTCTTGTCTCGTGCGTATCAGATGTCAACGACGACGAACGCGAAGTTCGCCAATGCCGATGTGACCGATCCCGACAATAAACTGTTGCACAAGATGCGCATCCGTCGGCTCGAAGGCGAAGCGATTCGCGATACGATCCTGAAGGTGTCGGGCCGCCTGAACCCGGCCATGTTCGGGCCGTCGGTCCCCGTGAACTTGACGCTGTTTCAGGATGGCCGCGGTCGGCCTCAAAGCGGTCCGCTCGATGGAGATGGTCGCCGCAGCGTCTACCTCGCGGTTCGGCGAAACTTCCTGTCGGCGTTCCTGCTGGCGTTCGACACGCCATCGCCGTTCTCGACGGTGGGCAGGCGAACCGTATCGAACGTACCCGCACAGGCGTTGATCCTGATGAACGACCCGTTCGTGCATGGCCAAGCCGAAGTCTGGGCCAAGCGCGTGCTGGCCGAGAAAGCCAGCGACGAGGATCGCGTTCGCGGCATGTACCTCGACGCCTTCAGCCGCCCCGCCGCCGATGTCGAGTTGCGAGCGTGCTTGGTGTATCTCGGCGCGACGCCGGACCTGCGCCGCTGGTCCGACTTGGCACATGTGCTGTGCAACACGAAAGAGTTCTACTTCGTGAACTGATGAATTTCGTATCGCCGCTTGCGGCTTAGCGCTCGGATGATCCCACGCGAACGTAAAGCCGCAAGCGGAAAAAAGAGTGATTGCCATGTCGATGCATTCGATCTCGATGATTGCAGCCGCGGCCCTGTTGTCCTTCGCGTTCAGCGCACACGGCCAGGACGCGAAGCCCGCACGCTATATCGATGCCCATGTTCATGTCTGGACGCCCGACACCGTGCGTTACCCGCTCGCGCCGGGTTACAAGAAAGAGAACATGAAGCCCGCGTCGTTCACGCCCGAGGAACTCTTCAAGCATTGCAAACCCGCCGGTGTGGGCCGCATCGCCCTCATCCAGATGAGCTTCTACGGCTTCGACAATTCGTACATGCTCGACATGATCGCCAAGTATCCCGCCGTCTTCGTCGGCACCGCCGTCATCAACCCGCTTGACAAAGACCCCGCCCGCGAGATGGACGATCTCGCCAAGAATGGCGTCCGCGCGTTTCGCATCGTGCCGAAGTTCACCGATCAACCGATCGACAAATGGCTGCGCGGTGAAGGCTACACGAAGATGTTCACCGCCGGCGCACGCAACAACCAGGCAATGGCATGCCTTATCGGCCCCGACGCCCTGCCCGACCTCGACCGCATGTGTACCGAGCATCCCAACACGCCCGTGATTATCGACCACCTCGCTCGCATCGGCGCCGACGGCACCATCCGCGACGACGACGTGAACCGCCTGTGCGCGATGGCCAAGCACAAGAAAGTCATGGTTAAGATCGGTGCCTTCTACGCCCTGGGAAAAAAGCAACCGCCGTACCACGACCTCGCGCCGCTCATCAAAAAAGTCGTCGCCGTGTTCGGCCCCAACCGGTGCATGTGGGAAAGCGACTGCCCGTTCCAGGTGCAAGGCACGCACACGTATCAGGCAAGTATCGACCTCATTCAGCGGCTCGAATTCCTCAGCAACGCTGACAAGGATTGGCTGCTACGCAAAACGGCAGAGGGGTTTTTCTTTGGGCGGTGAGAGGCTGATTAAATCGCATCAGCTCAATTCCGTCGTTTTCATTTCCTGGCAACTGCATAGGACATATTTATTAGCAGAACAATTGACATTATGTCCTCTTTTCAGATATGATAAAATAGAGGGGTGTATGGCCAAGGTGGACTGCCTTGACATTCCAGGTCTCGTCTGCTGGTTTTGGTCAAACGACCATGAACCGCCGCACTTCCATGTGAAGCGGGAAGGCGAATGGGAATTGAAAGTCAATTTTTTGGCCAATGAAAGTGAAATGTTTGAACTGCAATGGGGAGATACGCCGAAGGCGAAGCTGTGTCGGCAGATTGCCACGGCGGTTTTGGCGAACCGTGCTGCACTTCTCGTGGAATGGCAAGCCAAGGTGAATCATGGTAGCTAAGCTGCTCAAACATTCTGGAATAGAATTCATCGCGACCTCGGCCCGCCTCGCCGACGCTTATCGGCATGCTGCCCGGCGAAATAGAAAGCTGGGCCGTTCCTCCACGATCAAGGAGTTAGGAAGGCCAACCGCAGCGAGACAATCTCACGAAAATCAGATTGTGGTGCTTTCTCACGCTGAGGAAGATTGTCATGCTTTGAACAGTCAATCCATGGCGAAAATCGTCTCCCAGGCATTCCACTTCCTCTTTACGGAGCCTGCAACGCATCCCGACCAGGTTGCTCAGTGGATGAGGGCGTCAAAGATTCACTCTGAAAACCGACTTCACGTCGTCAGGGTTGAGAGCATGGAAGCCCCGCAAATGGCCGAATTACTCGGGCGTGTCTGCTCTGCCTTCGGGCCGGACAGCGCTCGCGGCGGCATCATCGACGCCTACCTCGTCGGGCAAACGCTTCTTGTCCGAGGTCCGAAGCACCGGATGTTGCATGTTCCGATAGCCTCGATTCCGGCGCTTCGAGATCAGCCTGCTGCCATGCTTCACAACTTCCGGATCGACCCCGATGGCTCGTTCATCCATTGGCCGGAGATCGATGTTCATTTGGGCTGGAACCAGTTCTTGCAAGCCGTGGACCCCGCCGAGTTGCGCAAGGCCCAACAGCGCAGGGCAGATTTCAACCAACGCTACGGCGCCGCGATCCGCGACCTCCGCGTGGCCTCGGACCTGACGCAATCGCAAATCGCCGGCCTCACCGCTCGGCAACTTCGCCGCATCGAAACCGGTACCTGCCGTGCAACTGTGAGTGCGCTGGGTTTGCTGGCGACGGCGCATGGGTTGGACGAGGATGCGTATTTGGAACGCGTGGCGGTGGCGATGGGGTAGAAAACATGTTGCATAAGGCGATTAGATCTTGGTGTGAGTACCTTATTCTTCGTTCCTTTGCCACTTCTATTCAAGCTACACGCAAAAACATCAATCGCCTTGCTAACCACAAATGTCTAGCGCATCAGCGAGACTAATGATCTTTCCGTCGCTACTCCCCTCAGCCTTGGCATTCGTCCAAATGGCGTTGATATGAGGCTTGAAGTACTTTGCGAGTGCCGTTGCGTCGCCATTTCCGAAGGAAGATCCGAGTAGCGTTTCTTTTTTTTCGCAAACCACAATGTGGCCCGGTTTGCCATTGCGGTATTTGAATTTAAGCTCCCAGGCCCGCTTGAAGATTCCGTAGCAATTCAATGCGCCACGCCGTCCGAAATAGAGATCGATTAGTTCTGCATTCTCGGGAATAGCCGGCCAATCCTCGTAGATCGGTGGATATTCTTCGGACGATGTGTCTTTGCCGGTGATTTTATTGCTTTCTAAACGATACGCTTCTACCGCTTCCTTGGATAACCAATCTCTATAAATCACCAAATAGACAAGACGATCTCGAAGGCTGGCCGGGTCAAGGTTCTCAATCGAGAACCTGACCGTTGCCGTTTTTTCTTGTGGAGCGATCCGCGACGCACGTCGCTGTTTCCAAGCGATTCTTGCCATTTCGATATCGTCCTCCGAGATTCCTCGCGACGATTCCCACATCGCTGCAAACCATTCCTTCGCGGCGTTCATTTGGACAGCGTCTTTCGTAAGTATGCCGGCCTCTTCCCATCCCTTGATTTCTTCGCCTTCCAGATTGATACCATTGCTGGATAAATTAGCTGAACCGATCAACATGCTGGATTGTCCCAGAATAACTTTGGCGTGCAATCTGTCATGTTGTCTTACATTGACGCCATCGGTTTTACATAAGTTAGCAATTGTATCCGGTTTGGTTGCGCCACTGCGTAAGTTACAAATCAGGTTCATTTTCCGGGGATATTCTGCACGCAACAATAATTCCGCACCACGACCCCAAAACGCCACGGCAGCTGAAATCTCACTGCTTTCTTCAACGACAATCCTGAGCGCTTTTTCATGCCCACTGGACGAAATAAACATGGCGTTACTCCGAGCGAACTCGATGATACCAGTTTGCCTAAGCCAGAATATGCGATTGGGCTACGAATCTTGCAGCGTCAGTCTCGGCATATGCCTCACCCCAACTCCGCCACCCTCTCCCTATGATCCAGCAGGTAGATCGGCCGGCCCTGGTGGTCGTTGATCGTGGTTGCGGGGTCGATGCCGAGGACGTGGTAGAGCGTCGCCAGGACGTTCGGCGGGGTGTAGGCGTGGCCGCGCGGGTTTTCGCCGCGCGGGTCGGTGGCGCCGATGATCTGGCCCATGCGGAGGCCGCCGCCGGCGATCAGGCAGAAGCCGGACTGCGGCCAATGGTCGCGCCCGGCGATGGTGCCGCGTTGCGTGCCGACTCTCGGCGTGCGGCCCATCTCACCCCAGACGACGACGGCGACATCTTGATCCAGGCCGCGCTCGTGCAGGTCGGTCAGCAAGGCATAAATCGAGCGATCGTAATGCGGCAGGATCGCGGGCAGGCACGTGAAGATGTGATCGTGGTGGTCCCATTGGCCATTGCAATCGCGCGGCACGTTGTGATTCTGCGGCGTTAGCGTCACGACGGGGACGCCGGCCTCCACGAGACGACGCGCTTGCAGGTACTCGGTGCCGTGGCCATAAAGATTGCGAATGTGCATCGGTTCGCGGGTGATGTCGAAGGCATCGCGAGCGCGGTTGCTCGTGATCATCTCGAACGCCTGGGCGCTGAACGCGTCCATCGCTGATAAGCTGCCACGACCGGAGTCGAGATCGCGACGCAGCGTGTCGAAAGTGTTGACGAGCGTGCGGCGGTCGGCGAGTTGCTCGCGCGTCACGCCGTTGGCCAGGCTCAGGTTGTTCGCGCGTTCGCCAGGCTGGTACGACTCATACGCCCGACCCAAAAAGCCGGCGCGCGGCACGTGGTTGCCGTCGCCCATCGAGACATGCGGTGGCAGCGAATCGATGACGCCCGCATCGCGCCGCAGCTTTGCGACGACCGAACCGATCGATGGCCGATTGCCCGCCAGGTAGCCCGTGTAAAGTTCGGGCGACGTGTGGCCTTGTTGCAGAAAGCGCATATTGCGGATGATCGAGAACTTGTCGGCGATGCGTGCCTGCATCGGCATATGCTCGCAGATATCGATGCCGGGAACGTTCGTGCGGATCGGCCGAAACTCTCCGCGATACTCGACGGGAGCATCGGGCTTGAGATCGTACATGTCCATATGGCTCGGCCCGCCGTTGAGGTAGACCATAATGATGGCCTTGTGCGGCGTCTCGGACCGATTCGCACCGTTCGCTCGCAAGCGGAGCAGATCAGCAAGCGTCAACCCGCCGACGGTAAGAGCGCCGAGCTTGAGGACATCACGGCGAGAGATGCCATCGCAGAGCCGATTCGAGGAGCCGGGGATGGTGAGCATGATCGATATTCCGGAGAACGTGCGGTGGGATTGCTTGGTGTGATGATAATCGAAATCATTCTATCGTTCAACTGAAACTTATGTCGGAATTAAACAAAGCTCACGCCAAGGCTCAAAGAATTATTGGAGAACACTCTTTGCGCCTTGGCGTGAGATATGCCTTTGTGTGATTTAATCCACGTTCAAGCCAAGGCTGCGTGCGGTGCCCTGGATTTGCGCCCAGGTGGTGGCGTCGAGTTCGATGCCGTCGCGCTGGCGTTTGTCTTTCGTGCGGTCTTCGATGTCGCCAGGGATGAGGATGTCGCCATTCGGGTCGGTTTTTTCCGAACTCTTGACCCAGGCGATGAAGCGGGCGATGTCGGCCTGGAAGTCGGCATCGGATTGAAAGAACGACGGATCGAGATAGATCGACAGCATGCCGTTGATGACGCGATCTGCCTTGGCGGGATCGCTGCAACCGCCGCCGGTTAGAGCGCCGGCCATGATCTCGCACAACATCGCCAAACCGTAGCCTTTATGCCCGGCGATCGGAAGGATGGCCCCCGGCGGAGTACCGTAAAAGACCTTCGGATCGGTCGTCGGCTGGCCGTGCGAATCGATGATGCATTCTTCGGGGACTGCCACACCTTTGTTGAGAGCCACGCGGATCTTGCCTTCGGCGAGCGTGCAGGTCGAGATGTCGAGCAACATCGGTCGGCGACCAGCGAGCGGCACACCGGCAGCAATGGGGTTCGCTGACAGCCGTCGATTGATGCCACCGAACGGCGCGACGAGAATGCCGGCGCCGGTCGTGTTGACGAAATGCAGCGACATCTTGCCCGCCTCGGCAGCCATCAGCGGCCAATCGCCGATGCGACCCAAGTGACCGGAGTTGCGCAGGGCGATCACGGAGACGCCGTGCCGTGCGCACTTCTCGATGCCGAGCCGAACCGCCTGCTCGCCGATGGTTTGGCCGAAACCGTATTGGCCATCGACGACGGCCATGGCGTCGTTTTCGACGACGATCTGCATCGAGCGATCGGCGAGAACTTTGCCGGCCCGCAGCCATTGCACATAGGTGGCAACGCGAATGACGCCGTGCGAATCATGCCCGACGAGGTTGGCCTCGGTCAAGCGCAGAGCAACGCGCTGGGCTTCAGCGGGTTGGCATCCGGCGGCGCGAAAGATCGATGCTACCAGCGATCGCAAACGATCGGGTTGAATGTTCATGGAGTTTTCCTTCCTTTGCAAAAAACGATCACGCCGTCACCGGAACAAATTTCTGCAGCGTGTGACAATGGCCCGGTACCCGACCGGTGGCCGCACCGGCGGTCCAGGCGACTTCGGTAACGTAGACGGCGCCGTGCGAATCGACGCATATGCCGTGCGGGGCGAAAAAATCGCCGGCGTCGCACGGGTTCGCGCCACCGCCCCAGCGTGCGAGCAACGCGCCGTGGCTATCGAGCACGCTGACGCGCCCGCCAGTCTCGCCCGGTTGTGCGTCGCCGGTTCCAGGCCAACGGCCCGCGCGATATCCGAGTTCCGCGATAAACGCCCGACTCGACCGATCAAAGAAAAGCTGCGATGGTCGAGCGAGGTCGGTCCACGAGCCGATGTATTGACCGTCCTGCGTGAACCGCTGGATTCGGCTATTCTCGCGATCGCAAACATGGATGACGCCGCTCGAGTCAATCGCAATCCCGTGCGGCACATGGAACTGGCCGGGACCGTCGCCGGGTTCGCCCCACGAATTCAACAGCGTGCCGTCCGCCGCGAAACGATGCACGCGGGCGTTGCCATAGCCGTCGGCCACGAAGATGTCGCCCGATTCCGCGATAGCAAGGTTCGTCGGGTAGTGGAACGGCCGACCGCTGTGGCGAATCGTGCGGTAGTCGATGCTCGTCGCTCCCGTGTCCGATGGCGAGCCAGGCGTGCCCAGCGTTCGCAGCAATCGGCCTTCGGTATCGAAGAGATAGACGGCGTGCCCGATGTCGTCGGTGCAATAGACATTGTCGTGGCGATCGAGCGTGATGCCGTGCGGCCGATGGAAACGATCGGCACCCCAGGTTCCGATGAGCGTGCCATCGGGCGAAAATACCTGCACAGGCCGCGGTCCACGCAGAAAGACATAGACACGATCACGCGAATCGCAGGCAACGGCGACGGCCTCGCCGTCGGGACCATTCGCGGGGAATTTCGCCCATGTGTCGTCGGTGCGATATTTGAATGGGCCGGCGGTAGTACTTGGCATGGTGGTGCGTGGCCTTTGTAAAAAATCCCCGACTTCCCGATTTGGTTTTTCCGCTTGCGGCTTAGCGCTCGCGCGGTGCCTTGCGAGCGCTAAGCCGCAAGCGGCGGAATCGGGAGGTTGTTGTTTCGGCTTTCTTTACGGCGATCAGGGTTCTACCTCATACACATGCAGCGCCACCGGGGCGTCGCCGTAGCCCGATCGCTCGCCGCCGTAGCGTTGGTAGAGGTCGGTGCCGGTGAAGTCGTCGGTGAAGAAGCCATCGTCGGCGATGAGCGTGCGGTCCTCGAAGAGCACGCGGATCGGGGTTCCCTTGCGCAGACCTTGCACGGTGATCTTGGTCTTGGCCAACGATTCGGGAGCGGGGCGGTCTTCGTGATCGCCGAAGAGGATCGTCTCTTTGCCGTCGGGCGTGACGAGGACGGTGCGTGACCACCAGGCTCGGCCTCCGTCGTGGAGGAAACCAGCGCCGTCGATCAATTTGTCGGTCGCGCCGATCTTATCCAATGGCACTTCGAGTTTGAGCCATTCGCCTGTGCCAGGCAGGTCGCCCATGTTGGTCGTCTTGGCCGGTAGGTATTCGAGGGCATACGGCGCGACCTTGTTGCCCCAGCCGAGGAAGCCGCGCGCGTGCCGATAGTAGGTGCGCAGGAACCAGAACGCCGTGTCGTTGTCGGCTCGAATCGCCTCGACATCGAACTTGCCCCACGAGGCGGCGTGGGTCCATCGGCCATCCGCCTTGACGAGCGCGACGAGGTTCTTGGGCGGCGTCTTCGGATCGAGCTTCACCCAGGTGACGAGTTTGCTGCCTGCGGGCCATTTCTTCGGGTCCGCCAGATACTGAATGCCGTGCGGACAAAGACTGAGTGACGCCGGTTCGCCGATGGCGTGATAGCCGTCCGATTCGTCGCGGAAGATGTGCGGGTCGGCGGTGACACGAGCGAGGCCTTGCGGCGACTTCTCCGCGCTCGTTCGCCAGTTGCCGAAGTGGAGGCCATGCGTCGTCGCAGCAACGATGATCGTCTTCTTGCCCGCTTTGCGAACGAAATGCTCGATCGCCGGTTCGATCGAAACCGTCGGCGGTTTTTCGTGCGAGTAGATGGCGGATTGAACGTGGCGCAGCTCGGCGTGTAGGCCGCGAAACGTGGACGGATCGCCAGGCCCATGCGCCAGCTGCCAGCCGCGCGCGCCGCGTATCAGCTCGACGAAGACGTGATAGCGCCAGCGTTCATAAGGGACGCTTTCGTACATTTGTGGCCTGAGCCAAGCGACTTTCTTTTTGCCATCGATGAGCGGTTTGAGATCGGTATGAACGGGCGCGGGATACCAGGGTTCGGTTTCGGGATCGTAGATGTCGAAGAAGGGCGCCCGCTCGAATTCGAGGCGAGTCCAATAGCCGCCGTGGCCCGTCATGACCGGTTTGCCGGTGACCTGACGCAGATGATCGACATCGGCCTTGAGGTCGTCGAGTTCCTTTTTGCTCATGGCGGCGTAATACCCGAATGCTTCTTCGGGTCCGCGCGAGACGGAGGCGACCATCGGCGCGGTTTTCCAGAATTTGAGTGCGTCGTCTGGCCAAAGTTTGCGTTGATGCGGCAGGAACACCGTCGAGGCGTAGAGTCCTTGCTTCCAAAGCGCTTCGAGCTGGAGCTGGGTAGGAGCTTTGCCGGTCTCCACATAACGAATGCAGTTGAGGTCCCAAAGTGAGCGGTTCGACAGATTGCCGCCATGTCGATCGTAAAGGCCCCACGGTGACAAGTTCGCGAGATCGTAAACCTTAGCGGACTCAGCCGGCCCGTCGTATACGGGATTGTGACCATAGGTGACGCCCCAAGGCATCCACGGCTTTTCGTTGACGAGGAAGTCGCCCTGGTCATTGATACGCACCGTTTGGATCGGTGGCTGCGGGCCGTCGTGAGCGAGTCGGCAGAATGGCGGTGAGTCCATGGTCCACGCCGATTTGCCGGCCATGTCGATCGTCGATGCACGCAGCAGCCAGTTGCGTTGCGGATCGTTGAACGGCTGGAGCGGCAGGAACGACACGTCGAGATCGGTCACCAGCAGATTGCGGAAATCATCGAGCATGCCGACCGGAATCTTTTCACGCTGTTGCTGAATCGCCGTCGGCGTCGCGGGCAAAGACCAGGTCTTGAGCACCTGCCCCGTGCCTTGACGAACAACTTCAAGGCGCAACTCTTTCACACGCGACAACTCGGCATGACTGAGGCCGAGGTTGACGCGCACGAACTGCTTCTGCTCGGGTTGCAGGTAGAGCGAACCCAATTCCAAATCGAACGGAGTCGTCCAGGCGGCCACGGCGTGTTGACTTGAAGCGATGGCCTTACTCTTGCCGTCCGATAGCGTCAATGTGAACTTCCTCTCCTTATACGCCTGCCCTCGATCGAGCAAATAGGGGACACGCACGGCGACGCGCTTGCCCGTGGCGACTTGAACGGGACTGCTAACCATGGGCGATGCGTCTTCCACGCCATCCCAACTCATCTGCAAGGAGTACGATCCAGCCGGCCCCGGATTGACGATCTCTGCCGTCACGTCATTGCGCCCCAAACTCTGTTCGCCGAGATCGAGTTTGGCGAGATGGGGCAGCGCTGCCTTGGACGACGGTGGCGGAATCGGCACGCCGCGTGCCTGCAACTCCGCCGGCGTGCTCTCCGGCTCGAAGACCTCGACATCGTCCCACCAGATGACGCCAGTTGCGTTTTGTTGCGGCTGATGGCCCGTGCCGCTTAGCGTGTAACCGTTCATACCGCGGGCGCAGAGTTTTAGCCGCATCGATTTGAGCGGGACCGTCGGTCGAAACACGACACGGACCTGCCGCCAATCGTTGGTCCCGATCGAGAGCGGATTCTTGTGGATGAAGTTGTAGCCGTTGATACGCTTGCCGTTTTCGTCCTCGGCATCGATTTGCATCATGCAGAGCTGATGGGTCTTGATCCAGGCCCGCACTTCGAGAACCTTCGACGTGGCCTGTGCCAGCTTAATCGGATCGCTGACGACGCACACCTCATCGCCGGTCGGCACGAGCATCTGCAACGACGCTTGGCCGGAGTGGGGAACGAGGTGATCACGCAAAATGCTGCCGCGATTGTCGGAGTTGCTGTTGTGCCAGGTGTTGAAGATGTAATAGATGCCGGGCGGAAAATAGCGAAAGCGTTGTGCCTTGGACCAACCTTTGGGATAGGCCTGGCCATCGGGTTCAAAGCCGCCGTGAGGTAGGAGATTCGGGGTGGAGGGCCCCGATTCGATGAGCGACGCTTCGAGAACGTTCACGGAGCCTGTATTCTTGTCGGCATAGACGATTTCACAGGTCACCATCATCGGGAGCAGCGCGCCTTGGGCGTCGAAGTCCTTGTCCTTCTTGGCAGCCTCGAGCCAGGTGGCCGCGGGCAGTTTCACCTCGACAGTCTTTTCCGCATAGGTCCCGTCGGGGATCGTGACACTGGCGCCGGCAACTTTGGCCAACGCCCCAGCGCCCTGCCAGGCGACGGTCAGCGTGACGGCGTCTTTGGGCACATCCTTGCCTGCGAGCCGAACGCGGAACGTGAGGTCGCGGACCAGCGTGAGCGGGCTTTTGGAACGCACCGCTTCTTCAAGGGGATAGCCGCCCGCGTCAGGCCAACCGACGAGTTTGGCGGGATTGTGGATCGTGACCCAGTTGATCGATTGCACCACGCTCGAGGGCGATTTGAGAACCAGCAGTCGTTGCCCGCGCGGCTTGTCGGCGTCGCGCCATTCCCATTTGCCTCGCAGCCGCCAGCCGTCCGGATTATAGTCGCGGCGATTGTACACTTCCGTGGTGTAGTTCCAGTGATGGTTCTTCAATTCGGGCAGGTGGGTAAGCCAATCGTCCTGAAAGTCGCCATTGCGCAGCAAATTTCCCTGGGCACTGGCCACGGAGGTCAGGAGCAACGCGAGGAGACAGCCGAGGTTTCGCATGATAGACCCTTGTTGGTTTGCCGACGCATTTTCCCGAAGCGTTTTTGCTGTCCAAGAGTATAGCGATCCCTACGGTAATCGTCTGGACTGAGCTGACACAGTTTTAGATTTGCGTTTGCTGGATGCCTCACCGCCGAAGTATTGCGCGAGCGCTAAACGTAAACAATCGATTATTGTCCCGCAGGCCGACCTATCTTTTTTTATTCGATCCATGTACCATTTGGCTGCTAGAATCGCGGTAGTGGTTTCCACGGAAGAAAGGCGCAATGAACATGGTTGACGTTCAACGTTGGTACACATCCGCGCAGTTTCAGAAGAGTGCTCTGTACCTACTGATCGTTCTCGCGCTTGGCCAAGGCGTAGTCGCGATTTGGTTTCGCGATGGCGATTTTGAATGGCATCGCAACTATGGCCAGCAGTTCCTCGAACGCCAAGAGAAGCGCGACCATTATCTGCCCGCCCGTGGGTTCATGGATGTGCCGCTTGCGCTGACGCCGTATGTCGTGGCCCGTGCGATTTCCTACGTTTTGTGTGTCGCTGCCCTCGTGCTATGCTGGCAGACGTGGAGCAAGCTCGGCCACCGCGAGTTCACCGTCACGCCGAGTGTTGCGTTCGCGGCGGGTGTGTTTGCCGTCGGCATAATGTTGCCTTTTCTGCTGCGCGATCTCGATGAATGCGGCTTGCAAATCTTTCTCCTCACGCTGCTAACGCTCGGCGGCTGGGCGCTGGCGCGGGGCCGAGCCTGGCAAGCGGGGCTGTTCCTGGCGACGGCGGCGAGCTACAAGGCCGTGCCGATCATCGCCCTGCCGTTCCTCGTCTGGAAACGCCAATGGCGTGCTGCCGGCTGGATGGTCGTGTTTCTCGCTTTGTGGTCCGCTGCCCCGGCACTCTACAACGGCTGGGACTACAACGTGGAGGCCCATCAGCGCTGGATCGCCGAGAGCCGGCGTTTTAAGGAAGCGAAGCAGGCGTATCCCTCGCTGCTCGACCGCGAACCGCAGCTCATTTACAACGTGTCGCTCTATGCCTTGATCGCGCGTAATCTCGAAACCTATCCGCCTGGCCATTCGCTCTATGTCAAACATCGGTTGTTAAAACAGTTCGGCAACCTGGAACCGGCGGCCGCCTACTACGTCATGCACGGCATTCTCGGCGTGATCGCGCTGGCGTTCCTTTGGCGTACTCGCCTCGCTTGGACGCAGGAATCGCTGCCCGCGGAATGGGCAGCGGTGTGTGCGTTCTGCACGCTGGTGTCGCCGTTGTGCTGGAAACAGCATCTGATCGTGCTGCTGCCGTGCGCGTTCCTCGTTTGGCGGCGAGTGCTCAGCGAGGCGACGCCGATACGCTGGCAATGGGCCGTGCTTGGCATGGTGACGTTTATCTCGATCGCGGGCCGGCGCTCGATTGCAGGTGATTTCTCGGACGTGATGCTGTCGTACAAATTCGACACGCTCGCCATGTTGACGTTGTTGGTCTGGACGCTGACGCCGCACGGAAATAAGCAAGCCCAAGGTTGAGGTACTCCGAATCCTTGGGATCACGCCTTCCACGGAATGGTTGACGCTTTACCGAGCCGCGACCGTGAGGGAGCGGCCGACGTGTGCCGTGCGCGTTTTGTCGGCCACTCCCTCACGGTCGCGGCTCGGTAGAACTTTTTCCTTCCAGGCAGGCGGACCATCCCAAGGTTTCGGAGTACCTCACCGTTGGGCTGGCCATTTCCATTTCTACGTTCGGTTTCGCTGCATCGCGCAATCGCTAAACGTAAACAATATCACGCCTTCCCAATAAGATGATGCGATACACGTTGCCTTGTTTCACTGCTAGGGGGCTCCTGCCATGGTGATGATCCGCTGTTCGCAATGCAATGCACCGATGACCGATGACGAAGCGTCCACCGGCGTCTGCCCGGGGTGCGGCGCCGTGGTGCAGCGTGCCGTGTCGATTGCGGTTCCGGGAGTACGACAGGGATCCGCGGCCCCGCCGAGCATGTGGCGATCGGCGTTACTGGCGGCTATCGGGGGCGTGCTCTTTTTCATGCTGCCAATCGTGATGCTCTTCTACTTCAGCACGCCCGATCGCCCGGAAAAGAAGGACGAGAAGAAAATCGCGGAGGCCAAAAAGGAGACTCACACCGAGAAGAAAACCGTCGTCCCTGAAAAAAAGAAGATGCCCGATTCTGAGCCGAAGAAAGAGGATGTCGTCGCGAAGCCGAAGACAGAGGAGCCCAAATCGGTTGACCCGATGCCGCCGGTGAAGAAGGAAGAGCCGAAGAAAGTCGAAATAGTGAAAAAGGAAGAGCCAAAGATAGTCGAAGTCGTGAAAAAGGAAGAGCCGAAGAATGTCGAGATCGCCAAAAAGCCCGATGAAGTGAAGAAGGTACCGCAGCCGATTCGGCAGGTCGGGAACCTCGTGTTGCCGTTGCTGGGCGATGATGCGATCAAGATCGATGGCGACCTGTCGGACTGGCGCGACATCCCGCCGGTGTTTTTGAATGCCGTGGAGCGAGGCCGATCGCCCAAGAAGGTGGTGCTCGCGCCGCCGACGCAGAAGGCGTTTGTCGGCTATTCCTCGCGGGGCATCTTGGTTGGAGTGGATGTTGTCGATACGAGCGGCGACTTAGAAAACGTTGGCAAACCGGCGCGCGGGATGTGGAATTTCTGGGACAACGACGGCGTCGAGGTCTACATCGACACACTCAATTCACGCTCGCCGCGGCGCGGGCCGGCGAGCATCCATCAGTTTTTCGCGATGCCGTTTGGCACGGGCGATGATGCCGGCGTCGGCGGGTATGAGTCGAAGATCCTCGGCAATCCACAGCGCCCCGATTGGAAGATCGAAGCGCTGTCGGCGACGGGTCGAAATGCCATGCCTCGCGTCGGCAAGAAAACGCCGACGGGATGGACGCTCGAGTTTCTGATCCCGCGCTCGGCTTTGCGCGAGAACGATGCCAAGCCAGGTGTCGTGTTGGGACTTGAAGTACAGATCGACACCGGGACCAACATCTATTACTTCTGGGCGAACGACAACCCAGCCACGCACGTCAGCATGACGCCGAGCGCCTGGGGCGAGGTCATCCTCGGCGGCAGCGACGCTCGTCTCGAGTTGCTCGACGCCAAATCGCAGCCGACGAAAGGTATTGCCGTTGGCGATTCCTTGAACGTGCGCGTCACCGACCGCGATGCCAACTTCGACGCCAACGCCAAAGGCAAACTTAGCGTCTCACTTCGCGCGTCCAGTGGTGATGTCAAGTCACTCGTGCTCGCAGAAACCGAGGTTGGGTCGGGCGTCTACCTCGGCACGATCGGCACCGTTGCGAAGAGTACGCGACGGGACGCCGACAAGCTGGAAGTGCTGCCGAACGCTTCGATCTCGCTGGAGTATCTCGATCAAGTCCGCGCCAACGGTGACCGCAATATCCTGTTGCGTTCGGAAATTCCCGTACGATAAGTCCGCGAATCTCACCATAGAGAACACAGAGAAAGGCAATCCGTGAAATTACGATCCAACCCCTCTCAAAAGAGTGTCATGCTGAAATTTCGAGGTTAACTCGCTCTTCCTCTGCTAGCGCTATTTTCTTTGCATTTCTCTGTGCTCTCTGTGGTGAACATTTTGGCTAACAGAGCGTGCCGAATTGGCGGTCACCGGCATCGCCGAGACCCGGAACGATGTAGCTGTGTTCGTTGAGATGGGAATCGAGTGCGGCGAGGAATATCTTCACATCGGGATGAGCTGCTTGCAATGCGCGGACGCCTTCGGGGGCGGCGATAATGGCGAGGAAGCGGATGTTGCGGATGTCCCAGCCTTTGAGGATGTCGATCGCCGCCGCTGCCGACCCACCGGTGGCGAGCATCGGATCGACGACATAGCAGATGTCGAGTTTCGTCTCACGAGTGAGCTTGTTGTAATAGGTGACGGGCTTGAGCGTCTTGTGGTCGCGGTATAGGCCGAGATGCCAAACCTGAGCATCGGGCACGAATTCGACGATGGCGTCTGCCATTCCCAAACCCGCACGCAGGATTGGGACCAGGCCGATGCGCTGCACGACACGCTCGGCGGGGCAGGGCGACAAGGGCGTCGTCACGATATGGCTCTCTATCGCCAATTCGGCGGTCGCTTCCCAAAACAACAGATGAGCAATCTCCCGCACCAGGCGACGAAACTCGCGCGGCGGCGTGTTCACGTCGCGAAGCAGGCCGACACGATGAAGCAACAGCGGATGGCGACTGACGTGGACGCTTGGCATGGGGACTCCCGAGAACTGTCCCTCATTTAGCGTGAAATTTATCGCGGGTTTGAAACCGAACCCGCCATAAATGGCGGGCTAAATGAGGATTTCATTCGACAAAAAAAGCCGTGAGATGAATCCCACGGCTATTGGCTCTTCTTTCAACGGCTACTCTTGTACAATCTGGCTGATTCGCACCGCAGTGTAATGCTGCCGATGACCCTTCAAGCGGCGGTAGTTCTTTCGGCGGCGGAAGTGCTGCACGTAGATTTTCGTGCTCGGCATGGCAACAACTTGTCCCACAATTCGAGCACCGGTGATCGTCGGCTGCCCGATCTTTGCGCCAGCGTCCTGCTGAACGAACAACACGCGGGCGAATTCGATATTGCTGCCGATCTGAACATCGCGGTAATCGACGTTGACGACATCACCTTCGTGCACGCGGTATTGGTGTGATCCATCTTCAAAAATGGCGTACATTCTCGTCCCTTTGCTTATGCGTTGATCGTATCGTGTATGCTTGTCGGTTTCTTGACAGTGTGGTATATGGAAATTTGGTGAAGGCGTCCATCGATTTTTCCAGCAGGAATACGATACGGAGCGTCGTGCGATATTGGGGAACGAAAACTCGCCATTCTGCGTCAAAGAACCTCTGACATCCGGTATACGCACGTTCCGGTGCGGATTGAAAAATCGTATCGATTCTGCCGCCTTTGTCAATTTTGAGCTATGGTTGGATTGCGCAAGGTTCACGGATCGGAGATCCTGGAAGTGAGTACCTATCATGGCGTTCGCGACCTATCAGCAATTTTGTGACGGCGTTTTGCGATCCAGCTTGATTGAAGGAGAGCAGCGGGTCGATTTTGCCAAGCTTAAATCCAAGTATAAGGAGGCCCGCGAATTCGCCCAGGAACTCATTCGCCGTGATTGGCTCACAGCCTATCAGGTCAATCAGGTTTTTCAGGGCCAATGGCAGAATCTCATCGTCGGTCCCTACGTGATCCTTGAACGTATTGGTGAAGGCGGGATGGGGCAAGTCTTCCGCGCTCGCCAAAAGCTGCTCAATCGCATCGTCGCCTTGAAACTGATCCGCAAGGAGTGCCTCGACAATCCGCGTGTCGTTCAGCGATTTCAACGCGAAATTCGGGCGGCAGGCCAGCTGAGCCATCCGCACATCATACGTGCTTACGACGCCGACCAGGTCAACGGAACCTATTACATCGCGATGGAGCTTATTGACGGCCAAGACCTCGCGAAAATGGTGAAAGCGCAAGGGCCACTTCCGGTCGATCAGGCCTGCGAGTACATCCGACAAGCTGCGCTGGGCCTGCAACATGCCTTCGAACGCGGCATGGTCCATCGTGATATCAAGCCGGCGAATCTACTCGTCATGCGGGCGGTTGCCAGCGACCGTCGCCGATCGAGCGGCGAGATCGCACTGCCGACGGACCCATCCAAGAATAGCAGCGCGATGCATTCTCGTGCCGTGGTGGTCACGCATTATCCCTGGGGCGTCGTGAAGATTCTCGATCTCGGCATGGCGCGGTGCAACGATCCGTTCACGGGCGAGGCGGCGACGCATCTGACACAGATCGGCTCAATCATGGGCACGCCCGAGTACATCGCTCCGGAGCAGGCGCGCGACAGCCACACCAGTGACGTGCGTGCCGACCTCTACAGTCTTGGCTGCACGCTCTATTTTCTGCTAACGGGGCAACCGCCGTTCCCGACCGGAACGGTGACCGAGAAACTCCTGCAGCATCAAATGGATGAACCGCCGTCGATCGCCAAGGTGCGTGCGGATCGGCTCTTTGCGTGGAAGAAAGTCACCGAAAGTACCATGGGCGTGCCTGCCGAGGTAGAGCGCGTAGTGCACAAACTGCTCGCGAAACGACCGGATCATCGCTATCAAACGCCGATCGAGTTAGCGAACGAATTGCGGGACATTCTAAAGATGATGCCTTACATACCGCAATCTGCCAGCGTTTCCTCTCTCGACGCCGGGAGTGAGACTATGGAGTTGGCCTCGATACCGGTGCTATCGACCCAATGCCCTGGTCACCAGAAAATTATACAGCCACTCGCGAAGCCAGCGTCACAGCGCCAGTGTACACGCCGTCCCCACGGCGTTGTGCCGGCGGCGATCGCCCTGATAGGTGGTTTTTTCTTCAATGCCATGGCGACGTTGTTCGCCGCAGTGCGGAGTCGTGGATCGTACACGCGGGCAAGCCCGGCGATCCTAGAACCGCGAACAAAAAAGGCTGGTTCCAAGGTCGGTTCCAGCGAACCGCCGGGCCTGTCCAAGTGGTGAACTCCCGGCATCCGTTTTGTAAATAGCCCGCCATATATCGCGGGTTCTCGGCATACCCGCAATAAATGGCGGGCTTTTTACGAACCACCCCCCCCCACCCCATCCTCGCCAACTTCTCGCCACCTGCGAACCCCCCTGCATTATCGGCACAATCGGCAAAGATTTCCTAATTTCTCAGTCGAGAGCTACCGATAAAAGAAGCGATCCCGCATGGATCGCGCCATGTGGGGCTTGTTTGATGATCCGCGATGCCGACGCGGCAAGAACTCTAGACGATGGGGTGCGGAATGTTGCAACGGTTTGCTGCCTTCGCGAAAAAATTGGTCTATAGCGGCCTGGCAATCTCCACTTTGCTGGGCGTCGTCGCAGGCTGTCAACGGACGTTCTTGGCCAAAGAAGTCTACGACCAGGCCCACATGGGACGGCTGCCAACCAAACTCGAGAACGACCACTGCGGCGTAAACCACCCGGTGACGGGAATCACGCCGGCACCGCCGACGGTCAGCAACCCCGACCGACCGCCGCGCTATTTGACGCTGCAAGGCGCCTTCGCGTTAGCTCTGGAGAACGGCCACGTCAGCGGTCGCGCTGGCGCGGGTCGCGGGCAATCCGATGACAATCTCGGAGCGTTTAACGGCCCCGGCTCGATGAACTCGCAGACCGAGCGTATCAAAGTAATCGCCCTGAACCCGGCCATCACCAGTGCTGCCATGGAAGCGTCGATAGCACGCTTTGACGCCCAGTATGTCACCTCAATGAGCTGGAGCAATACCGACAACCTTCAGCAAGGTTTGTCGTCGTTCAACAACGGCCATTCCGCCGCACTGGCGTCCACGCTTATCAAACCGTTCTCTTCCGGCGGCTTGGCTAACGTCTCATTCCTGGCGAATTACACAAACCTGAACGTGCCGCCCTCCGGTCAGCTCGGTGTATTGAATCCAAACTACACGTTGCGCATGAGCGTCGGCTTCGAGCAGCCCCTGTGGAAAGACTGGGGCGTCGACATGAACCAATTGCTGTCGCGCTTCCCTGGCATATCAGGCAGCTCGTTCAGCAGTTCGGGTGCTGCCGCTGCCTTTAACACGCATCAAGGAACCCTTGGCAGTTTCGTCGATCGCTCGACGGAAGGCATCCTGATTTCGCGTTTGCGTTTCGACCAGGCTCGCGCTGAATTTGAGCGTAACGTGAACCTCCTCATCCTCAACACGGAAGTCGCCTATTGGAACCTGTACAACAAATTTGGCCAACTTTACAGCTTTGAAGAAAACCTGCGGGTGATGCATAAAACCTGGCAGGAAAGTTACAACCTATACAAGGCCGGCTCGGAGAAGATGCCGCCGCCGCAATATTTCCAGGTGCTCGGTCAATACGAAGAGTTCCGGGCCGAGCGTCTACGGGCACTGAACGAAGTGCTCGATGCCGAGCGCCATCTGCGTGGCATCCTCGGCCTGCCGGTGGAGGACGGCACGAAGCTTGTGCCGATCACGCCGCCGAGTTTCGCTGAGTTGAGGCCAGATTGGCAGAACAGCGTTCAGGACGCGCTCAACCTCCGCCCGGAATTGATCCTGGCTCGCGAAAACCTGAAGTACCACCAGTATCTGATGTCGATCCAGAAGAACAACCTGCGCCCCGACCTGCGTGGTTTCTTTCGCTACGAACCCGTCGGCTTCGGCTCAACTCTGGTCGGCGACGAAAACTTTATTGACGGCTCAGGAACGCCGCGAACCAACAACGCCATCCGATCCCTCATCGGCAGCCATTACGGCGACTGGACGATGGGCGTCAACATGAGCGTGTCGCTCGGTCAACGCTTCGAACATGCCGCAATTCGGGCGGCGCGGCTGGAACTGACACAGGCGTTTTACTTCCTCAGGGACCAAGAGGAACGAGCCACACGCTTCTTGGCCTCGCAGATACAGGAACTTGATCATCAATATCGCCGCATCGAGGCCCATCGCGCGGAGCGCATTGCGTATCTCGAAAGTGTGCGAAAGAACCTGCAACAATCCAAGGGCGGGAAGTTGTCGCCGGGCGATCAACGCATCCTCGATGCCCAGCGCCGCTACGCCGCCGCGCTCGTCAAGGAATACGGGGCCATCGCGGAGTACAACAACACACTTGCCCGGCTTGAATGGGCGAAGGGCACGATTCTGAAATACAACAACGTACACATCAGCGAAGGTCCGCTGCCGCAATGTGCCCAAATCCGCGCGGTGGAATACGAGAAAGAGCGCAGCAGGGCGATCGTGCTGCGTGAACGTCCCGATTCGCTGACGCAACCCGGTCGATTGTGTGCGGTGAAATCGAGCGAAGTTCTAACCAGCGGAGAAAACGCGATCGAAGGCGGGCAGCCGACAGCCCTGCCCACGACACCAACCGACTTTGAACAACGCGAACGGCTGCCGATCGTTCCGAAAAAATTCGGGATAGGCGATGAGCTGCCGATAGCGCCAAAGGCTCTGGACACCAGCTGGGTACCGATCCCGACGCTCGAAAAACGAACACCAGCGCCGACGACACTCACCGACGGAGCCACAAAGGGCAGGCAAGGCTTTATGCTCCTGGAGCCGGAAGCGCCGTCGTCAGCCGCTCCCGCAGTGCGCGCGATCACGCCGACGCTGCCGTCTATGCTTGACCACCAAAACGCGATTACGCTGCCGCCGATCAACGATCTGCCTACGACGCCGCCGCTGGAACCGTAATTGTTTACGTTTAGCGCTCGTCGGACGCCGTGCCTATGAGACATCTAGCGAGCGCTAAACGTAAACAAGCAACTTATTGTCGCTTACCCAATCTGAACCGCACGGACAAAAATCACCCCGTTACCAATTTTCGACTTCCCTAACTCCTCTCGGCGCGGTAGATTATCATTCTCACCTACCACCGCGCGGCAACGCGCTGTCACTCAAGGAGTGTTCTTCATGGTTCGCATTTTGACTGCATCGGTCATCTGCACCCTCGCCCTGTCTTTTGCCGTCGCGCAAGACACTGCCAAGACGCCGGCGAAGGTTGAAGTCGGGCAGAAAGCGCCTGATTTTACGTTCAAGGATCAATCGGGCAAAACCATCAATCTCGCAGAACTCTGCGCTAAAGGCCCAGTACTCGTCCGCTTGACCTGCGGCTGCTCGGGTTGCGACAAGGAATTGGCCTACTTCCAGGAAATCGATGCCGCCTACAAAAAATATGGCGTCACCAGCATTGCCATCTTCAAGGAACCGGACGGCAAAGTCGCGAAGTACGCAACGGAAAAGAAAATCAACATGCTCTACGGCGTCGACAGCAAAGGCAAAGCCTGGGAAACCTTCCAGACCAAGACGATGCCGACGAACTTCCTCATCGGCAAGGGCGGCGAGATCGTCGCCATCTTCCGAGGCTGCGACCCGAGCGGTTTGCTCGCCAGCAAGGTCTCCGAGAAGATCGCCAAGACCGTCGACACGGCGACCGTCGATGTGAAGGGCAAAGTTCAGCAGACCAACAAGAAGTAAACCAGTTCTCCAAGAACCCCAGAGCTGGAAGCGTGCACGACGGTGTATTTCAATCGTTGCTTTCGCTTCCGGCCCTGAGGCGTCTCCGCCGTGCACAAAAAGACACATAATCCACGCGGAAACTTTCCCAGTTCGCCAATTTTTCGTTAGTATTCCCGCAGTTAATAGTTTACCTTGATAGAAACTCTTTCGATCCGCCGATACGGGAGTGCGTGCGATGGCTCTTCACCGTTGGTTTGCCGTTGCGATTGTCTGGTCCGTGGCTTGGTACGCAACGGCACAGACGCAGGTTGAGTTGGATGTCAAGGCACTCGAACGCCTCAACTATCCGACCGACACGAAACGCCTAATCGAATTTTTCGAAAAGCAACTTCTCAAGGACGGCGATGACAAACTCCTCGAAGCGGCAGTCCGCCGACTCGATAGCGGCGTCTTCGCCGTGCGAGACAAGGCGGCGAAGGATCTGGAGTTTCGCGGCTTGCTCGCCATTCCATTCTTGAAGGCAGGCACGACGGACGCTTCGCTTGAAACCGTTCGGCGCGTGGAGCAAATCATCGCCAAAATCGAAGACAAGGCGAAGCCCGATGCCATTGCGACGGCGGCACGCGTCTTGGCGGAACGCGGTGATGTCAAAGCAGCTATGGTGTTGCTCAATTTCGCACCGGCGATCACCGACCCCTATGCCGAGGAAGAAATCCTGACCAGCATCGGTCGGCTCACGATTCGCGGCGACAAAGTCGAACAGATGGTTCTCGATGCGCTGAATGACAAACAGCCGTTTCGCCGGTCCACAGCGGCATACCTACTCGCTCGCCGAGCCGGTGCGGGCTACCGTGATACGCTGCGTGACTTGCTCAGCGATGCCAATTCTCGCGTGCGTCAAAAAGTCATGGATGGGCTCTATGGCCAAGGCCTGGAAGAATCTCTGAAGGAACTCCGTTCGGGAGATGAGGCTCTGTTGAAGGGGGCGAAGGTCGAGCTAACGGAAAAAGGGTTGCTCGATTATTTCCGCACACGCACTCCTGACGACACCAACTTGAAACGCGCTCGTGCCTTGGCGTCGGAACTTGGCCACAGTCTGTACCTGAAGCGGGTCAAAGCGAATGCCGAGATCAGGGGCCTAGGTATTTCCGCAATGACATTTCTTCGTCAGGGAACGCTCGACTTGAACGCCGAGGCAGCTCGGCGGTTCGACGACAGCCTCATAGATCTCCGCAGCCGAACGAACACACAAATCCCAACCGCGGCCGCTCGGATGTTGTTACGTCCGTTTGAAGGCAAACACGCGGCGCCCGGCGAAAGCATTCGCGTTCTGTTGGCGTTCACGCCTTTCGCGGACGACGAGACCGTAGAGGCCGAGATTCTCGCCAGCATGACGCGACTGAGCCTGCGCGAGTCGGCGATTGAGCCTGCATTAGTGACGGCCTTGACGGATGCCATGCCCGCACGCCGTGCCGCCGCCGCCTATGTGCTCGGTCATGTCGGCGGCAAGCAGCATGTTGCTAAAGTGGCGATGCTCTTGGACGATACCAACCCCGTGGTCCGCATGCGGGCCACCCAGGGAATGATCGCTGCCCGAGACAACGTGGCGCTCGGCACCCTTCCGAACCTGTTAATAAACGTGCCAGACACCTATCTGCCGCTCGTCGAAGACACGCTTAGCAGACTGGCAGGTGATAAATCACCGGCCGAACCCGTGATTGCCGATTCGCGCGAATCCCGGCAAAAAGCCGCGAAGGCCTGGACGGCCTGGATCAACGCCAATCAAGGCAAGGTTGATCTCGCCGGCCTCAGCAGCCGTGAAAGCTACATGGGGCTCGTCACCGTGTGCGAGTACGATTCGCGTATCGGCAATATCCAGGGCCAGGTCTGGGAAGGCCCACGCACCGGCGACACCAAACGCTGGAGTTTCACTGGCGTCGTCGGGGCCATGGACGCTCGCACGCTCTCCAATGGCCGCGTGCTGGTCGCCGAGAATAGCGGCAACAAAGTCACCGAGCGCGACTCCACCGGCAAGGTGCTCTGGGAGTTCCGCACACCGGTCAACCCCATCTGCTGTCAGCGCCTGCCGAACGGCAACACGTTTATCGCCTCTTACAACATGTTTATGGAAGTGCGACCCGATCAAACCGAGGTCTACCGCCACATGCCCGGACCGCAGTACCACTTCTTCAGCTGCCATGTAGCTCGCAACGGCAACATCGTCGCCATCACCGCCCAAGGCCAAGTTGTCGAAATGAACGGCAAGTCTCGCGCTATCGAGAATACGATCAACGCCAACACCCAGGGCAATTGGTGCAGCGTTGAGATGATGCCCAACGGCAACTACCTCGTCGCGTCCATGTCCAACAACGGAACCGTTCGCGAACTCGATCGCAAGACCGGCGCCGAGGTTTGGGGCAAACCGTTCACCAATGCCTTCCGCGCCACGTGTCTGCCCAACGGCAATGTCCTCGTCTGCGGCATGAACACCAAGCAAGTCGCCGAGATGGACCGCTCCGGCACGATCCGCTGGACCGTCACCACGCAAGGCCGCCCGTGGGCAGTGCACTATCGCTAACGATCTCCGCTTGCGGCTTCGCGCTCACGTCCAGTCACTTAGTGCGAGCGCTAAGCCGCAAGCGGAAAGACCTGCCTACTCCCGAATCGCATCCGATCCGTCATCACCCTTCTCGCGTTTCAGCCGTTCGATCTCCATTGGTAATCGCGCATTCTCGTCTTCAAGCGTCTCGACTTCCCTCGCTTCGATCGACAGTTTCGCGTAGGTCACGATGCTATCCTCCGTGAAATATACGCCAGTCATCATGCTCGTTTTTGCGTAGGAATGATGTAAATTGCCATCGCGATTGGTGTAGTGGACCTCGTAGATGCGATCGCTTTTTTCGCCCCACCAGCCGGGGCCAAATGGCGCCCAACCGATCGAGGATACGGTCCCGCCGCGTTGCTCGACATACTCGCGCAGGCGGTCATGATCGAGGTTGCCGGCGAGAACGCGAAACAGGATCGCCAGGCCGATGCCTAGCGGAATCAGCAGAAAAAATAGAGCGCCGCCGTCCATCATATCAGCCCCTTTCGCTTCGCCACGCTTGGCCACGAACCCGCAATATTCACCACAGAGGCTCAGAGAAGAAAAGACAGGTAAAATAATCTATGCGCGTCACCGATCGTCAGATAATTTGCCTTACTTGCCTTTCTCTGTGCCTCTGTGGTGAGTGATTTTGGCGGAGCCGAGGCACGCTCAACAGCACGCACGCCGCGATGCCAAACCATCGGCTGAAACCGCTCGCGAAAACGACAGTGGCGTTGAACGCGATGAATCCGAGAAAACCGTGTACCGTCCACGTCAACCAGCGCGGCTGGTTGCGATGCGAAGCCGGCGAAAGCCAACGCCAGCCGACATCGCCGACCCACACCGCCGTGAACAGGTAATTGACGAACAGCCCGCCACCCCACCGTAGCCCGACAACCGCCGCGGACTGCTCGGCCGTGAAGGCATAGGCCTCGTCGTGGCTCCAATTGTGAAAGAACGCAAACGCCGCGATCACATGCAGCAGATACAGCGCGCACCCCGCCGTCCACGCGGCCCGCCGCCAGCCGAATGAGGCGAGGCCGAAGACGTAAAACACCATCGCGCCGCGCACCGTCCAGCGGGTGAGGAAATCGCCCAGGTCCATGCCGATGTTATAGGCGGCGGGGAATATGCGAAACACGTGAACTCAAATACGGCTCTTCGTGCTTTTGTGTGGGTAAGTTTATACCAATAAACACCTATTCATCGATTTTTGGGAGCATGGAGCTTAGGATTTTCAGGCGCAGATACTCCTCGTCGCGGATGCCAAAGGCACGTCGTTGGATCGCGCGAATCTTGTTGT
>SIAQ01000181.1 GCA_009697105.1 Gemmataceae bacterium | reverse complement strand
CGAATGCCCGAAGGCGGTTCCTGAGTCGAAGTAGACAGTGAAGGAAACGGTTTTGGAAATGCGCAGAGGAAAGATACGAAGGAAGGAGAAGCCTTCGGGTGGCCCTCCTTTGACGATCGAAACTGGCTCTCTTTTTCAGATCGTTACCAGCAAGCCGTATTCTGGAGGTGAGATGTCACGATGTTCCGTAATTCCTCCCATTCAACTGGCAATTAACTCCTGCTTGAGCCGCGGCCGACGTGCGTTCCATTCATCGCGCGATTTGGCTCCGTCCCACACTCGCTGGCTAAGCTTGGCCGCCTCGTGTGCGAGGTGCTTCTCAATGACGATGTCGCCGCGCGTCGGCGTTTGAGTTTGGCAGCGAGCGGGCGTTGAACCTACCACCATCGATAACGAAACGAGCACGAAAAACCGCACCGTCAATCGGATGGTATTCATTGAAATCGTTTCCTTTTATCGCTTCAGCAGAACGCAGTTCGCGTCAATAGTCCTCATCCTCGCGGCGATTGCCGACGGCTTTCTGCAGCATCCTCACCAAATCAGCGACGACCTTTGCATCGATTTCCATTTCGACCTTCCGCTCGCCGCGGACTAACAAGCCGAACTCACCTCCGGGAGTAGCCGTGAGCGTATCCCTGAGTTCCGCGAGCGATTCAATCCGAAGCTTGCCCTGCCTTGCCATTGTCGTGTCTCCAAAAAAATGTCATTATTCCGTAGTTCGTGGTCCGTAGTTAATTAGCCCTGCCGATGAACACTCGGGTCTGCCCGTTGTCAGCCAAGTTCTACTGACTACGGACCACGGACCAATTACTATTCATACGACCCATGCCAGGGATGAGCAAAAAAGTTCCTGTGAAAGTTAAGGTTTTCTGGGGGATATTGCAAAAAGACATACAATAGGCAAAGCAGGCGGTGGTGCCTGCATAACTCTTGCGAAAGGACTTGACCATGGCGAAGGGCAACAACTCACAGAGTAAGGACAAAAAGAAAGCCAAGGCGAAAGCGCCGGTGAAAGCCGAGAAAAAAGCGCCGGCGAAGAAGAAGTAACACGAACCGCCGAGGGATGCACGCATCCCGACTGGCAACGTACCCAGCCGTATTCAGGCTCCAGGTTTCCTTCGCAAATGAAGAGAACCTGGAGCCTTTCGCGTTAATTCATTTCCGTCAGGGCAGCGTTTCCACGACAACGCGCGATGGCATCTCCTTCGAGCGATAGACCCGCTGCGTCGCTTTCCGGAAGTCGGATTCCGTTGCACGCGCAATGTCCACGAACGTCTGCGGGTTGCGGTCCACCAGCGGAAACCACGTGCTATGGACCTGCACCATGATCTTGTGACCAGGCCGAATCGTGTGGCAAACGTCCGGCAGCTTGAACCGCACAACCGCGGGTTTGCCCGGCTCGAACGGTTCGGGTTTCTCGAAGCTATTGCGAAATCGGCCTCGTATCACCTCACCACGCACGAGTTGCTGATAGCCGCCTTCATCCTTCAGTTGGTTTGGGTAGACGTCGATCACCTTGACGATCCGAGTCGGTGCCGGTCGTTGAGACATGCAGATCGACTGCAATCGGGCCGGCCAGCGTTACGGCTTTCGACAGAACGTCGGTCTCGTACACGAGCACATCGGACCGGCGCGTCCACCTTCTCACGGTAGAACTCAGCCGTGTCCGATCCGAAAGCAACCGGACCGAGCGCCGCGCCTTTGCCGCTGTTCCAGCCGCCGTGAATCCACGGTCCCATGACGAGCGTGTTGTTCGCCCGGTCCGCCTCGAAGCAGCGATGCGCCTCGAGGACGCCGAACAGGTTCTCGGCATCGAACCAACCGCCCACCGTCAGCAGCGCGGGCTTGATGTTCTTGAGGTGTGGCCGAAGGTCGCGTGCTTTCCAGAAGGCGTCGTAGTTGGGATGGGCCATCAAGTCGTTCCAAAGCGTGTTCTGGCCCTTGAAGTATTTCTTGTCAACGTTGGCGAGCGGGCCAAGGCGCAGAAAGAAGTCATAGCCATCGGGTGTGCCGAAATCGAACTTGGCGTAAACGGGTTCCTTGACGGGGCGGGGTCTGGCGGTGCCATGGCGCGGAGCGTAGAAGAAGGCATGCGACAGAAAGAACGCCCCGTTGTGATGCCAGTCGTCCCCCATGAACCAATCAACGATCGGGGCCTGCGGCGAGGCGGCTTTGAGTGCCGGGTGGGCATCAATCATCCCCGCCGCCACGAGCCAACCGCGATACGACGTGCCATAATGCCCCACCTTGCCGTTGTGGTTCGAGACATTCTTGAGCAGCCAATCGATCGTGTCGTAGGTGTCGCTGCTTTCGTCCACATCCTTCGGGCCTTTGTTCGTATTGTGAGGTCGCAGGTCGATAAACGTTCCTTCGGACATCCATCGGCCACGAATGTCTTGATAGACGAAGATGTATCCCTCTTTGCCGAAGTGCGGCGACGGGCCGAGTTCGGCGTGATAGTGATCCGCGCCATAAGGCCGAATGCCCGACTGCGTGCGGAGCATCAGAAGGGGATACGTGCGGCTCGTGTCCTTCGGCGTGTAGACAGCGGTGAAGAGATTGACGCCGTCGCGCATCGGGACTTGGTGTTCGGTTTTGGTGTAGTGGGCTTTGACGTAATCGAGGCCTTGGGCGGGGAGAAATTACGTGCAAAAGAAGAGGACGAAAAATGCTGCCCGTGGAGCCGTGCCTGTTATTCGATATGTCATCGTCTCTCCTTCGGGAGTAATTTCGCTGGCCTCGCCTGCCTTACGATTTGTGGTCGGTTCATTCGCACCGCTACAACGATTTCGACACCTGCGGTTCCGGGACGTTGCTCGCGATGGGGACTCGTGCCAACAACCGGTGCACCAGGACTAAATGCCAACTCATCAGCAGGAGATAACCCACAGACGGCACGATCACACAAACCGGCCAAGTGCGGCAGAGGTAGGAGTTCGTGGCGTCGTGAAGCAAGCTTCTCGCCCAGCTTCATGCCGCGTTCCTCACCCAGCTTCTCTCCTATTTCCTTTCCGCGTTCCTCGCCGCGCTTTTGCGCGCGGCGTTCGATTCCCGTGACGAATGGCATTTCTTTCTCCTTTTCAAACTTTTCGACTTCCGCATCCACCTTCTCGTCCAGTTCTGCGGGGAGCCTCATAATCCAGTCTATCAGGCGGAATAGTTGCCGCACCTGATTGGCGCCAAATCCTCGTTCGTACAGATTCCGAATGAAACGCATCTTCCACACGAAACGTGTTTCCGGATCGTGCTTCGTCGCTTGCGTCTTGAGATGGGCCAAGATCACCGATGCGAACGGATTCGTGCTCGCCTCCAGTTCGTCGATCCTGTTCGCGAAATCGAGGAGTTTCACCGTTTGCATCGTCAACTTTAGGCCGCTGCCCAACAGCGTTTCCTCGTGCTCGGTTGGACGCCAATTCGGATGATCGTCCGCCAATATTGCGAAGCTTGCAACTCGTGGCCCATACGCAAGGCGCAATGCACAGCGATAATCCATCATTCGACTCGAAAAATCTCCTCCTGCTGTGATTGTACTTCCATGTGGATGAAGATTCTCGCCTCCGCGCCGTTGCGAAGCCAGGCTTGATACAACCGATCCACGTGTCGCTTGCCTGTTTTCGATTCGGAGAGGATTTTGCGCACCTCACCGTCGAGCGTGCGATAGCCGCGCTGCCAATCCATTTCCTCGTCGACCAGCGGAAGACAAAGGGCGAAGAACGCCGGCAGCAACGCATCAAACCCTTCCTTCCAAGGTCCGTCAAATTCGTCGTTCATGGCAATACCAAAGGAGATGACCGAATACGTAACCCCGGCCCTGCGAAGCTCATCGCGGCCCATCCGACCCCGCCACCACCTTCGTCAGATCCACGCTCAGTATTGACGGGCACAAATACCGCTCGATATACTCGACGACGATCTCCGTGCCGCGGGCGTGGCTGACGTGCGGCGACTCGCGCGGGTCGTAGAGGGCGTCGGTCAGGTCACGGGCCAAGACCACGTTCTTGCCGAGCTTGCGCATTTGGCGAATGCCGAACGGGCGGGCGAGGATGCAGTAGTTGGTGTGGACGCCCATCAGCACGATGTTCTTGATTCCTTCCTGGGCACAGAAGTTGTAAATCTCTTGGCCGTTGTCGCTGATGCCGTCGAAGCCGATGATGTCGAGACCGGTGTGCTGTCTCGTGTGTCGGCGGACGACCGGACCGAGTTCGCAATCGTCGCAGTCGAGCTTCGTATCCACGGGCAGCGTTTTCGGTTCGCCTGCCGGGTCGCGGTCGCAGCGCTTGCCAATCTCCACGGGCGGCTTGGCGAATTTGGCTTGCTCCATGCGTTTGCGATAGGTCAAGCCGGCGTAGATGTTCATGGTTTCACTCGGCGCGAAGATGATCATGACGCCGCGATCGCGTGCCGCCGTCAGCACCTGATTCATGCGCGGCGCCATGACACCGACACGCCGGGCGGCGATCTTGCAATGGTGATCGTCCCACATATCGCAGACGATGATCGCGGTCTCGGCCACGTCCCAATCGACGGTGCGCTCGATGACCTTGATCGTGCCCTTGGGCTCCTCACGGCGTTCACGCAGGCTGAGGCGGAGCGTGCCGGGCACTTTCGTGCGGTTTTCGATGCGGACTTCTTTCTTTTCTCCCGGCTGGGCCACGGTGAAGAATACCACGCCGAGGATCACCGCGGATACCAGCGTCAATGATACGATTGAGCGTTTCATGACTGTCCTCCTGTTATTGCCGCTTGCGGCTTAGCGCTCGCATGACACCTTGCGAGCGCTAAGCCGCAAGCGATGTTCACTCGCACGCCTTCAGCGCCATCACGGCGTACGCAGTGCCGGCGTGGCTGAGGAAGTGGTAGCGGTCGGTGTTGATCGATTGCGTGAACCACATGCCCGATTCTCGCTGGTTGCCCTTGAGCCAGGCGACGCCCTTCTGAATCGCTGAATCGTTGGGGGGAACGCCGGCTTGGCGCAGGATGTAGACGACGAGTCCCGTCGCATATCCATCGCTCGGCGCCGTGCGGTCGTTGGGGCGTTCGTCGCTGCCGACCCAGTCGCCGAGCATCGGCAAGCTCCAGCCACCGTCGGCTTTTTGGAGGGTGCGCAGTTCCTGGATTGTCGATTTCTTGAGCGTCTCCGACATCAATCCCTTGACCTTTTGTGATGCCCACAGCAGCATCGCCTTGTGATGCAGGCTGGGAGCCGGATTGTTCTTGAAGAACTTGCGGAAGCCGTCGAGCCCCTTCTTGGCTTGCTCGGTTTCGGCATAGCTGTCCGGCGCATGGCCGACCGCGACGGCGACATAGACGACGCCGTAATAGTCATCATGCTCGAGCGGCGGCCAACCGCACTTGAGCCAATCCCAAGCCCCGTTCGCTTGCTGGACCGTCCACATGCGATCGAGGGCCTTGCGGGTGAGCGGATGGAGCTTCCCGCCGGACAATCCGTCCTGAAGGGCGAGCGTGGCGGCCGTGGCGATGACTTCCGTGTCGCGTTTCGGCAGGTCTTCTTTCTTGTCATTCTCCCAGCCGGCGATGCGTTTCTCGAAGAAACCGCGAACTTCCGCGAGCGCGGTCAGGTCGCCGCCGAGTTGGCCTCGCGATATGAGATACGGAAAGTTGGTGTGACACGTGCCACACTTCTTGACCTGCGTCCACGCTCGCGATTGGTGATCGAGAAATTCGGCGGCTTTGGCGAGCGACATCGCTTTCGCCATCGGCTCATCGGGCGAGATGACTTGCAATTTGATGTCCTGCTTGGCTTCCTGTGCCGACGCCGTCGCGCCAAGGCCCAGGAGAACGACAACGGACATGAGGATCAAGCGCTTGCCGAATTTCATGAGTAGGTTCTTTCGGAAAATGAAGGTGAAAGCGTCAATGTACGCAGAGCAGTTACGGGTTGCCAATTCAAATTGCGACAAAATAGTGTGCGTCAAACAGAGAACCGCGATGTGAATATCGCAATGCCGTAATCGCCATTCGCAAGGGAGGAATACGTAAACAACCTGAATCGCGAAGCACGCTCGACTCCGCACGACCAGCTTCAGTACATTCTCGGACCATCGCGCACCGAAATCGTTCGGCTAAACGAAATCGGAAGGCCGTATTATTTCCCTTGTCGTTTCTTCCAATCATCCAGCCATAGCTC
>SIAQ01000180.1 GCA_009697105.1 Gemmataceae bacterium | reverse complement strand
TCGGCCTCGACCGCATAGGTCGGAAGCGAAAACCGGCAGCCTTCGACCAAAAACCGCCCAATCTCGCCGGGAGCACCGCATCGCCGTCGCTCTCCTGGGGGACAGTGTTTTTACTTACTTGAGCAAAACGGAATCCTGGAAACTACTGTATAGACGCGCCCATCAAAAGCCGATTTTCCGTCGGAGGCTGAAGCGTAAGCGACGCATTCAGGCCGCCTCGCTTACGCTTCAGCCTCGGAAATCGACTTTTGAGGGTGGCGTCATTATATGCGGCGAACAAGTAATCGCGAAAATACGGAAAGCACGAGAGCTACGAGATTGTGCCATGCCTGTGACGGTGCGTATGTGCTTCGCGGCGGTTCCTGGAGTGTGGAGTCCAGCATCGTTGTCCGGGAGCTATTCGCCCCAAAGAAAAAAATCCGCTCGGGCTGGTAGCGTGAGCGAACGTCCGGGCGGGGTGTTGGTCATTTCCCCTCGATCCCAGCCAGGAGCCTGGGATCGAAGACGAGCGGCGCAGCTTCCCCTGGCTTCCTTACGTCACGTCTCATATCTTGATGTGATAACAAACCGTCGTCACGAAATACGGACACCACTCATGAGCATTTTGGTTGACAAGAACACGCGCGTCGTTGTGCAGGGCATGGGCAAAGCTGGGTTGTTTCACTCGCAGCAGTGCCGGGATTATGGGACGACCATCGTCGGCGGTATTTCGCCTGGCAAGGGCGGGACGGCGAAGGACGGGTTTCCGCAGTTCAACAGCGTGTACGAAGCGGTGCAGAAGACGGGGTGCAACGCGTCGATGGTGTTCGTACCTCCTGCCGGCGCCGCCGATGCGATCATGGAAGCAGCCGACGCGGGGATCAGCATTATCATAGCCATCACCGAAGGCATTCCGGTACTCGACATGTCCAGAGCGGTGCGATACTTGCAGGGTAAGCCGAACTGTCGGCTCGTCGGGCCGAATTGTCCGGGCGTCATCACACCAGGGCAGTGCAAAATTGGCATCATGCCAGGCCATATCCACAAGGCAGGGCCGATTGGCGTCGTGAGCCGTAGCGGCACGTTGACGTACGAAGCAGTTTGGCAGCTGTCGAATTTGGGCTTGGGCCAATCGACCTGCGTCGGCATCGGTGGGGATCCCGTGAACGGCACGAACTTTATCGACGTGCTCAAGCTCTTCCAGGCCGACCCGCAAACGGAAGCGATCCTAATGGCGGGCGAGATTGGCGGGAATGCCGAGGAAAACGCGGCGGCGTACATCAAGCAGTATGTTACGAAGCCAGTGGCGGCGTTCATCGCGGGACAAACCGCCCCGCCGGGCAAACGTATGGGGCACGCCGGCGCAATCATCTCCGGCAGCAGCGGCGCTGCGAGCGACAAGATCGCCGCGCTGAAGGCGGCGGGGATCCTCGTCGCCGAAAGCCCTGCCGACCTAGGCGTAACGCTAAAAAAGGCGATGGGGCGGTGATTGTTTGTTTAGCCGCTCGCTTTTGGCGAGCGCGAATATCACTAAGTCGCGCTCGCCAAAGGCGAGCGGCTAAACCTTCGCCTGGTCCGCTTCGATCTTCGTGATCTTCTCTACACGCCGAGCATGGCGACCGCCGTCGAAAGGCGTGTCGAGCCAGAGGCGGATCATTTGAGCCATCTGTTCTTCGCCGGTCAGATCTGCGGATAAGCACAGCACATTGGCGTCGTTATGGCGTCGGCTCAGTTCCGCCGTGAGCGTGTCCTGGCACGGAGCCGCACGCACGCCTCGCACTTTGTTCGCCGCGATGCACATTCCGATGCCCGTGCCGCAAATTAGCAAGCCGCGCTCCGCCGATTTATTGCCGACGCGATTGGCGACTTCGTAGGCGTAGTCCGGGTAATCGACGCTCTCCGCTCCGTCGGCGCCGATGTCTTCGACTTCGTGGCCCATGGTCTGGATGGCGGTGACAAGCCGTCGCTTGATTTCGACGCCGCGATGGTCGCTGCCGATGACGATCTTCATAGTTGCACAAGCTCCCGCTAGGCTTCGATCAATTCATTCAAATGCTCAGCCAAACACGCCGCAATCTGCTGAGCGCAAGTGCGATAGTCCACGGGCGAGCCGCCGATCGGGTCGGCGATGTCTTCGTGACGAGGCGACAGCATCCGTGGCAGTGTCATGGCATCGGCAAGGATGCTTTGCAGCATATGCCAATGGCCTGCGGTCATCGCAAAGATGAAGTCGGCCCAGAGAAGCAACTCGATCGTTGCCATCGCACTTTGGTGCGTCGAAAGGTCCGCACGATATTCCTGCGCGACGACGACTGCTTCGAGGCTTGCGGGCATTCCGCTGGACGCTGCCAGGCCTGCCGAGTGCACGCTGTAGCCATGCTCGGCGAGCTGAGCCGGTTCGCAGCCGAGGCGATCGGCGAGCATCCGTTCGCAGATTCCCTTCGCCAGCGGACTTCGACACGTGTTGCCCGTGCAGATAAAGACAATTCGGCAACGCGAAAGCTCGTCGAGTTCCTCACGCAACAAACCGCCCACATGCGTGAGCTGACATCGCCTGCCGTTCGTTTGCACAACGCTCGGCGTACGCCCGATTGGCGCCTCGCCTCCATCGACGATCGCCGCCGCACTTTCGCCGACGATACGGGCGGCTGATGCCGCATCGACCGCACCGTCAATTGGCACGGCGATCAACGGCTCGCCGACGGCACGCAACTCCGGGTAGATCGCATGGTCCGGACGGCGAATCGCCAATCGACCATCGCGAATCAAAAGGTCCTGCGCCGCCATCGGCAAACGTGATGACGCTGATTCAACCAGCCCCATCTCCGCTTGCGACGTAATCGGCCCGGGGCCTAGCTTGCGAAAGGCACGACGAACTTCCACGCCCAATCCCGGCACCCAACCGGCGAGATCGGCATCGTCGGTTACGAGTATCGCAGGCAGCGCGGTGGAAGTTGCGAAGCGGGCCAGCGTTTCCACGACACGGTCTGACATTGCTGAGCCGACGAGTTCGTAGGTCGATTCGCTGGGCAGGGCAACGCATTCGCCGTTTCGTAAATGACGTAAAGCCGCCTGAATTGTGTCGTCGTCAGGGAAGGAGTGAATTGCAGCCATTGGCTCGGATTGTCTAATTGCGACGGGAACGCAGTACAGTATACGGATGTGTTATGGATCGAAGGCATGTGAGACAAGCACGGATTGGTCAGGCAGCCTGGCGCGATCAAATCAATGATAGGTGTCACGCCAATAGGCGCTGCTTGATACCGTCGATCAGTTGGGCGAGGGTTTCCACCATCGGTAGCCCGTAGCGGTGACAGATCACTTCAATGTTGCCCTTACGCCAATATCCAGGTGGGCAGCAAACGAATGCCTTTCGTGAGGCGGCGATCAGGCCAAGTTCGAGCAATGTAATCGGCGCCTTCGTATCTGGCGAGAAATACATCGCGACCATGTTCGTTTGTTCAAGGCCCTGCAACTCCCACTCGACCTGTTCGCGAAAAGACGGATTGTGGATCGATTGCTCCCACGTCGCATCCCACGCATCACGGCGAGGGTTGAGTATGACAATATTGAGATCGGCCAATGCCTGCGTGACCTGAGATTGCCAATCCTCCGCTCGCCCCATTTCGATCGACCCAGCGAGAAAGACGCTCTGCGTGGCGTCGTCGAGCACAATCGGCGTTGGCGGCTTGATGACGCGAGCCTTCCCTGAATTCATTAGGTTGCGATGGTTCATCGACATCAATCCTCATTGGCACACGCTTTGGCACGAAACGTGCATCCATTCATTCGCGAAACCGACGCCCTACGATCAGTCTAGACACCTGTGATTGCCCGTACATCCTCTCCACGCGGCATTCCTTTAACTTTCATCTTCTCAGGCACTGTTCGCTCACTGCGGGCATTTAGAATGATGCGCATCGAAAGATAAATGAACGTGTATGACTCGCTCGGCTGCCGGCAACGGTTCTACTGCAAATGAATCTGGTGAGGCGCGGGCTTAGGAATGAGAGCACGCGTACAGCGAGCGCTAAGCCGCGAGCGACGCCGTCACCGCAAAAACTCGCCCACCGTTGTCACGCGATGCTCCTTCGCCGCTGCAAATACCGCTTCGCACAGGGCGAGGGTTTCGAGGTTATCGCGGCCGCTGATTTCCGGTTCCGTGCCGTCTTCGATCGCACAAAGAAGTTGCGCCATCGTGCCAACGAAGGCGTCGGGGAACCAGACTTCCTTCCAGCGAGGCGATAACCAATAGCCGGGCTGCTGCTTCGTCGTGAAGTCGAGCGTGCTGGGCGTGCGGGCGGGGTAGCTTGGCCAGCCGATCGTGCCGCGTGCGAGACCGTCGGTACCTTCGACACGCCAGCGGATGAAGATGTCGCTTTCGGAACCTTCGCGGGCGGGGCCGGTCCAGACGTCGTCGCAACTCATAGCGCGGATGCCGTTGTCGTATTCGAGGATGTAGAGATTGATGCCATCGGTATGCGTGAACTTGGTGCGCGGATCGGGCCGAGTGCTGGCGAGCACGCGATCGGGCGTGCCGAACCAGTAGCGGAAGGTATCAAGGTGATGGATACTCATGACAAATGTCGCCAGCGAATGCAGCTTTTCGCTCCAGGGCATCCAGTGCGGGATCGCGCGCATCTCGATCGTGGCGAGCACCGGTGTGCCGATGGTGCCGCGGTTGAGAAGGTCCTTCATGGCACGGATCGATTGATCGTAACGCATGTTTTGGTTGACGGCCAGCGCGATGCCTGCCTTCGCACAGCGGTTGATTACATCGCGCGCATCAACGACGGACATCGCGAGCGGCTTCTGCGCGAGGATGCCGCGCAGATGCTTGCCTCGCTCGATCGCACGGCGAAGGACATCGGCTTGAATATCGGGCGGGACGGCGACATCAAGCACCTCGATCGAGTCATCGTCGAGCATGTCGTCGAGCGTGCGATGCACAGACGGGATGCCGTGCTGTTTCGCGACCGCCACAGCATTGGCCGGATCGCGCGACGTGATGGCGACAGGATTGAACCCCGCCTGGCGATAGGCGACGAGATGGCAGTCGCGCATGATGAAACCAGTGCCGACGCAACCGATGCGCCAGTCCAGGCGTTTGGGCAATCGCGGGAGGTATTTGAGGGTAAGGGACATGGCTTATGAACCCGAAAGCCCCACCATGAGCGCAGCGATTGGTGGGGGTAGAACCCCCCAGGAATCGCTACGCTCATCCTGGGGCTTGAGAGACATTGAATCACTTCGTCAGGAGTGTGCGTTGTGCGGACCACAGGATCGCGTTCGTCATCAAACGCAGAAAGCTCTCTTCCTCGAAATCCTTCTGATGGCCAAGCGACGTGTAGAAGATTCGCCCCTTCTTGAAATCGCGCGTCCAGGCTATTGGCTCCTTCTTTCCATCGGCACTGCCGTGTAGAAGAACGGCCACATCTTCGGCCAACCCAGTGTTCTTGTATAGGCTGCCCTTCGATTTGAATGACGTGACGCCGTTGAGAATCCGATGAGACCTGCTGGTTTGCGGGAGTTCAACCTCGGTTAGAGGCCCGTCCTTGTAATGGCCTTTGTAGTTGCCGCCGAATACCTCTTTGTCAAGTTCGAGGAATGTTTGAATCGCATGGCTCGCCGTGCGGATGCCGACGAGCGGTTTGCCGGACGTGCAATATTTCTTGATGCGTTCGAGTTGATCGCCTTGCACTTTCAATCGCCGCGTGAATAGCACGGCGGTTTCGCATTTTTCGAGAGCCTCCAGGCCGGGCAGGTCGTCGCCCTTCGCCGAGACCATGGTGACGAGCGACGGATACTTCGATTCGAGATACTTCTTCAAGATCGGCATCGTCTTGTCCGATTCGTACTCACCGGAACCGGAAATGAACACGACTCGCAACGGCGCGATGCGGGCTTCGACGAATGGCGTCGTCAGGAGAATCACGCCCGCGAACAGGATGAGACTGCAGAGGAATTTCTTCATGGTAGTTTCTCGGTGGGAAATAGAAACGCTCCTCGTACTTTGTATTGGTTTTTGTGGACCAAAACCAAAGGTAGGAGGAGCGGCAATTGTTGTTTACGTTTAGCGCTCGTTGGATGCATCGTTGGCATGGCATTCTGCGAGCGCTAAACGTAAACTAATACGACAGCGCTACTTGATCTCTATCTTGGTATACAACAAGGAAGTTCGGCAAGGTTGATTCCGAGTCCAATGATTCGCTGATGGCGGGTCACGGTATGGCAACGGCGAGCGGTGGCGTTCTGGTGTTGGTCCTGGAGCAGCTTC
>SIAQ01000179.1 GCA_009697105.1 Gemmataceae bacterium | reverse complement strand
CAAATTCGCCGAGATAATCGGCGAGTTGAGGACCAAGCGAAAGTATTTGATCGAGGGTCATCCGTAACTCCTTGCAAACGTCCGTGGTTTAAGGAGTTACAGTGTACCATAACTGACAGCTGCAATGCAAGTAGCGCTGTCGTATTAGATTGGTGTTTCCCGCTTGCGGCTCTTAGCGCTCGCGTGGAGTTATCCGAGCGCTAAGCCGAAAGCGGAAAACAATTGGCCAAGAGTTCCCGTTATGTTCAATCGCATCCTCCTCACATTCTTAACCATTATCATCGTCACGAACGGTGTCCTTGCCCAAGACAAGAAAAAACGTCCGCCGAACATCGTCATTCTGCTCGCCGACGATCTCGGCTATGCCGACGTCGGCTTTCAAGGCTGCAAGGACATTCCAACTCCCAACATCGACGCGCTCGCCAAGAGCGGCACGCGCTTCACCAGCGGCTACGTGTCCGGCCCGTACTGCAGCCCGACGCGCGCAGGACTGTTGACGGGCCGTTATCAGAATCGTTTCGGCCACGAGTTCAATCCCGCCGGTGGCAAGCAGGGCATGCCAACCAATCAAGTCACGATGGCTCAGCGTATGGCCGCGCTTGGCTATGCCACTGCCCTGATCGGCAAATGGCATCTCGGTTCCGACGCCAAGATGACGCCCACGGAACGCGGGTTCCAAGATTATTTCGGGTTCCTCGGCGGCGCTCATGCGTACTTCCCAGGCAAGGGGAAGGACATCTATCGCGGCACCAAGGCGGTTGACGAAAAGGAATACCTTACCGACGCCATTGCCCGAGAAAGCCTAGCGTTTATCGACAAAAATGCGGCGAAACCGTTCTTCCTCTACATGGCCTTCAACGCCGTGCATACGCCGATGCAGGCGACCGACAAGTACCTCAATCGCTTTCCGAACATCAAGGACAAGGAACGCAAGACCTACGCTGCCATGCTCAGCGCGATGGATGACGCCATCGGCCAGGTGATGGCGAAACTACGAGAGAAGGGCCTGGAAGACGACACGCTGATCTTCTTCTTCAGCGACAACGGCGGGCCGACGATGATTGGCACAACGATCAACGGGTCGATCAACTTCCCACTACGAGGCTCGAAGCGTCAGCTGCTGGAAGGCGGCGTGCGCGTGCCGTTCGTGATGGCGTGGAAAGGCCGCGTGCCTGCGGGGAAGACGTACGATCACCCCATCATCCAACTCGACATTCTGCCAACCGCCATCGCCGCCGCCGGTGGGGAAGTGAAGGCGGACTGGAAGCTGGATGGCGTGAACCTGCTGCCGTTCGTTGAAGGCGCGAATAAGTCGGCCCCACACGACCTGCTCTATTGGCGTTTCGGCGATCAGTTGGCAGCCCGCAAAGGCGACTGGAAGATGGTCCGCTACGACAAGACCGGCACGCACCTGTACAACCTCAAGGACGACATCGGCGAGAGCAAGAACCTCGCCGCCCAACACCCAGACGTGCTGCGCGACATTCAGGAATCGTGGACTCGCTGGGACCGCGATAACATTGCGCCAATCTGGGGCGGCGGGAAGAAAGCGAAGTAATGTCATATAGCCCGCCATTTATGGCGGGTCGGATGTGGACCCGCCATAAATGGCGGGCTATATAGGGCAGAAAAACCGCAAATCCCCGTTGAACTTCGTCTCACAAATCCTATCCCATCCCTACACTCGCGTTTTGTATTTCACGAATTTCAAGGAGTTTTTGCATGTCGATGTACATCGGTGAAGCCCTGGTTGGCGATGGCAATGAAATCGCGCACATTGATCTTCTCATTGGCTCGAAGGACGGTCCCGTCGGCATCGCCTTCGCGAACGCCCTCGCCAATCAGTCGGCCGGGCATAACAACCTGCTCGCCGTGCTCACGCCGAACCTCGTTTGCAAGCCGGCGACGGTCATGGTCACCAAGGTGACGATCAAGGGCATGAGGCAAGCCGTGCAGATGTTCGGCCCCGCGCAGGCCGCCGTCGCTCGCGCTGTTGCCGACAGCACCGCGGCGGATATCATTCCGCAGCATTTGGCCGACAATTTCGTCATCATCTGCGGCGTGTTCATTCACCCGGCTGCTGCCGATGACACGAAGATTTACCAATACAACTACGAAGCCACGAAGATGGCGATCAAGAACGCCATGACTGGCGAGCCGAAGCTTTCGGAAATCACCGCGAAGAAGGATACGGTGAAGCACCCGTTTTCGCCGAAATAGTTTTCCATTCTCATTTAGCCGCTTGCCTGTGGCGAACGCGACGCCCGCGCTCGCCACAGGCAAGCGGTTAAACGAAATCCCCTCGGATCATTTCCCGTGGACAAACGCAAGATACTCATCCAACTCGACAGCGACCGGCACGCCAGCGTGTTCGACCGCGTCGTAGCTATCGATGCCGGCGCGGATGAACTGTTTGCCTATGGCTCTGTGAAGCCTGAGCATGTGCAGGGGCTCGTTCATGGCGCTATTTTTACGCGCGATGCCAAGGAACTCAAGAACACCGCGATCTTCGTCGGTGGCAGCGATGTCACGGCGGGCGAAACGTTGATGGCGGAAGCGGTTAAACACATGCTGCCGAAGTTCGGGCTGCGTGTGTCGATCATGCTGGATGCGAACGGCGCGAACACGACCGCCGCCGCCGCCGTGCGTGCCGCCAGCCGACATCTTGAGTTGAAAGGTGCTAAGGCGATTGTACTAGGTGGAACCGGTCCGGTCGGCCAGCGCGTCGCTCGATTGCTCGCTGGCGAAGGCGCTGAGGTTCGCGTCGGATCGAGGCAACAAGCCAAAGCCATGACGGTCTGCACCGAGATAATCAAGCGCCTGCCAAACGCCAAGCTCGAGCCGATCGGCACCTCAAGCGAAGCGGAATTACGCGAGGGATTGGCGGACCGCACGCTCGTCGTTGCTGCCGGTGCCGCGGGGATTGGGCTGCTGTCGAAATCGCTGCGTGACGCCTGTCCGAATCTGAAAGTCGCCATCGATTTGAATGCCGTCCCGCCGTTGGGAATCGAAGGCATCGGCGTCGGCGACAAGGCCATCGATCAGGCCGGCGTCATTTGCTATGGCGCGATCGGCGTCGGCGGCACGAAGATGAAGGTCCACCGCGCTGCCGTCGCGTCGCTCTTCACAAGCAACGACAAGATTCTCGACGCTGAGGAAATCTACCTACTTGCCAAGCAATTTTGACGTCAACGCCTCCCCTGCTCTTTCAAGCACGATTGCCTCCATCAACGGATGTCGGCCAATCGGTTCGGCGAGAAGTACCCTTACATCCAAAAACTCTCGCGTGAGCTTTTCACGCCATGCCTGGAGGTCGCGTCGGACGTGGACCCCCGCTGACAAGAAGTACGGAATCAGCACGATCGTACCCGCACCGCGCTCCACGCATCGCTTCGCCGCAACGTCAATGGTCGGCTCCGCCAATTCGAGAAACGCCGGCTCGGCGATAGAATAGACCTTGCCACGTTCAATCTCCGCCGCCATGAAATGCAGATCGTCGTTCGCTTCCGCGTTTCGGCTGCCATGCGCGATCAGGAGCAAAGCATCATTCATGTCATAGGTTCCCATGCAATCGTGTCAGAGCCGCGCACGCAGTAAGCGGTCAGATCGTGCGGTCGCGAAGTATTTGGTCCGCTTACTTCGTGCGCGTCTCTGGCACGATGCATTGCGGCATCTGTATATTATTCAATATAGCTTCACGTTGGAACCATATGCATGATCGGCGACCGGCTGGGTAAGTGGGTGATCTTCAAGGAACTCGGCCGCGGCGGCATGGGGCGGGTGTTTCTCGCGCAGGAAGAATTGACAGGTCGCCAGTGTGCGATCAAAGTTCTTGGCCCCGAATTGGCGCAGGAGGTCGGGTTTCTACACCGCTTTCAGCGCGAAATAGAAACGCTCAGCCAACTCGACCACTGCAATATCGTCCGTTTCTACGAATCAGGCTACGAAAACGGTCATTATTTCTACGCTATGGAGTATGTCGACGGTCGCAGCCTCGAGCAAATCGTCGCAACCCACGGACGGATGGATTGGCGCGACGTGCTCGGCGTGGCCCTACAAGTCGTTCCCGCCTTGAAGCACATTCACGATCACGGCATCATTCATCGCGATATCAAACCCTCCAACTTGATCCTGTCGAATGACGGCATCGTCAAGCTCATGGATTTCGGCATCGCCAAGGTATTCGCGGGCACGCGCCTCACGGCGACCGGCGGCATCGTCGGCACGGCCGAGTTTCTTTCCCCCGAGCAGGCGGCGGGCAAAGTCGTCGGCAAACGCAGCGACCTTTACTGCCTCGGGTGCGTGCTCTACGCTTTGCTTATCGCCAAGCCGCCGTTCAGTGGCATGACCTATGTGGAACTTCTGCACAAGCACCGCTATGCCCAGTTTGAATCGCCGCGACGCTACATAGCCGAATTGCCTCGGGAACTCGATGAACTCATTTGTCAGCTTCTTGAGAAGGATCCCGAAAAACGCCCGCGTGATGCGAGTGTGCTACAACGGCAGATCGAGACGCTGGCGAAGAAACTCGAACGCCACGCCACCAAAACGAGCGCCGACAACAAGGACGTCGCCACCATTGCCGAGAATCGCGTCGATAAGCTGAGCTTGGCGGCCTTGCCCGGCACCGGGACGCCAGCCGAACGAAACGCTCGCGGCCAGGGCGACCAATCGTTGCCTCGCCGAATCGTTGAGCAGTTCTCCGGCCAGGCGATTGGGCTATTCCTCGTGATGCTTTTGTGCATCGGCACCGTCGCCTGGGCCTTTTGGCCGTTGGGTCAGGATCAACTTTTCACGCAGGGCGTCGAACGCATGGATCGCGGCAGTTTGTATGACATGCATGTTGCCTGGCGTGATTATTTTGATCCGCTCGACAAGCGCTTTCCTGAGCATCCGTACAAGGAGCAACTGGTTGATTTTCGCGAACGATGGGAAGCTGCCAAAGCCAATCGCACCAGCGAAGCACAGCGCTTTTTCCAGGCAGGCGAATCACTGAAACAGCAAGGCAAAACCGCCGAGGCCAAACTTCTGTGGATCAGCGTCATCGACGTGTTCCAGGACAGCCGGGCCGACGCCGAATGGGTCCGCCGAGCGAAGGTGGCACTAAGCGACCTGGAAAAGGCGGACCATATCGGCGAGCGGCTCAAGGACGCCCGCGAAGCCATGAAGCGAGCGGCGAACCTAAAGCAAGACGGCAAACTCGACGACGCACGCCGAATCTGGAAGGGTATCGTGACACTCTACCAACACGACCCCGCCGCCAACGAGATAGTGGCGGAAGCTCGCCAGGCGATGAAAGAGCAACGCCAGTAGTTTCAGAAAAAATTGCCACGGTGAAACACAGATGAAATATGATGGTTCACCGATCACCGGCAACGGAAAATGCAATATTGCCTTGTCTGGTCATTCGACGGCTTGCCGCCCATTAGATTCGGATTGAGAATGTTGGGCGGTAACCACTCAATCACGGGCATGGGCAATCGCTGACCCACGACGCCCCATTGATGAGCGAGCCATCGTTTCCGCCGCTGGAACTGTCGGTCGCCGTTGTTCCTGATCCGTCATTCAGTCTCCAGCGACCAATCAAGTTACTGGCAAGGGTCGTGTCCTCATCGGGACAGCCGGAGTTGTAGATCGTCGTCGCGTCTCCCGAACTGAGCGCCGCGTTGTAGACGCGGACATCCAGGATTTCGCCCGACCAGTACCCGTGGTATCCGTTGGCGAGATACAGGTCCGCAGCGTTACTTTGCAACGTATTGCCGGCGGAGTAGGTTCCAGCCGATGAGCCGTCCACATACGCGGTCCAGGTCGAGCCGTCCCAGGTCAGCATGAGATGGGTCCACGTTCCCGTCGTCAGGGTGATTCCAGTGATGTTGTAATTGCCGTCCACGTACCATTCCAGCGTGGTCCCGGTCTCCCGAAGGTAAACCGCCGGCATGGTGGCGCCGAGTCCGGTCGCCCATTGGAGTATTCCACCGCTGCCGCCCGTGTCTCGTTTGCCCCAAAGGGACAGGCTGAACGCGGTGAGGCTTGTTCCGCCAAGCGGCGCGATGATATACTGACTACTGGGGGCGTCGAACGAAACGCACACGCAAGTCGCGTCCGAGTATGCGGCGGTTGCCACAGCCGAATCGGTCCAACCCGCGAGGATGCCAATGGCCTTGACCGTCGTCGGCGGCGTGACGGAAATCGCTCCTGTATAGAGTGTGCTCGAACTGGTCGGCGTGGAACCGTTCGTGGTGTAATAGATCGCTGCCCCAACGGTG
>SIAQ01000055.1 GCA_009697105.1 Gemmataceae bacterium | reverse complement strand
GTCGTCAAATTCGCCGAGATAATCGGCGAGTTGAGGACCGAACGAAAGTATCTGATCGATGGTCATCCGTAACTCCTTGCAAACGTCCGTGGTTTAAGGAGTTACAGTGTACCATAACTGACAGCTGCAATGCAAGTAGCGCTGTCGTATTAGTGATGCCCTCGCAAAGTATTTGTACCGGTTTGCCGATCGCGAGTAACATCGGCCTGGATGCAAGCGACGAGTGCTTCCGCTGTGGTTTTGTCGGCTGTCACCTTCAGAATTGCTTTGCGCAATTCGCCGGTCGTGTCGCGCCAATACAGAACGGCTTGATACAAGGTTTGACCTTCGATGTCGGTGGATTCGTTCACATGGACGGACACAATGTCCATGAAGGGAATCACGAAGTGTTCGGAATTGGTCGACGAGGGCGGCACGGTCATCGTTTTGTGAGCGAGATTCAGTGTGATGTCGTACCGTCCGTTTGTTGTCAAACGAATCACGTTAAAGTATGCCAGCACGGTTAACGTGATTACGGCGATCCAGGCGAGGATCATCGTCACCAGCGCTGTCATGCCCGCGCACAAACAGAACGTCGAGACAACCAGGCCGCCGATCGTTGCTATGATGAACGCCGAGATGGCCGTCGCGACGGGACCAGGGTGAAGTTTGATGCGAACCTTGTCGTCAGATTCCAAGATGTCCGGCATGGCGGCATGGGCCTTCTTGCTGCGCAGATTCATGACAATTGCAACAAACATCCAAAGTAGTGCTGCATTAAATGGCGCGGCAAGCATCAGACTCCAGAGGCCGTCCGAATCGAAGTCATGAATGTATGGGAAGAGATAATAATCCAGATAGAGCGTCCCAGCGGCCCAGGTGCTGACTAGGAGCCCGATCAGGAGCCAATTCAACCAGGGGACTGAACGGTCCGCCGTGGATTGATCATTTTGCATGGTGATGTTGTATGGTCTGTCATCCATGCTGCCGCCCTCAAATTGCCTGAGATTAATTGTGGTGCGACGCTCGGCGTCGTGAATTCTATAAGACGCGAAGCGTCGTACCACAATGAAGCAAAGCGAGCATTTGACTTTGAGGGGCGCGTCATCTCTGACGCCCCCCCTCCTGAAAAGTCGATTTCCGAGGCTGAAGCGTAAGCGAGGCGGCCTGAATGGCTCGCTTACGCTTCAGCCTCCGACGGAAAATCGACTTTTGATGGGCGCGTCATCCCTACTGCATGCGATATGGAATCAGAAAAAACGGCAACGTCGTCAATAGTTCGAAGAATTCAGTCAATACCGGAAATAGTAGGGATTACACAAGCCAGCACCGCCCCTGCCTTCCCAGGCTTTGCATGCCTCCCAATCGGATCGACTGAGCGAATGCGCCGAACCGGAAAAGACTAAACCGGGGTAAGCCTGGAATCGGTGAAAAGCTGTGAAGGATGGTGGAAGATAAAACCGAACGAGTTGGGTAGGAGCGAGAAACCACTCACCGTTGGATGAGACCGGGGAACCCATCGGTACGGGGTTTTGAACGAAGTGAATGGAGACCGAGGCGCAGGCAGTTAGGCAACAGGAGCGGGGGGCGTTCCCTCACACAACCAAGGATGCCAAACCTGGGCCGGAACTATTTCCGTTATTTGGAGGATTCCTAGTGAATGCTGTGTTCCTGTTGATGACATCAGCGATGTTGGTCGGCCAAGCGGCGGAGAAAAAGGCTACCCCACCAGCACCCGGCCCGACGCCTGCCGTCGCAGCTGCTAGCGGGCCGAATTGTGGTAATTCCGATCCGTGCGGCTGTGAAGGCTTCGGCCAACGGCTGCGAAACAAACTGAAGGGTCTGTTCAATCGCGACGCCTGCGATACCTGCCAGCCGGCGACGTGCCAACCGTCGCATGCCCATGTTTCGTTTTTCAAGAAAAGTTGCGACGATTGCGGTCGCAGCCGCTTGATCAATTGGCAGCCCACCCACCGTCCCCAGACCTGCGCTCCGACCTGCAATGATCCGTGCGCAAATGGCGGCCTGAATATTCTCGGCAAGCTGCGCGCCATTTTCCAGCGCCGTGACAATTGCTGCGAAGGTGGTATCAGCTCGCCTGCGGCACCGAAGAAAGCTGGCGAGCCTATCCAGAACCCGGGCAAGAAGATGCCCGCCACGACGCCCACGACGCCCGTTGTACCCAAAACGGCGAAGCCCCAAGAAGTCCGCATCGAAACGATCCCGGTGCCGATCGCGCCGAGTATTATCCCCGTCGTGCCGAACAGCCCGGCCGTCGAGATCACACCGGTTCCGGCCCCGCGCATCGAAGGCACGAACCGCGACCCGTTTTAATGGGAATTATCAACCCGCTCATGCCGACGTCGTTCCCCTCCTGGCTTTGGTCTTGAGGTAGGCTTCGGTGACGTTGTCCCGATGCTAGACGTCGGCAAACTTACCGGCTTCGCGAGTACCCACACTCGCGAAGTCGGTTTTTTTTTCGTTCGTTTCCATGGAATCAACGCCGACGAGGCGATATCCGCGATGTGTGGGATGATGGAGCAGATGAAGCTGGCAGTGAAGTATTCTCGCGCAGCGCCGATTGGCACATCCGAATGTGAGTGCCCGCGAATCGCTCCTTGTCACCCACCGTATTCGGACAAAGTACCATTTCTGACTGCGCGAGGTATGAACTGCCGCGCTACCTCTCGAATCTACTGGCCTCTCATAGGCTCAGCCGCGATGTGTCTCAGCAGTGAATTCATATACTTCGCAGGGTGGGAAATGTTGTCTTTCTGGACGAGTTAGTACGATTTCGATGTATGTTTGCCCGGGCGCGGTCAACAGATTGTGCACGGCAATAAATCGGCGGCGCCCAGGCGATCGCAGGTCGGAAAAGCATCAAGCTCAGCCGGTGAAGGAATCAACATCAGGTCTCAGGTGGCAGAAACGAGTACCGCGTGAATCTCCCCGCATTACCGTCGAACGTCAAACCCAGCACCATCAGTGATCTGACCGGTCAAGTCAAGTTGCTGCTCGAGTCGGCGTTTGAATCGGTTTGGCTCGTCGGCGAAATTGGCACGCTCACCGTCGCCAGTTCGGGGCATACGTATCTCACGCTCAAAGACACCGGAGCGGTGTTGCCCGCTGTCATGTGGAAGACGACAGGGCAGCGCTATCGCTTCGCACTCAAATCGGGCATGGAAGTAATCGTCCGCGGTCGGCTGACTGTCTATCCGCCCCAGGGCAAGTATCAGTTTACCATCGAGCAACTCTTTCAAGCCGGCGAGGGGCTCCAAGACCAGGCGTTACGGAAGCTCAAGGAAAAGCTGCTAAAGCTCGGCTACTTCGCCAAGGAACGCAAGAAGCCGCTGCCGACGTTTCCACGACGTATCGCGCTCGTGGCGAGTCCGACGGGGGCGGCGATACGCGATATGCTCGAAATTCTCGGTCGCCGTTGGCCTCGCGCCGAAGTCTGGGTCATCAGCGTGCGCGTGCAAGGCGAGGGAGCGAGCGAAGAGATTGCAGTTGCGCTGCGTCGGCTTAATGAGTTCGCGGGCATCGATGTCATTATCCTCGGTCGCGGCGGAGGCAGCAATGAGGATTTGGCGGCCTTCAACGAAGAGATCATCGCTCAGGCGATTTTCGCGTCCACCATTCCCGTCGTGTCGGCCGTTGGGCATGAGATCGATGTCACCATCGCCGATCTCGTCGCCGACCGCCGCGCCGCCACGCCAAGCGAAGCTGCTGAACTCGCGACGCCGGACCGCATCGAACTGCTCGATATGCTGCATCTGCGCGGGCAACGTTTGCACGATCTTTTGTTGGGCAAGTATCAGGCGTTGCAGCAGCGTTTCGGCCAACTCACGAAGCGCCGCGTTTTTCGCTTTCCGCTGGAGAAAATCCGCCAGCACGAAAGCCGACTGGATGAATGGGACGCCCGCCTGGCTCGCGCGTGGAAGATTCGCGTTTCTCGGTTGCGTGAACGCCTCGCTGCCGTCGCGGGCCGACTTGAATCGCTCAGCCCCTTGAATGTCCTCGCCCGCGGCTATAGCCTGACACGAACGCTGCCGGACAAGAAAATCATCCGCACCGTCGCCGACCTCAAGCCGGGCGACGGCGTCGAGATCGTGTTGACGGATGGCGCGGTGGAGGCGGAAATCCGAAAGACTTAATTTACCGCTTGCGGCTTAGCGCTCACATGAGTTGACATGACGCGAACGCTAAGCCGCAAGCGGCAAATGCAAAAGGAATATCGCACTTGGCCGAACCGAAAACCTTTGAAGATTCGCTCGTCGAACTCGAGCGCATCGTGCTCGATCTCGAAGCCGGCGAGACGGGCCTGGACCAGGCCCTCGCTCGCTACGAGCAAGGCGTCGGCCTCATTCGCCGCTGCTACGATCAGCTGCGCAAGGCTGAGTTGCGCATCCTCGAAGTGACCGGCAAAGACGAAGCGGGCAACCCGTTGCTGAGACCGTTCGAGCATACCTCGGCAGTGAAGGCGAATGGATAAGGCCGGCCAGCCCCAGGATGAGCGCAGCGATTCCTGGGGTAGTAGCGCTCGCAAGCAATACCCCCAGGAATCGCTGCGCTCATCCTGGGGCTTGGGACCACCTTCTTGTCCTTCCACCTGAAATCCTACCTCACTGAGAAGCAAACCCTCGTTGATCGCGAGTTGAACGCCATCATCGCGCAGGAGACGCATGCACCGTCGATTTTGCTCGACGCGATGCGCTACAGCCTCCTCGCGCCGGGCAAACGGTTGCGCCCGGCCCTTGTCTTCATGGCATTGCAAGCCGCTGGCGGCTCGGATGCTCAGGCGTTGCCCGCGGCGTGTGCCGTTGAGATGATTCACACCTACTCGCTAATCCACGACGACCTGCCCGCGATGGACGACGACGACCTTCGCCGCGGCATGCCGACCTGCCACAAGAAATTCGGCGAGGCTCTCGCAATCCTCGCCGGCGATGCGCTACAAACGCTGGCGTTTCAGCTGCTCGCAGAGCGTCTGCCCGCCGAATCCGCGGCGAAATGCTGCCTCGAACTGGCGCGTGGTTCCGGCGCCGCCGGCATGGTCGGCGGGCAGGTCGAGGATTTGGCGTGGGAGCGTGCCCACGTCGGTGCTCGCGCCGCCAAGGATCCGCTGTTTCCGCGCACCAAGCAACCGCAGTCGCTGGACGCGCTTGAGCATATCCATCAGCACAAAACCGGGGCCTTGTTCCGTGCGTGCTTGAAGCTCGGCGTTTGGTCCGCGCAAGGCGAACGTCCCGGCGGCCCCGATGCGGATCTGTTGCAAACTCTCGATCTCTACGCTCGCAACTTCGGCCTGGTCTTCCAGATCACCGACGACCTCATCGACGTCGAAGGTGATACTGCCAACACCGGCAAGCGCGTCGGTAAGGACGCCGCGCTCGGCAAGCTCACCTACCCCGGATTGCTCGGCGTGCCCGAAAGCCGACAACGTGCCGAATCGCTGAGCCGCCAAGCAATCAACGCCGTGCGACCGATCGGCGCCGCCGCCGAGCCTCTGGTACAACTGATGGAATACGTGCTGCAGCGCGATCGGTAAGGGAAAAAGCAAGCCCAAGGGTGAGGTCCTCCGAACCCTTGGGATCGCGTTTGAATGATCCCAGAGGTTTGGATTGCCTCACCCCTGGGCTTGCATTCGATAATATTCGCACTCTGCGACCAACTGTTCTATCTTTCCTTGGTTACTTTTGGTAAAAAAGAACGGATATATATGTAGACTGTGGTTCCTTCGTGATCCCAACGCACCGGTCTAACATTTGCGAGCCTACACTAAAAGGAATGCCGCCATGAGCCACCTCTTGCCGCAAATTCAGTCGCCGGCTGATTTGCACAAATTCACGGATGTCGAAATGACTCAGTTGGCCCAGGAGATGCGCGACGAGCTCGTCCGCGTACTCAGCATTCGGCCAGCGCATTTTGCGAGCAACCTCGGCGTCGTCGAATTGTGCCTGGCGTTGCACCTCAGTTTTGACTTCACCAAGGACCGCATCATTTGGGATACCGGCCATCAGATATATCCGCAGAAACTCATCACGGGACGCTTCAAAGAGTTCGGCACCATCCGCACCAAAGGCGGCCTGATGGGCTACCCGAATCCGCACGAAAGCCCATACGACTTGTTCATGACGGGCCACGCCGGCTGCTCCGTCTCGACCGCCCTTGGCCTCAAGCTCGGCGACGAGATGATGGGCCGACCTGATCGCTACAGCGTCGCCGTCATCGGCGATGGGGCGCTGCCTTCGGGAATCGTCTTTGAAGCGTTGAACAACGCCGGCCATCTGAAACGCAAGCTGCTCGTCGTGCTCAACGACAATCAGATGTCGATCTGCCCGCGCGTCGGCGCTTTGGCCAGCTATCTCGATCGTGCTCGGCTCACGAACTTTTACCAGGACTCGAAGAAGCGGTTTCGCAACATTCTCAAGCAGGTTCCCGTGCTCGGTACCCTGGCGACGCATGCGTTCGACCAGTTCCGCGACGCCGCTAAAGCCCTGCTCACCGGCGGCATGCTGTTCGAGGAACTCGGCTTCCACTACGTCGGCCCGATCGACGGCCACGACCTGCCAACGCTCCGCCATTGGATCAATCACGCCAAGGACTACCCCGGCCCCGTGCTGCTGCATGTGCTCACCGTCAAAGGCCAAGGCGTCCCGCAGGCGTGCGACGACCCGGTGACCTACCACACGCCACCCGTGTTTGAAAAGATCGGGCCGGACCGCACCATCGTCTCGCTCAAAAAGGGCGGCGCGAAGGCGTACACCGATCTCATTAGCGGTACGATCCACGAACTCATGAACGAAGACCCGCGTGTGTCCGTCATTACCGCCGCGATGTGCCAAGGGAACAAACTCGAAAAAGTGCGGGCCGACTTCCCGAGCCGATTCTTCGACGTCGGCATCTGCGAATCGCACGCCGTGGCTTTCGCCGCTGGCATCGCCAAAACCGGCGGCAGACCGATCTGCGATATTTATTCGACGTTCTTGCAGCGTTCGTTCGATCAAATCTTCCAGGAAGTCGCCCTGCAAAATCTGCCCGTCGTCTTCACGCTCGACCGCTCTGGCTTGACCGGCCCCGACGGTCCGACGCATCACGGCTGTTTCGACATTCCGTACATGCGGCTATTCCCGAACATGGTCGTCATGGCCCCGGGCGATGAACTCGACGCCGCCCCGATGCTGCGCTTCGCCGTCGCTCACACGGGAAACCCGACCTCGATGCGCTATCCCAAGGCAAGCCTTGAACGGGTCGAACGCGGCGTCGCCCCGGTCGAACTGGGCCAAGCCGAGATCATCGATTGGGGCACGGATGTCATCCTCGTGGCGTTCGGCACGCTGTTCTCGAATTGCATGAAAGCCGCGGAAATCCTGCGCAACGAAGGCCTGGAAGTCGGCGTCGTCAACGCTCGCTTCGCCAAGCCGCTCGATACGGTGACGATGCTGCGAGCGATCGAGGAAGCGACCGTCGTCGTCACCGTCGAAGAAGGCACGCTCGAAGGCGGGTTCGGCAGCGCGGTTCTGGAAGCCGCCAACACCGCCGGCGTCGATGCCAAACACGTCCTCCGCCTCGGCATCCCCGACCGCTTCATCGAGCACGCCGAACGCGGCGAACTCCTCACCGACCTCGGCCTCGATGTCAACGGCATCTGCACCAGTGTCCGCCAGGCGCTCGAGAGAAAAGCCATCACCTTCAGTCGCAAAGCGTTTGCGAACTGAATGCGTGATGCGTGAGTAGCCGCCGCCGAGAGTGGTTGCCTTTTCGTTTAGCGCCCGCGCGATGCTGGCCTTGGCATCGCGCGAACACTATACCCGGTGCCACGCCCACGCCGACATCGGGGCAATCAACACGTCCAAATCTCACGTTCGGGTAATTGTTTCTATCATTACCCGTGAACCGATTATTCCGACAAATCCGAAAATAATGGCGAAACTGGCCTTGCAAAGGGACTTTTTTTTTTTGCATATTGAAAAAATAGAGGCAACCCATCATGCGTCCAATCATCACAAGCATCATCGTAATCGTCACGCTCGCCGCCATTTTGGCGTGGTTGAGCATGACCTCGCGGAATTCGGCGGGTGAAACGAAGCCATAAGGAAACCTTGGCGATACCCTGGCCTGATTCCAAGTCGCTTTTGAAAGGATTTTCGCAGATGCAAGTGCCAAAAGTGCAATTTTTCGCATTCGTTCTTCAGCTTTTTTTGTTGGTAGGGATTAATGCACATGCCCAAAGCCCGATTTACAAGGTGGCTGTAACTGCCGATGGAAAAAAAGCGATCGCAGCCGACGACGAACGTGTTATCCGAATATTTGACCTGACGACCGGCAAGTGGATTCAAACTGTTGAATGTGATCGTCGTCCAAACGTCAACTGGCCGCCCACTCGCTTTATTACCTCGCCGAACTTCGCGTTTTCAAGCGACGGTCGGTTGGCGCTAGTAAGTAGCGGCGAACGCCACTTTCGTGAAACGGCTGAGCGTGATCCTCCCCATTTGTCACTCTGGGACTTGGAACTCGGTAGAAGAGTGCGCGATTTCAACGTGAGGGACGAGGTACGCAGCATCGCCCTATCACCTGATGGACGCCGCGCGTTGTCGGACAGCATCAGTCGGCGAGAAGTCATCTATCCACCTCATACATTGTCAAAGAATCGACTGTATGAAGAGAAAAATCACTTCGCGGTTCGACTCTGGGATGCAACGACTGGTTTACTGATAAAAACTCTGATTGACGACGGACTCTACTATAACGTGCGGACACCCCTGGTTTTTACTGAGGACGGGAAATTCTGCATTGCAATCTACAGAAATGGTATACCGCCGTATTTCAAGCCCGAAAAGGCTGAAATTATGTGGCAAGCCAAGATATGGAATGCCGAGACAGGCGTACTGACAAAATCGATTCCACTCAAGATGTACCGGCCGAATGAAGACAATCCTGTCGCTATCGCGGTTTCACCTGACGGAAAACGCCTGGCCATTGCGCGAGGGGGAATGGTGGATCTTTGGGACATTGAGAATTTCAAAAGAGAGTGGGCCTATTCCTTCACGCCAAAAGGCGCGACCTTTGTGAAGAAGGAGGATGACTGGAGCATTTCTGCAGTCTCGTTCTCGAAAAATGGGGACTATATCATTATTTGCGGGTACGACGAATGGCCCCGCGGGCCTGGCGGCGTTCGAGTCGTGGATAAAAATGGCGAACCGCATCCGACATTCAAAACATCAAAAGATAGCGCGAGGTCCGTATCGATGACACCGGACGGGCGATTTCTTATCGGCTCGGGGAGTGGCGTTTTACGCCGTTGGAACGTAAAAGATGGGACTTTCACCGATATAAGTAATAATCAGTAGAACCTTATTCCTTGACACACTTCATGGGAGTTGCATCAACGCCGCTGGGAAACGTGGCGAGCGTGAATACGCCCGCCGCATACTATTCGGAAATCGGCGGAGCACATAACCACGTCACCTTGAATGCAATCACGGCCACTAACCCTTCCGCGAACTGGCTTTACAATGTGCAGACAGCATTTCCGACTTGGACATTCAACGTCGTAGCCGATCCAAATGACTTGGTTTTGACCGTGTCAAAGTACGTCGCCTACGGAGATCGCTACTACACTTACACTGGCATACGTAGCCCATATGGCGAAGTTGTCGGCGACATGGTGGTGAAAACCAGCCTCCCGGAAGACGCACCAGGCGCCTACCGGTGGATTCAGGTTTACACTACCAACTATAGCTCGGAGGGAGCGTTTCAGATTCAGAACGCTGTCGATATTCCGGCCGGTGCTACGACGCCTTATTACACAATAGGCGCCTACGTAAATGACCATAGAGGGTTTCTTGATCAGCCCAGCCGGCGAGCAGTGCCGGGCATCACCTGGTCTGGTGAACTCTATTTTGTGCAAGAAACCGCTGCCAACACCGTGAACGTGTTTCAAACCGGAATAACCTGGGGATTTCAGACTGCGGCGCGTACGGATGGCGCTACGCCGACACCGAGTGGTTCAACGGATCCGAATCCATCCGGTTTTGGACAGCAAGTGCGCGCGTTTGCGAATGTGACCGCGCCGGAAGGCATTTCGCCCACAGGAACAGTCACGTTCGTCAATCGGTCGAATGGCGATCAGGTTCTTGGGCGTGAATCTCTCGCCAATTTACTGGGCCAGCCCGAGACAAGTATGGCAACATTAGAGAACATCGACGTGGCTCCCGGTCGTAACAAAATAACCGTGATTTATTCCGGCGACTCTAACTTGGCGGGAACGACGAAGTCGTTCTGGCACACTTTCAATCTGCCACCGATACCTTTACCGATGAATACGTCGTTGCCGTTTTCCGATGCCAACAACAATGCAATTCGCGTCGCGGATGTTGACGAAGGCGACGTGGAGGTGCAAATTACGCTGGCCGCCGCTCACGGAACAATCTCTTTGTCTGGCACGACTGGCTTGAGCTTTGGCTTCACGGACGCAAACGGCACAGGCGCCGGCGACGGAACTGCGGATAGCTCCATGACGTGCCGAGGAAATATTAGCGATGTTCAAGCGGGTCTGCTCGATCTGGTTTTCACACCGGACCTAAACTATAGGGGCAGCGCCAGCGTACAACTTATCACGAACGACCTGGGTAATACTGCCGCGAACGGTCCATTAGGCGATGACGAAACGTTTGATATCATGGTAGCCAACACCGCCCCCGCTGCGGGCACGCCGACGTTCAACGTCAACCACGATGTGACTCTCAACGTCACCGCCGCTAACGGCCTGGTTGCCTATTGCGTGGACAGCGACAACGATCCGCTCAGCATCGTCGCCATCGACGGTTACTCCTCGCTCGTCGGCAACTACTCACTCACGACGCTCGGCGGTATGGTCGTCGTGCAAGCCGACGGCAGCTTCATTTACAATCCACCGGACGGCGTGACAGGCACCGATTCCTTCACCTTCACCGTTAGCGATGGCTTGGCTTCCGCAACCTCAACCGCCACGATCAACGTCATCAACACCGCGCCGAACATTGGCTATCCGGTTTACAACGTCAATCACGATCAGCCGTTGAACATGACGCCGACGTATGGTTTGCTCGCCTATATTTCGGACAACGATGGCGACGCGCTGACAATCACCGCCATCAACGGCTCCACCGCCGCGATTGGCAATTGGGTGACGACAGCACTCGGCGGTTCGATCAAAGTGGAAGCGGATGGCAGCTTCGCGTATCAACCGCCGACCGGTATCGCGGGGCAGGATTCGTTCACCTTCACCGTGTTCGACGGCGCGGGTTCCACGAACGCGACGGCCACGATCAACGTCATCAACACCGCCCCGAACATCGGCTACCCGAGCTACAACGTCACCCACGATCAGCCGTTGAACATGACGCCGACGTACGGTTTGCTCGCCTATATTTCGGACAACGATGGCGACGCGCTGACAATCACCGCCATCAACGGCTCCACGGCCGCGATTGGCAATTGGGTGACGACAGCACTCGGCGGCTCGATCAAAGTGGAAGCCGACGGCAGCTTCGCGTATCAACCGCCGACAGGCATCGCGGGGCAGGATTCGTTCGACTTCACCGTGTTCGATGGTGCTGGCTCAACAACCGCGACGGCCACGATCAACGTCATCAACACCGCCCCGAACATCGGCTATCCGAGCTACTCCACACTTGTGAACACGGTGCTGACCGCCGACCCGCCGTTGCTGGCGTATTGTTCGGACAATGAGGATGTTGTGCTCCACATCAGCCGAATCAACAACCAGGTTCTCGTCAATGGCAGCATCACGTTGACGAAACCGAATGGCGCGACGATCACGGTCAACGACAATGGCACGTTCGTGTACACGCCGGCGGCCAATCTTGCGTACGACGATGTGTGGACGTTTACGGTGTTCGACGGCATTGTCGAGGTTTCCGCGAATCTGTTCATTCATGTCGGCGGGAACGCGTAGAATGGCAACAACCGCCGCCGACGCACCGACCTATCCTTTCGACGGGCGAGCGGTTCCGCCCTACTGACCAATTACAAAATTACGCAGCAGCGTCGGCCCCTCAAGCGTGAGGAAACTCTCGGGGTGAAACTGCACGCCGTGCAAGGGCCAATGGCGATGGCGGACGCCCATGATTTCGTTTTCGTCGGTCCAGGCGCTGACGATGAAATCGGGGTTATGGAACGTTTCGCGTTTGATGACCAGGCTGTGGTAGCGCGTCGCCTCGAACGGATTACGCATGTTGCGGAAGACGCCTTGGCCATCGTGATGGATCATCGACGTCTTACCGTGCATTACGCGATAGTTGCGGATCACCTCACCGCCGAAACTGTGGCCGATGCATTGATGGCCCAGACAGACGCCGAGCGTGGGGATGCTGCTGGCGAATCGATTCAGCACTTCGTTGGAAATGCCCGCTTCCTTCGGCGTGCAAGGCCCGGGCGAAATGATAATATGGCTTGGCTTCAACCGCTCGATCTCGTCGAGCGTGATCTTATCATTGCGAAAGACCTTTAGCTCGACGCGCGCATCCATCTCGCCCAACCGCTGTACGAGGTTGTACGTGAAGGAATCGTAGTTGTCGATTATCAAAATCATAATTGTCCGTAGTGCTTGGTCCGTGGTACTTAGATTGGTGCCTTCGCGTTTTCGTAATCCTGCACGGTTTTGACACGGACCAATGACTACCCCTGCTTCTCGGGTATTAGCTGGGCGCTGTTGGTGTTCTTGTACTTCGCTTGGCCTTCGGTCGCGTCGACTTTTTGCAGATGTTCGTCGGATGCGGGGATGTCGTACCAGGCGCCATCCTGAAAATCGACGATTGCTCGGCCATTGTAATTGACCGTGACGACACGGCCAACGACGCCAGCGAAGCGTTTGAGCTCGGGGCGGTTGTCGTTGACTTTGACGAACTGATCAAGCCAATGTGTTCGCAATTCGTCGTATTTGGTGAAACGATCCATGAGGAATATCCCTGGGGTTTTTTAGATGATTATAGGGGTTAAGATCAACAAAGAAAGAAGTGTTTTCCAAGCCCAGTGGGTGAGGTACTCCGAACCTCTGGGATCAATTGGCGTCCATCCCAGGGGTTCGGAGTACCTCACCCCTGGGCTTGAAATTCATCACGTCGGACGAACGAGATTCGCAAACTGCGTTCGAGGGCGGGCCAAAGGAGATCGGGTGTCAGCTCGGCCATGCAGTCCATGCGTGAGCAGGTTTTGAGGTAGCTGCCTTTGCAGGCGACCGAGGTCTCGACCGCTTGTGCGAGTTGGCCATAGGGACCGGTGCGTTCGACGAGCGTGCAGGTGTACGGCGCGACAACGGGCCGACCGAGCGCGACGGCGAGGTGCAATGGGCCGGTGTCATTGGCGATCATCACGTCGGACTCGGCGAGCAGCGCGACCAGCTGAGGCAGCGTTGTCTTGCCCGTGAGTTGAATATTGGGGCCGGCGATCAGACTCGCGGCCTGTTCGGCGAGGGCGGTTTCTTCCGGTACGCCGACGAAGATCGACGAGCCGCCGAACTGCTGCTGGGCACGATTGACAAGCTCAGCGAAGTGTTCGGGCGGCCAGCGCTTGGTCAGCCAGCGCGAGCCGACGCCGACTGCCAACCAGGGCCGAGGCAAGGCGCTGAGCGTGTTCATTGCCCAGGCTCGTGCGATCGGCTGCACGGGTACGTGGAATCGCTTGGTCGTCGGCGCGTTGCCAAGCGCTTCGATAACGCGCCAGTAGCGATCGACGGCCAGCGTGACGCCGGTGCGATCGTCGATGCGATGCGTGTAGGCGAGAAAAGCGCCTTCGCGCGCCGAGGCCAGACCGATACGGACGGGAGCGCCGGATGCTCGCGTCATAAGCCCGGTACGAAAGAGTCCCTGTAGATCAATGACGAGATCGAACCGCCGTTGGCGCAACTCGCGCAAGAATCGCATAAATGAGAAGCCACCCGATAGCCAGTTTTTCTGCAATGCGCCGCGGTCGAAGGATACGATTTCACTGAGATCGGGATGGCCTTCGAGGATCGGCGCGTAGGACTTGTTGACAACCCAGGAGGTATGCGCAAGCGGAAAGCGCTCGCGCAAGGCAGACAAGACGGGCAAAGCGTGTGCGATGTCGCCTAAGGCGCTCGGCTTGATGATGGCGATACGGTCTGGCGATTGTTGCAGATCAACGGTTCGCGTTGCCATTTGGCGAATCCCTTCGCGCGATGTTTATGCAAACGCGCTCGCAAAAGGCGAGCGGCTAAACGACGTTATTTTGGCGCTGGCTCCGATTGCCCAATTTTGGGCAGCACGGGCAGCATGCATACTAACAAAAACGCGCCGGCGATGTAAGGCAGAAGATGCGTATCAGTCGCTTTGTAAAGCGTGACGCCGAAGACCGGGCCGAGGATGCGGGCGAGCGCCGAGGCCGACTGATTGACGCCGAGGATTTCGCCCTGACGATCCGCCGAGGTTCGCCGTGAGATCAACGCTTGCGCGGAGGGTGTCAGGAACGCGAAGCCAACTACCGCGGCGGTCAGCGCGACGTACAGGTACGGTTGCAAACCTGTCGGCTCAGCACCACGCGACCAGGCGTAACAGATGCCTCCCTGCATGGCGACTCCAAGTGCCATGAGGAAAAGTCCCATGCCTATAAAACGTAGTTCGCTGACGCGGGAGGCCAATCCCCGACAAAATCCCTGAGTCAGCATGAGCACGAGGCCGATGTAGGCGAAAATCAAAAACGTGTCCTTAAAATTGTCGCCGCTTCCAAATTGAAAGACATCCTTCAGGAAGAGTGCCAACGTAACTTCAAATGCGCCAAAGCCGAGGCTCGCGATAAAGAAAGTCAGGATTATCGGCTTAATTGCGGGATCGGTTAGGGCGTGACGAATCGCAGACCAATCGATCAGCTGGTGCCGGGCGGACGATGGCGCGGTAGAGACACGTGTCTCGGGCAGAAGACCAACGCCGAGCAGCAAGGCGAGCAAAGACAAAACTGCAGCCGAGTAGCCAATCGATTCCATGCCGACGTTGGGGTAATAATCGCGAATCCAGAAACATCCGTAGCCGATCAAGGGACCAAAAGTGAAGCCGATGCCGAACGCCATGCCGATCAACATCATTCCGTGCTTACGTTTTTGGGGGGTGGTGGAGTCAGCGATGACGGCCTGAGCGGTGGCGATAGTCGCCCCGGAGATTCCTGCGCCAGTGCGGGCAGCGAAAAAGAGGGCGAGCGCCAACGCCGCATGGGATTCCGGCGCAAGCGAGGCCGCGTAACCGAAGAGGGCGTAGAACACCGCCGAGCCGAACAAGCCGAACAGCAAGACCGGCCGCCGACCGACGCGATCGGAAAGGCGACCCCAGACCGGGGCGAACAGGAATTGCATGAGCGAAAAACTCGACATCAACAGGCCGATGATCAAGCCCGTTAGCACGCCGGAGTTCGGCGGCAGCACGCGATTGACATAGGAGTCGGCAATCACCGACAAGACAGGCAAGACGATGCCGAAGCCGAGCAAGTCGATGAAGACGACAAGAAAAACAATCATCATCGCCGAGCGATTCGATCGTGGCTCGGCGGTTGTGGCTTGAGTGGCGGGTGTTTCCATGGTTGGTCGGCGGTTCGCTCTGAGTGACATATCGGGTGGGAACGCGGATACTGTTAAGGTACGGATTCAAACGCGAAGCAATCGCTTACTCGTCGTCAGGAATGCGAATCACGAAAGGACGAAAGGGTGAAAATACGAAATAGAGGGCTTTCTTTCGTGATTTCGTCGTTTCGTGCTTTCGTGATTGGGTATTTGTTCCCGTTTGTTTACGACGCTACTTCTTCAACGCTGCCTCGATCGCCGCAGCTACGCGGTCTGCCAACACTTTCGAGCCTTTCGCCGAAAAATGCACGTTGACCGGCTGCTGAATCTTGTCCATCTGTGGCAATGCAAAAGCATACAAGTCATTGATCGCGACGCTGTTCTCGTCCATCACTTTCTTGGCGATGGCGTTGTACGCGATCACGTCGCTATTCTTACGCGGCGGATTGAGCTTGCCTTCCGGCACAGGCGTCGTCGAGCACCAGATCAGTTTCGCGCTGGTGGCTTTCATCGTTTTCACGAGTTGACGCAGGTTCTTTTCGTATTCGTCGCTTGGCACTTGGTGTTTGCCCGAGCCGAGCTTGAGGTCGTGCAGGCCCCAGTTGAAATGGATGACATCCCACTTGCCATCGCCGAGCCATTTGGCGATTTTCTTCGCGCCGTTGTCGGAAGGCCCACCGTTCTCGGCGATGCGATGCACGTTGGCCTTGCCCGCGAGCAGTTTGCGTGTTGCGGGAGTATAGCCGATCGAAATCGAATCGCCGATGATGAGCACCCGTGGCAACTTCGGATCGTCCTTGACCGCTTCAAACGCGGGATCGATTTTCTTTTTGTCCTGCGCCAAATTCGTGCCCGTGAAGGCGGTGAACATGGCGGTGATGGTGAATGCGAGCAAGAATCGCATGGTCGTGTCCCTTTCAAATTTCCTGATTTCGCTGCTTACGGCTTAGCGCTCGCGTGGAATATCTTGAGCGCTAAGCCGCAAGCGGCGAATACAAATGTTACGCTTGCGGCTTCGACCGGTGGAAGTGCACATGCTTCCAAACGCCGGCCTTCTTCTGCCAAACGCGCGTCTCCTCCACCGATCGTGTCACCGGCGAACCATCCGCCAGCACACGTTGATTGAGCCGCACGTAGCTGATGACCGCGACATCGCCCATCACGCGCACATGAGGCGACGCCATTGACGTGTGATGTGGATCCTTGGTCGCGCCAAAATGAAAATAAAAGCGATGGAATTCCATGCCCTCCACGAGTTGGCCCATTGCCTCCGGTTCGAAGCAGGTTAACGTCACCTCGCAGAGTGCTTCGTATGTCTTCCAGTCTGCCATCACGATACTGTCGAGTAAACGTTGATTGATGGCGAGCAGTTCTTGAACGATCGGATCGGTCGGCATGTGGTCCTCGGTATTGGTGATTGAGCGATGGGAAAACTCACCATCGCTTGCGCGTCCAGCTAACAATTATAGAATAAGAAAAACCGATTCCCGCGTAGAGGTGCCGTCATGAATGAAGCAAACGATCTTGTGTTTGATGCGACGCAAGCCGACTTTGAGGTGAAGGTCGTGCGGAAGTCGCACGACGTTCCTGTGGTCGTCGATTTCTGGGCGCCGTGGTGTGGTCCATGTCGATCACTGGCGCCGCTCTTAGAAAAATATGTCGGCGAGCGCAAGGGCACTGTGCTCCTCGCGAAAGTCAACACGGACGACGAACAAGACCTCGCCATGCAGTACGGCGTCAGCGGCATCCCGCATGTCGTGGCGTTTCGCAAAGGTCGGCCAGTGCTTCAGTTCACCGGGCTACTGCACGAAACGCAGCTCACCGAATTTTTCGATCGCCTGCAACCATCGGAAGCTGAGCGCGAGGCTGAGAGTGCCAGCCAACTCGAGAAAACGAATCTGGCCGAGGCGGAGCAACATTATCGGCTTGCGCTCAAGAGCAATCCGTTGCAAGAGGACGCCCAAGTCGGCCTGGCGCGAGTGCTCGTGCAACTCAAACGCGACAAGGAGGCCAGCGATCTGCTGCTTGAAATCGGCTCGTATGGCGATCACGGGCTGGAAGCGGAGAAGCTGCGTTCGATCCTTTGGCTTCGCGAACAGACTGTCGGTATGCCGAGTGAAGCGGAACTTGAAGCCAAAGTCAAAGCGAACTCACAGGACGCCAAGTCGCTCTGCGAGCTTGGACTCGTTCTCGGCGGCGAGGGCAAGTCAGCCGAAGCGTTGGAGACGCTGTATCTGGCTGGTCGTATGGATCGCAAATTGGCCAAGACCCAGGTGCGTGAGGCGATGGTGAAGATATTTCACATTGTCGGCGTTCGCAGCGAACTCGCGGATGCGTATCGCGATAAGTTGACGGGATTGCTGTACTAAGGCACCTTGCAAGAACCCCAGAGCCGAAAGCTTAAGCGACGGTGTATTTTGTCCGTCGGTCACGCTTCCGGCTCTGGGGCCGACGGCGACAGGTGCACGAGGAACGCCAGCTGTTCGAGTTGCACCGCCAAATCGACGGCGACCAGACTGACGTGCTGGGGCAGCTTTAGCGTCAGTGGGGCGAAATTCAGGATGCCCTTGATCCCCGCAGCCACAAGGGCGTCGGCCACAGCTTGCGCCATCTCGGCGGGGACGGCGACGACGGCCAATTCGGCCTTGGTGGCGGCGATCACTTTCGGCAACGCATCAGGCGACAGCACTTCCAGTCCCTCAACCATCTGACCGATTTTCTTCACATCGGAATCGAATAACCCGACGAACTGAAACCCCTGCTGGCTGAAGCCTCGATAACGCAAAAGCGCGCGGGCCAGGTTGCCAACGCCGATGACGACTGCCGACCAAACGCGGTCGACGCCAAGCCGATGACGCAGCGCGGTGATTAGTTCACGCGTGTAATAACCGATGCCCGGTTGGCCGAGGTTGCCCAGATAGGCGAGGTCTTTGCGAACCTGGGCGTCGTTGATGGCAAGTGCTTCGCCGAGTTGGCCGCTGGAAACGATTTGCTGGCCTTCGTGGTTCCAACGTTCGAGGTGGCGGAGGTACAGGCTGAACCGCTGTACGCTGGCGCGCGATAGCCGCTGTTCGCCAGGCGATGGGACGACTTCGTCATTCTTGTTCATTCGGCGTTTCCTTCGCGGCTGCGTGCACTCTCCCCATGAAGTTTAGCCAATCATTCGATTACGGTCAAGCAAACCGGGATCATGACATCCTCAACAACCTCCAGAGCCGGAAGCGTAAGCAACGGATCTCTCCTGAATGTCGCCCTTTGCGAAATTTTCGTCACTTCCCATACATTTGCCAAAATTGGACCTATACTTGGAACGGACCAAACCCAGACCAGAGGAAGTAGCCATGTGCGGAATCGTAGGATTCACGGGGTGGCGCGAAGTGTATCCCATCCTGCTCGAATGCCTGCAACGGCTCGAATATCGCGGCTATGACAGCTCCGGCGTGGCGACCGTCAACGGCAATTTGAACGTCCGTAAAGCGGTCGGACGTATCGCGGAATTACGAAAAGTGCTTGTGCAAAGCCCAATCGACGGCCCCACAGGAATCGGCCATACCCGCTGGGCGACGGCATGGGAACGTCACCGTGGCGAACGCCCATCCGCATCTGGGCGGCACAGGTGAAGTTGCCGTCGTCCATAACGGCGTCATCGAAAACTATGATCTACTCAAGCGCCAGCTGCAAGCCCAGGGTTTCCGTTTTCAAAGCCAAACCGATACCGAGGTCATTGCTCACCTGATCGCGTCGTACCTCAAGGGCGACCTTGTCGACGCCGTCCGGAAGGCCGTCGCACAGGTCAAGGGCACCTATGGCCTTGCCGTCGTCAGTCCGCGCTTCCCCAACATGATCGTCGGCGCTCGGCTCGGCAGTCCGCTCGTCGTCGGACTGGGCGAAAAAGAAATGTTCCTCGCCTCCGATCCCAGCGCTCTCGTTGGCCATTCCAAACGTGTCGTTTATCTCGACGATCATCAGATGTGCATTCTCTCTCCCGACAAATGGCAGATTATGGACGACGAGCACCGCGCGGTGACCGCCACGGTGGACACGCTCGACCTTGAAACCAACGATTCCGACATGGGCGACTGTGCCCACTAAATGCTCAAGGAGATACACGAGCAACCTGAGGTCATTCGCCGGGCGATCGCGGGCCGACTCAATGAACCCGATGCGACGGCGCACTTCGGCGGCCTGAATATTGAATCGCAAGAGCTTCGCCAGATCGAACGCATCATCCTCACCGGGTGTGGCACGAGCTATCACGCCGCCCTCATCGGCGAATATCTTATCGAGCAATTCGCGCGCATTCCCGTCGAAGTTGAATATGCCTCCGAGTTTCGCTATCGCAACTCGCCCATTGAGAAAAACACCGTCATTATCGGCATCACGCTGTCTGGCGAAACCGCCGACACTTTGGCGGCGCTTCGCGAATCGAAACGCAAAGGCCAACGCACGCTCGGCATCTGCAACGTCGTCGGCAGCAGCATCGCCCGCGAAGTGGACGGCGGTATCTATCTCCATGCCGGCCCGGAAATCGGCGTCGCTAGCACCAAGGCGTTTACCGCCCAGGTTACCGTACTGATACTGTTCGCGGTCTATCTTGGCCGTATGAGGCATATGTCGTACCAGGCCGGCGCACGCATTCTCAACGAACTCAAGGCAATGCCGGAGACACTGCACGAAACGCTGAAATGCGATGATCAAGTCGCCAAGATTGCTCAGAAATACCATAGCGCCTCGAACATGCTGTATCTCGGTAGGCAGTACCTATTTCCGATGGCACTCGAAGGCGCGTTGAAGCTCAAAGAGATCAGCTACATCCATGCCGAGTGTTATCCAGCGGCGGAGATGAAGCATGGCCCGATCGCTCTCGTTGACGAAAACACGCCGTCGGTATTCCTCGTTCCTCACGGCGCTGTGTATGACAAGGTCATGAGCAATATCGAGGAGATCAAGGCACGCAACGGCCCTATCATCGCCATCTCTTGCGAGGACGACGTTCACGTCGAAGCAAAGGCGGACGACATCATTCAGGTGCCCAACGTGCCTGATTATCTGCAACCGCTCGTAACGGCGATTCCGCTGCAGCTTTTGGCTTACCACATCGCGCTGTTACGCGGCTGCGATATCGACAAGCCGCGCAACCTCGCGAAAAGCGTGACGGTGGAGTGATTGGTTTCCTAAATTTGAACCACAGAGGCACAGAGAACACAGAGAATATGCGAGGGAAATTTAGAGCGAGTGCAAGATTATAGTAATTGTTTTTACTTGTTTTGCATTTCTCTGTGTTCTCTGTGCCGCGACGCATTTCTTGGTGATTCAATTCGCGTGTGCATTTACGAAGATTCCGCGGTGCAACTGCTTGAGCCGATCGCGCTCACCAGGCCCGCGTTCGCGCTTTGGTGCGGCGCCGAGCGAGTCTGGGAACGACAACTCCGCCAATTCAACGCCAGCGAAGTCGGTTTCTGGACGCGACCCAATATTGCCGAGCTTTGGACGGTCGAGCAGCCCCATCATCCCGTTAACGACGCCGACTGGGCCCGCGAATGCACAACCGTGTGGATCAACGGCCGATGGATGCCCGCCGCCAACGCACGCATCGATTCAGCAACACCATCTGTCGGCGTCATCAACGGCGAAGTCGCATTCGCCGTGCTGAGCCAGCCCGATGCGCCGCGTGGCGACGATATCGATGCTTGGCTCGATGGTTGGAGGAGCCGACTACCTCAACTGCCGGTGACGGGTGCAATCTTTGAATATCTTTGGGACTATGTGGACGGCAATACCGATGCGCTCAAGGCCGATGCGAGTTGGTTTCGCGCGACGCATGGCCGGAAGCCGATTCCATTGCAGACAGCGATCTGCGGGCCGGCCGAGGATTTCATCGTCGCGGATGATGCCACGGTCGAACCGTTCGTTTATGCCGACACGCGCGGCGGGCCGGTGATGATCGATCGCGGCGCGATCGTGCATTCGTTCAGCCGACTCGAAGGACCGTGTTACGTCGGACCGGGCAGCTGGATCGTCGGCGCGAAGCTCAGGGCTGGCAGCACCATCGGTCCGTGCTGCCGACTCGGCGGCGAAATCGAAGCGAGCATTGTGCAGGGCTACAGCAACAAATACCACGACGGCTTCCTCGGCCACTCATATCTCGGCGAATGGGTCAACCTGGCAGCGGCGACGTAGACCAGCGACCTGCGTAACAATTACGACATGGTCCGCGTCAGCGTCAACGGCCAGCGCATTGCCACGGGACGCAGCAAAATTGGTTCGTACATCGGCGACCACACGAAGACGGGACTCGGCGCCCTGCTGAACACCGGAACTTCCGTCGGTGCGTTCGCGAATCTGCTGCCTTCCGGTTCGCTGCTGCCCCAAGCGATTCCGTCGTTCTGCCAGGTGGCTTCGGGACAGCTAAGTGAACTTTGGGATCTGCGCAAGCTGTTCCAGACCGCTTCCAAGGTCATGAGCCGACGCGCCCGAACCCTAAGCGACGCCCATCGCGATTTTTATTTCAGTTTATTTGAAGCCACCGCAACTCGGCGGCAGAAGATTCTCCGCGAGGCTGAAATGCGTCGCTTGCGGCGAAGGGTGTAATACGTGGTGGAATTTGGTTGTTTACGTTTAGCGCTCGCAGGATTCCTTGCAAGCACGGCGCCCCGCGAGTGCTAATCGTAAAAAACCAAATTATTCTCCGTCACCCCTCAGCGCCAAATAATGCAACTCGCCGGTGGCCCAGCTGTCGATCTGGTCGGCATAGTGCGGGCTGCCGAGTTGGCCTGAAGCACCGGCGACTTCGATCATCCACAATCCGGCGTTGGGGTCGGAAAGGTCGGCGACCATGCGGAAGCCGGCGCCGAGCGCCGAGCCGTACGTACTGTCCATTCCGCCGGCATTGACGGTCACCGCATCGCCGCCGCACGGCTTGCCTGTAAGGTCGAAGAGTTGGCCAAGTTCGCCGCGTTTCGACAAGTAATGCGGTTGCACGAGGACATGCATTCGACCCCAAGTCCAGGTTGCGGGATCAGGGCCAAGCTTCGCGGCGATCTCATCAATCGCGGCACGGAAGGTCTCGCGAATCGCCTCGATGCGGTCGCGCTGGAACCAGCCGACGCTATCTTGCACCATCAGCTTAGAGGCGATCCCAACAGCATTGCCCGCGGCGAACGCGGCTTGATCGGCAGGCAGACGCTCACGGCCCACGGCTTTACACCAATTCGTGAAGAACACGTTGAAGATTGTCGCCGCCGCCGAATCAGCCGCAACGTGATAGTTCCACACGCGCAACAGCGATAAGGCCTGCTGCACGCGCAAGTCGGTGTCGCTTGCCATTGCCGCGATCAACGGTGAAACGCAGAATGCCGCTCGGCCCGAGTAGGTGTCGAGTTGCATGCGTCGGCAATCTTCGCGCGACCAGACCTTTTTCGCTTCCACCTGCGTGCGGATGCGCCTAGCGCGATGCCCGGAGTTCCAGCAGCCCGCCAGGGGAAACGGAAAGTCAGACGGCGCGGTCCGGTTGTTCGCCGTTACGACGTAGCCGCGCTTCGGATTGCTCAGCCGCGGCATGTCGTCATATCCGATGACGCCGTTCCACTGATGGCTTGGGTCCCAACCTGGTCGATACGCTCTCTCGGCGATTTTCCGCAACGGCACGCGACCGACGCTCTGCAGGCCGATGTTGCCTGCGGTATCGGCGAAGACGAGGTTGAACGTCGGGCTGATCCAGGGCCGGCACGCCGCGCGAAATTCATCGCAATTCTTCGCGCGATTGGATTCGATCGTCGCCGTCACCCAGCCGCACGGCTCAAAGCCGATCCAGCGGATCGACATGGGGCCTAGATGGCGAATCGTCGCAGGGACGACTTCATCGACAATTGGCCCATTACGCGAGGAGCGGATGGTCTTGCAAATCGCCTCTTGACCGCGAACCTTGATTGTCTCGGTGCGGTGTTGGGCAGGCTCCCATTTGCCGTCGAAGAGAAAGCAATCCGGGTGGGCGGCGTCGATTTTTTCCAGATAGAGATCGCGCTGCGAGCAGATGTTATTGGTGATGCCCCAGGCAACGTGTTCGTTCCGCCCGATCATGACGCCGGGCATGCCGACGAGCGCGGCGCCGGCGACATTGAAACTGCCTCCGCAGAGGTGGATCTCGTGCCAGATCGAGACGGCGTAATAGGGGATATGGGGATCGTTGGCGACGAGCGGCTTGCCGGTGTCGGTGCGGTAGCCATCGAGCACCCAGTTGTTGCTGCCTGGGCCTTCGTTGCCGCCGAGCGATGCGCCGACATCGCGATGGCCACGTGGCTTGTAGTCGCCAGGTTGCAGGATGCTTTCGTCATCGATCTCGGCCTGGATGAATTCGTGATAGAGCGGCCCATCGCCGACGGCACGTTTGACGAGTTCGGGAATCGCGATGACCGGAAACCGCCCCGTGAGATACCAGCGAAACTCACCGACGATTGCCAGGCAATCGGTCTCACGCCAGGGTTCCGGGCGATAATCAAGCAAGTCGAACTCGATCGGTAGTGCATCGCCTACGGACTCGATAGCATCGTTGATGCCGGCGGTGTAAGCGCTGACGAGCTCGCGGATTTCCGCAGGCAGCGTCGTCCACTCACGCTCGGCGATTTGCGATAAATTAACTGTGCGATAGAGCAAGTCCGATTCGACGGCCTCGGGGCCAAGAATCTCGGCGAGCCGGCCGCGCGCCTTGCGGCGAAGGTAGTCGAGCTGAAACAGGCGATCCTGAGCCATCGCGAAGCCATAGCCTCGGTACAAATCTCGATTGCTGACAGCGTGAACATGCGGCACGCCGCGTTTGTCACGCACGATGCGGATGGCGCCGTCAAGGCTCGCCGGCGTCGCCTTTGGCTTCGGCAAGCGGCGCTGGCATTCGCTGCGCCACCAGGCGTCGAACTCCAAACGAGTCCAACCCGCGGCGTCACAAACCGTGGCGGCGCTATCGCCATTACCCAATCGACGTAGGATTTCCGTAGCGGAAAGTTTCATGACGACCTCGACCTTGGTTTGCCGTTCGTCCGTTAGCGCCAAGAATGATTCAGCTATGTTATCATCAACCAGCAACGTCGGCTAAGTTTGGTTTCTAGTCATAGAATTAGCGTGTGAAATTCAATCCCGAAGAACTCACCACAGAGAGCACGGAGAGCACGGAGAGAGAAGCAATGAGACCCCTTAGCATTTCTCTGCGTTACTTACCTCCAAAATCTTTGCGCGCCGCGCAGATTGAACTTTGTGCAAATTCAGAATGCGAATCACGAAAGAACGAAAGTACGAAAGTACGAAAGAGGAACACTAAAGATTTTTTTCGTGATTTCATGCTTTCGTGTTTTCGTGATTCGTATTGGATTGCGGCTTGGCCGCGCCATGTTCTCTGCAGTGAGTTCTTCGAACTATCACGTTGAGGAGGCTAAGATGCGCCAGGTTATTTTCGCGGTGGTTACCTTGATCCTACTCGTCGTCCCTACGATCGCCGGCGAGATGCCGTTGAAGATCGCGACGTTCGAGGCCGACGTCACGCCGCCGATCGGCACGCCGCTTTGCGATGCGCTCGTCCCGCCGGTGAAGGAAATCGTTGATCCGCTTTCGGCTCGCGGCATCATCCTCCTTACCCACGAAAAGCCGATCGTTATGGTCGCCGTCGATTGGGTCGGTATCGGCAATAGCGGACATCATGCGTTTCGCGACGCCATCGCCAAGGCCGTCGGCACAACCAAAGATCGCGTTTGCGTGCACTGCCTGCATCAACACGACGCGCCGGGCTGCGACTTCGAGGCCGATGAATTCCTTGTGCAATACAAGCTCAACGGCAAACTGTTCGATCCCGCCTTCGCTCGCAAGGCCATCGATCGAGTCGCCAGCGCCGCCAAGAAAGCGATGGCGTCGTCCAAGACCGTCACGCATATCGGCATCGGCAAGGCCAAAGCAGAAATGGTCGCCTCCGCTCGCCGTGTGCTCGGTCCCGATGGCAAGGTGAAGTACACACGAACCAGCGCGACACGACTCCCCGAAGCACGAGCCGAACCCGAAGGCGTCGTCGATCCGTTCGTGCACACGCTCGCGTATTACGACGGCGACACGCCGCTGGCCATCGTCACCTATTATGCAACGCATCCGCAGAGCCATTATGGTAAAGGCGGCGTGTCGTGCGACTTTCCCGGCCTGGCGCGCAATCGCCGTGAGCGTGATTTGCCGAATGTCGCGCATATCCACTTCAACGGCGCCGGCGGGAACGTCACTGCGGGCAAGTACAACGATGGCGATCCCGCCAATCGGCCCATCCTCGCGGATCGATTGGCGAAAGGGATGAAGGCGTCCTTTGAAGCGATCAAGAAGGAAAAGATGGGCGCCAGCAAAGTCGCCTGGCGGGTGACGCCGGTCTCACTACCCTTGAGCAAAATCTACAACACGCGCGATCTGAAAGTGAAGGTCGCCGACGAGAAGATGAAGGAGCTCGACCGCCTGCGTTCGGCCCGCGCCTACGTGTGGACTCGCCGATGCGAGGCAGGTGAGAATGTCGATCTGCAATGCTTGAAGATTGGCACCGGGTACGTGCTGCACATGCCGGGCGAGCTGTTCGTGGAATATCAACTCGCGGCCCAAAAAATGCGACCCGATGCATCCGTGATGATGGCGGCCTACGGCGACTACGGCATGGGCTACATCGGCCTGGCGATCTCCTACACTCAGGGCGGCTACGAAACCGGCCCCGTCTCGCGCGTCGCCCCTGAATCCGAAACCGTGCTCATGAACGCCATGCGCGAGTTGCTGCGGTGAGGGCTCCTGCCTCATACTGTACTTCGTACGGTTGGAAATGTCGCATTTATCGGACGAATCGAACCTTTTTCGAGCCGCGACCGTCAGGGAGCGGCCGACTGGATCCCTGCGCACATTGTCGGCCGCTCCCTGACGGTCGCGGCTCGGAAAAGCGACAAACTCACCCGTTGAAGGTATACATCAATTCACTCACGGCAGCAAATCGCTCACCCGGCACGTGAAGCCAGGCAGCACGTCCTCCCGGGTTGCCGTTGCGGTTTCGTGCAGGATGCGGCCTTCATCCGGCGTGCGGTAAATCGTCAGCGTGCGGTCCTCCGGAGCGAGCACCTAAACCAGGCGAACGCCTCTGGCGAAATACTCTTTGAGCCTGGCGCGAATCTGCTTCCAGGTGTTGCTAGGCGACAGAACCCCGACCAGCATGTCCGGCGCAATCTCAGCATAACCGACTGGTATCTCCGTGAAGCGATCTTTCGACCAATACGAGATATCGGGACCACGCACGCTGTCGGGATTGCGTTTGGTGATAAAGCCAGCATCGTTGCATACCAATGTCCCGCCTGGCCCACCATCGATGTAGACACCGATTTTTCGATCGGTTTTGGAGCATGTTAGGCCATGCAGCATCCCAGGTGGCGGCATTGTGATAATCTCCCCTTGGACCAATTCATGCTGCGAGCCGTCCAGCGGACTTGGCAACAGAAAGAACTCCTCGGCTGTAAGCAGTTTTTCAAGCGTGGCTATCGACATCGAATTCTCCTTTCCTCCATGAGATTCTAACAGGCGATTCTGATTTCGCAAATAGCCCGCCATTTTTGGCGGCTCCTCGGTATACCCGCCATAAATGGCGGGCTATTTGCGAAATCAATCCCCATCAATCAGCCGCATCGTGTAGTCGCCGGCGCCGCGCGATGACGATACCCACACCGTGTAGCGTCCCGTCTTCGGCAGCATGATGGCGACGAGGCTGCCCGTCGCGGGGTTGCCTTGATTGCCGGCGACGAGACGCACGCCATCGGGGCTGTGGAGACTGACGATCGGCTCAAACGCAGCGGAGCGGACATTCAGTATGACGGTCTGCCCTTGCTTGCCCGTGAAGGACCAGAAGTCGGTTGCGCCGGGAGAGAGCGAGCCCTTGTCGCGCCCGCCGACGGCGATGTCTTTGAGCTTGATGTCCTTGAGCGATTGCTGATACCCACCACCGCCACCATCGCCGAGCGACGAGACCTGCAGGCGATACAGTCCTTCGCTGACGATCATGTGCGTGAATCGGCCTTGTAATTCGTCACCGTCGCCGCCGCTCGCGCTGACGAGTTTGCCACGCGCATCGTATAGCCGCAGCAAGGGCACGAACTTCTGCGACGCAAGGTTTGCGTGCACAAGTTGGCCGGGTGCAGCTTTGAAACTATAGAACGCCGCTCCGCCAACCGGCAGGTCGCCGTCGATCGCTTTGCTCACGTCGATGGAAACGCTGGGATCGCGTGCGTTCAGTGTGTACGATGCCGTGGTGGAGGCTAGCAGTTGAAATTGAAACTGCCCGCTGCGACCGAGAATCGCGGCATAGCGCAGGTAGCCGCCGCGACTGGCGACGGGCAGAAACGCGATCTCCACGCGTGCGCCGCGCCGTTCGATTCGCGGTTCGCTGCTCTTATCCTCAGGTGCGAAGATCAACCGCGTGGAGACGACGCCCTTCTTCTCGATTTCAAAGAGCCGAAAGTCGCCCGGTTTGCCCTGGAAGCTCAGCACATCCATCGCGCCCTGTTCGAGTTTCGCCGCCAAGTTTTTGCCAATCGCGAGTTCCTGCCGACGAGCTTCGCGCACGAGAAGGTCATAGCGATAATCGACCGGCCCGGACACGACCAGGCAGCACTCGCCGGTCTCGTCGATGCGCACGCTGCCGGCCCAGTTGTCCATCTCGCGGCCTTTGAAGTCGAGCAGGCTCCACGCGTCACGAGTCGATCCCTTCAGTTGCGGGACGAGAATCTGATCCTTGACGCCTTTGAAGAAGTGATGGCTCATCCCCTCGTCGTCGAATGTGCCGACGACGGACTTGCCGACCTCAAGCGGCGTGGCCTGAAACCGCCGAACGTTGAGCTTGTAGTTCCCGCCCGCCTGATCCTTGAAGGCACGCACGCGGATTTTGAACGTTCCCTTATCCGGCAAGCGAATCATGAATCGGCTCTCGGTGCCAAGGTCGTCGACATCGGCAATGACCGTCTCGTCTTTTTTCCCGACCGCCTTAGTGAGTCCGAGTAGCGGGTCGAACTCCTTGCTGGCGACATGGACAATGATCGTCTCGCCCTTCTCGCCATTGAAGCTCCAGCGATCGATCTGGCCAGGCGTGAGAAACGCACCGGATTGCCCGCTGCCCTTGAGATTGCGATCCGATTCCTGGGCACGGGAGGTGATCGGGAATAAGGTGAGCACAAGAACAAGCGAGAGAAGTTTCGCATGCATGAGCTGTCTCCGGGATGAGTGTGGCACATTCGGAGCGACCGGCGTTGTGAACGGGTCGCTCTTTTCATCATAGGAAACGAATGACTGTAGGAAGTACAACCGAAGTATCACAAGAACCTTGGGCTTGCATCCAACTGTAAGGGTTTCAAGGCGTTCATCCAAAAACCGATGAGAACCTTGAACAGGTTGAGCACATCACTCGGAAACAGTTGTTGGACATGCGGTATCAAGGAGATGCGCAGGCGTTAATGAGCCTGGACCGTGAGGGAGCGGCCGACAAAGCCCCGCATGCACCAGTCCGTCCACTCCCTTACGGTCCAGGCTCGGAACAGGTGCTCGTCCCTTTTGGCGTGAGCAACAAGAGCAGCATCCAAACCACATTGGCGAGCCGAGAGCGTCAACGATCGGAGGCAGCCACCGTCACATTTCAATGCCCGATATACTTCGCATACAGCACCCTCGCTTTGTCGAGGTCGCTAGTGCCTTTGATGATCGCGCGGCCGTCGGGGAAGACGGTGAATTCGTACTCTTCAACGGTGAACTTGAGCAGGAAGCGGTTGTAGCTGACGTCGCCGCCCATGAGCTTGAGGTGGCTGGCAAGTTCGTCGAAGTTCAGCTTCGCCGCCACGCGATGGGCGACTTGCACGGCGTTGCGGCCACAGAGGCTGGTTGTCTGCGAGCCTTGTTCGCCCTCGAGCCATTCGAATTTCTTGTGCTTGCAACAGGGGCAATCGACTTTACCCAGCAGCGGCGCGATCTTAATTCGACGGGTGATGTTCTCCCAAACGTCAACGTAGATCAACTCGCGATTGATCGTCTCGGGTTGGCCGGTGAGAATTTTGATGCACTCCGCGACCTGGAAGCTCGCGATGATGCTGACAATCGGCGCGAGAACGCCAGCGGTTTCGCACGTGCCCGCTTCGCCCGGTGCAGGCGCGGCCTCGAAGACGCAGCGTAGGCAGGGCGTTTGGCCGGGGATGATCGTCATCGTCTGCCCGTGGCTGCCGATCGATCCGCCGTAGACCCAGGGCTTGTCGAATTTCACGCAGACATCGTTGATGAGATAGCGAATCTCGAAGTTGTCGGTGCCATCGAGGATGATATCGACGTCCTTGGCCAACTCGACGATGTTGGTGCGATTGATGTCGGTGACGATCGCCTCGACGGTAACGCCAGAGTTTATGACGCGCAGCTTCCGCGCTGCCGCCTCGGCCTTGGGCAGATTGGCGGCGATGTCGGCTTCATCGAAGAGCACCTGACGCTGGAGATTGTGCGACTCGATGAAATCGCGATCAACAACGCGGACAAAGCCGACGCCGGCTCGCACTAGCGAGTTGGCGATGACAGTGCCGAGCGCGCCGCAGCCGCAAAGGGTCACGCGGCTATCGAGCAGCTTACGCTGGCCTTTTTCCATGACGCCGCCAAATCGCATCTGACGGCTATAACGTTCGAGGGAGGGGTCTTTGCTCATGTCAACTTTCTCAATCTTGAATTCAGACATCATCCAATTTCCCCGTTTAGCGTTCGCCTGACGCCGTGCCGGTGACACATCTGGCGAGCGCTAAACGGGGAAATTTGTTTTGTTGGACCAGTCAACAGAACTATACCAGTTCCCGCACCGAAATGTCGGCAACCTTCTTGCCGCGAAGGACGAGCGGGATCGTGTCATTCTTGCCGTACTGCTTGGCGGTGCGATAGCGCCACTTCTTGCCATTGGCGGGATCGGTGAAGACTTCGATCATGCCTTTGCTGACGTAGACGATCCAATAAACGGGAATGCTCGCCTCGGCGTAGATGCGTGCTTTCTCGACGCGGTCTCTCGTTATCGAGGCGCGCGTGACTTCGGCCACCATTCCGATTTCGTCGCCGGATGGATGCCGACTCGTGAACGTATTCGACTCACCTTCGACAACAGCGATATCCGGTCCGGGTTCGCTGGTTGAGAGCGTAACGGGCCCCTGCGATCGACAACACCAGCCCGTTGGCAGAACGCAGAGAAACCGTCGGTCTATCTTGGTTACAGACGAATAGTGTTCGGGTTTCTGTGGCATCTTTGCAACAATCCATCCATCAAGAAGTTCTACTTTGTCATCGGAAGTGAGCACTTCCTTGTCGATCAGTTCGTGGTATTGCTCGACGGTCCACTGGCGCAGCGGAAAGGACGCCGGCGGTTTTGGCTTGGTGTTTGGAGTACGCCGTAGTTTTGTTGCCATGGTCATTGGTTTTCCTCCTTCCCTTCATTGTAAACTGTTTGTACACGTTTAGCGCGCGCTGGATACCTTCCTGGCACGAAATGCACCGAGCGCTGAACGTAAACGCGATCGCAGACTACATCTGCCCCACGCCGAACTCGGTGAGGAAGCTCTGCAAGAATTGCTGCTCCTCTTTCGGCCAGGCTTCTTGTTTGGCGAAGTCGAGGAGCACGTCCACATCCTCGCGGATGCGTTTGAGATCAGGGCCTTTGAGGCGTTGTAGATAGGTGGCGATATAATTGAGCGATTCATTGGCGGCGGCGTCGTGAACGACTTCGCTCTCGGAGCCGTCGAAAAACACCACGGCATGCAACGTCGCCAAGAGCAACGGGTGGATGCCGAGTTCTTCGGGAATCAGCGGAAAGACCGCTGCGCCATCGGGTACGTCCGAGCAAACGGTTCCATCGGGATTCTCTGCAGACATGTTCAACCTCCTGCGACGGCGGGGATGATGGCCACGACGTCGCCGTCCTTGGTCGCGGTTTGGAGATTGTCAAGATAACGCACGTCTTCATCGTTGAGATAGATATTGACGAACCGCCGAACTTGGCCGTTCTCGAAGATGCGCGCGACGATGTTCGGATGCTTCGCGCCGAGATTATCGAGCAATTCTTTGATGTTGGCGCCCGCGAGATCGACGTTCGCCTGCCCGTCGGCGTGTTGCCGCATCGCTTGCGGGATTTGGACTTTGATTGGCATGAGAGTTCCTTTTCATATAGCCCGCTATTTATGGCGGGTCTGCCGTTTCCCCGCCATAAATGGCGGGCTATATATTACACCAACACAGTCTCGCGTTTGCCGTTCAACACCGCTTCAAAGTCGTCGATGTTCGGGCGGATGACCGGATGCCGCTCGACGAGGTCGGCGACCGCGTCTTGCGTCTTTAGGCCGTTGCCGGTGATGCAGATGACGATCTCCTCATTACGTGGGATTCGGCCGGCGTCAATCAGCTTCTTCGTGACGGCAAGAGTCACGCCGCCTGCGGTCTCCGCGAAGATGCCTTCAGTCCGGGCGAGGAGCAGCATCGCGTCGGCGATCTCGGCATCGGTCGCGTCATCGCCCCAACCGCCCGTTTCCTTCATGACCTTGATGGCGAAGTAGCCGTCGGCCGGGTCGCCGATCGCCAGCGACTTCGCGATCGTGTTTGGCTTGCGTACCGGTCGATGCGTCTCGGATCCTGCCTTCAAACCCGCTATGATTGGATTGCAACCCGCCGCCTGAGCACCGTAGATCTTGCAGCGCGGTTCCTTGTCGAGCAGACCGACCTTGTACATCTCCATGAACGCCTTGTGAACCTTGCCGATCAGGCTGCCACCGGCCATGGGCGAGACGACATGTTGCGGCGTGCGCCAGCCGAGCTGCTCGGCGATTTCGTAGCCGACGGTCTTTGAGCCTTCGGCATAGAACGGCCGCAGATTGACGTTGACCATGCCCCAGTTGTAGCGATCGGCAACTTGGCTACACAGGCGGTTGGCATCGTCGTACGTGCCTTTGATGCCGATGAGATTCGCCCCATAAACGATGGTGTTGAGAATCTTGGCTGCCTCGAGATCATGGGGAACGAAGATGTAGCTTTTCATGCCCGCCTGGGCGGCGTTGGCGGCGACGCTGTTCGCGAGATTGCCTGTCGATGCACAACCGACTGTCGTGAAGCCGAACTCGCGTGCCTTCGATAAAGCCACGGAGACGACGCGATCCTTGAACGACAGCGTCGGGAAGTTGACGGCATCGTTCTTGATCCACAGATTTTCGATGCCCAGCGCTTCGGCCAGGCGATCCGCTTTCACCAACGGCGTGCCGCCGACGAGCGGGCCGACGGTCGGTTCGCCGTCAATGGGCAGCAGTTCCCGGTAGCGCCACATGTTGAATGGGCGCAACTCGATCTTGCCGCGATTGATGACTTCACGGATGGCGTCGTAATCGTAGTCGACTTCGAGTGGGCCGAAATCGTCTTCGCAATAGTTGAGAGGTTTTTTGGGATAGTTCTTACCGCACAGCCGGCATTTCAGGCCGCGCACGAAATCATTCATAATACCAATGCTCCCGTCGTTTAGCCGCGACGCGCAGCGGAGCGCGATGTACAGCTAAACAAAATAAACCGGTAGGTATCTATGGTGGGAAATCGAGAACAAAAGACGTGCTGTATCGCACGATCTTATCTCTCCCGGAAATTCCGGGGGGAGTTAGCACCAGCATCGCAGAGGTTGCGACCGGTTGCTGTGGCTTCAAAGGGCCCTTCCCTCAGCCACTCTCGATAAGATACCGAAACCAAGTTGTTATGAAGATTCTAAGGCGACATTCCAAAAAGGGCAACGCCAGTTCGCGGGATTTGCCGAAAAAAAGCGACGACATGCGCATTAATTATATGAGCGAGGCCATTGTTGACGCGACCGACAAAAGTACGAGCCGGAAGCGTAAGCGACGGATTTCTCCAGTCCG
>SIAQ01000054.1 GCA_009697105.1 Gemmataceae bacterium | reverse complement strand
CAAAATCGCAAGTGCGATGGTTTCCCCGGCTGGATCACGCTCTGGCGTGGCTGGCAGAAGCTTCAGGCCATGGTCGACGGTTATCGCGCCGCCCAACGCAAAACGAAAAAAAAGTTGTGGTAAAACTTAAGGCGCCAGCGAAGGGCCGCTTTTGCCCTTTGCTGGCGCTCAGGCTCAGATCAGACATATCCAGCCGGGGGCAGTATAAGCTGAATCTCCGTGCTTTCGTCGCGTCATTCAATCGCATTTCTACATCCTCATTCTATCAGGTCCACGCGTTCGCGGTATTGAGATCCACACCTGCACAGAGCGGCATGCCCAGGGGTCGCATCTAGCTTTCCCCGCGGCGTGCAAGTATAATCGCCATCCACTGGACCGAACGTGGTCTCGCTGTCTATTCCCAAGTTTTCCGAGGGGTTTTCGATGCAGCTCTCACTATCCCATGCGGTTCGCGCGGCTACGTTTGCCCTCACCGTCTCAGCAACGGTGTGGTACTTTTTGCCCGATGGCTTCGTGCATTCCCAGGGCAAGAAAACGCCCAACGGCAAACCCAAGGACAACGTCGCCGCGGATATCCTTAAACCCGGACCTCGACCGAAGAAAGCCCCGCTGCCACCAAGCCAACTCCCGCTCGAAGTCGTCAAGGGTGAACGGATCGCGTTCGTCGGCAACACCACGGCGGAACGCATGAGCCTGTACGGCCATTTCGAGACGATGCTGCACCTACGCCACAAAGCCAAAGGTTTGATCGTCCGCAACTTCGGCTTCCCGGCAGACGAAGTCGGCGTTCGCCAGCGCTCCAACGACTACACCAAACTCGACGATCCGCTCTACGCCTTCAACCCCGACACGTTTTTCTGCTTCTTCGGCTGGAACGAGTCGTTCAAGGGCGAGGCCGGGATCGAAGCCTTCAAACAGCAGTACGAGAAGTTCATCGACGAGTACACGGCGAAGTACCCGCGCGATGATGCCAAAAGCCCGCCGCGGTTTGTGCTGGTGTCGCCCATCGCTTTCGAGAACACGGGCGACAAGTTCCTTCCCGACGGCGTGACCGAGAACGCCAACCTGAAGCTCTACGCCGCTGCCGTCAAGGCCGTTGCCGACAAGCGAAAGCTGGCGTTCATCGATGTCTATTCGCCGACGGCGAAAGCGTTCGCGGCTGGCGGAGGCAAGCTCACCGTCGCTGGGTTTCAGATGAACGAGGCCGGTGACAAAGTGCTCGGCGAAGCGCTCGACACTGCTCTGTTCGGCCCGTACACCGAGGCCAAGCCGGGTACGACCGATTTCGAACGCGTACGGGCAGCCGTCATCGACAAATCCTGGATCCATCACCAGGACTACCGCATGGTCAACGGCTGGTACGTGTACGGCGGCAGGCGGACCTTCGACACCGAGACCTTTCCGCGTGAGTACGCCAAGCTACGCAAGATGACGAGCGTGCGCGATCAATACGTCTGGGATCTCGCCAACAATCGACCGGTTCCGGAGGCTCCCGATGACTCCAAGACAGGCGAGTTGATCGTGCCGCCGACTCGCTTCGGCGCCCCGGGCCGAGATTATTCCGAGAACAAGACGCTCACCTACCAGAAGCCCAATGACTTCATCAAGGGCGCGCGCGTGCCGGCTGGGTTCGAACTCAAGCTGTTCGCGGATGAAACGAAATTCCCCGAGATCGCCAATCCGGTACAAATCAACTTCGACAGCAAAGGCCGGCTGTGGGTTGCATGCATGCCAAGCTACCCGCAATGGCGGCCTGGCGATCCGAAGCCAGCCGACAAGCTCATCATTCTCGAAGATACCGACGGCGACGGCAAAGCCGACAAGTGCATCGTCTTCTACGACAAGCTGCAATGCCCGACCGGATTCGAGTTCTACAACGGCGGCGTGCTCGTCGTCGATCAGCCGCGCATGCTGTTCCTCAAAGACACCGACGGCGACGACAAGGCCGATGAAGTCACCTACTTCATGGACGGCTGGGCGACCGACGACACGCACCACAGCTGCGGCGCCTTCGAGTGGAGCCACGGCGGACTCCTGCACATGCTCGAAGGCATCGCCACCAGCACGACACTCGAAACACCGTGGGGGCCGCATCGCAGTTCCGGTTCCGGCGGCTGCTATATCCTCGACCCGCGCACGCTCAAGATTCAACAGTTCGCTCTGCCCGGCATGTACAACATGTGGTGCTACGTGTTCGATCAATGGGGCCAGGGCATCGTCGGCGATGGCACTACGCCGAACCAGACCTGGGATGTGCCACTCTCGGGAAAACAATTCCAGGGCCGCAAGGGCTTGAACTTCGTCCTGCCCAACGGCGTTCGCCCAAATCTGGGCAACGAATGGCTCGTCGGCCGCGCCTTGCCTGACGATGTGCAGGGGCAGTTTACCTACGCCTGTGTCATCCAGATGAACGGTCTGACGCGTTATTCGCTCAAGGATGACGGCGCCGGCTTCCAAGGCGAACGCATCAAGGCGAAGGAAGGCGGGTACGACGACCTGATCCGCTCGCCCGACAAACACTTCCGACCCTGCGACCCGCAGATTGGCCCCGACGGCGCGCTCTGGGTCGGCGATTGGGCCAACGCACTCATCGGCCACATGCAATACTCGCAACGCGATCCGAACCGCGGCCATTCCCATGGGCGAATGTACCGCCTCGTCGGCGTCGGTAAGAAATTAGTCACGCCCGTAACCCAGCATGGCAAGAGCGTGGTCGAAATTATCGAGCAATTCCGCGAGTACGAATGGCGCACGCGCTACCGCGCTCGGCGTGACCTCCGCGCTCGCCCCGCCAACGAGGTGCTGCCCGCGGTGGCTGCATGGGTTGCGAAACTTGATCCCAAGGACACGGATTACGATCGACTGCGCTGCGAAGCGTTGTGGATTCAGCAAGGCCATCACGCCGTGGACCTCGCCCTGGCCGACGCCGTACTGGCATCGAAAACGTTTCAGGCTCGCGCAGCGGCGGTACACGTGTTGGCTGACGAACGCGATCGGCTTCCCGACGCGCTGTCACGCCTGAAGAAGGCCGCCGGCGACGAACATCCCCGCGTGCAAGCGGAGGCCGCTCGCGCACTCAGCTTTTTCTCGACTGCCGACGCGATGGCCGCCGTCGCCGACATCGCCAAAAAGCCGATGGATTACTGGACCCGCTATACCGTGGAAGCCTCGCTCTCCGCCAATGAAGCGGCCTGGCGGCCCGATTACCTGACCGGCAAAGTCGCCACCCGCAGCCCGGAGGCGGCGAAGATCATGGACGGCATCCTCAAAAGCAACAAAGTCGGCGCCGTGGCCGCACCCTTCCTGCAGCTTCTAGTAAGCCAGGAGATGAAGTCGAAGGAAGAACGCTTCCGCGCCATGACCGCCTTGGTCGGCATCAAAGGCAATCCCACCAAGGGCCGCGAAGTCTTCCAACGTGCCTGCGTCGCCTGCCACAAAGTCGGCACCGGCGAAGGCGCCGAGTTCGGCCCGAACCTGGACAAAGTCGCCATGCGCTTGACCCGCTACAAAATCGTCGAGTCGATCATCGATCCGAATGCCGAGGTTGACAAAAAGTACCTCATCACGCGCATCGAGACCGTGTCCGGCAAAGTGCTCAACGGCCTGGTCATCTCGGACACCAAAACCGAAGTCGTTCTGTTCGACGGCAAACAGAAAATCACGCTGAAGGTGACCGACATCGACAGCCGGGCCCAACTAAAACAAAGCAGCATGCCCGAAGGCCAGGTCATCACGATGGCGCCGGCTGAGTTCATCGACCTGGTCGAATACCTAAGCACGTTGAAGTGAGTGAACTCCAAGCCCCACCATGAGCGCACCGTTTGGTGGGGGTCTTGGCCAAGCGATCCTGCACTTTTTCGGTCTTTTCCGCACGTTCTAGGCGTATTGGCCGCGAAGCCGGGGGAAAGAGAGGGCGCCAAGAATCAAGGCAGATAGAGAAAAGACAAAAAAAAGCACTACCGACTTTGACAGGCTAATTGCGGGCGCGTTACGATGATGGAAAAAGCGCGCTGCAAGCACCATACTTGACGCCACCCTCAAAAGTCGATTTCCGAGGCTAAAGCGTAAGCGAGGCGGCCTGAATGCCTCGCTTACGCTTCAGCCTCCGACGGAAAATCGACTTTTTATGGGCGCGTCATAGCGGCTACCGTAAGATTCTGCCGATGGGTACAATATGGGTGTAGGTGCCTTCAATGAAACTGCGTGTGTATCTTGAGACGACGATTCCGAGTTACTTGACCGCATGGGTTAGCCGCGATCTCGTCATGGCCGGCCACCAGCAGACGACGAGAGAATGGTGGGATACACGGCGCGAGGATTTCGAGTTGTTCGTTTCGCAATTCGTCATTGATGAGGCCGGCGCTGGCGATCCCGATGCCGCTAGACGCCGGTTGGAAATGTTGGAAAATATGCCGCTTCTCGACCCTGGCGATAAGGTTCACGCTCTTGCCGACGAGTTGCTGAAGCGTGTTCCGCTGCCGCCCAAGGCTGCGACTGACGCGCTGCACATAGCGATCGCTACGATCCACGGTATGGATTTCCTCCTTACCTGGAATTGCGCCCGCATCGCCAATGTCGCACTTCGCCCCAGCATTGACGCCGCCGACAAAAGTCGCTTTACGAGCCGGAAGCGTAAGCGACGGACTGGAGAAATCCGTCGCTTACGCTTCCGGCTCGTACTTTTGTCGGCGGCGTCAGCATTGAAGCGATCTGTCGAGAGAATAGCTATGAACCGCCCGTGATTTGCACACCCGGAGAATTGCTGAAGGAGTGACCGATGGCCTTAGATAGCATCATCACCGAAGTGCGACAGGCACGCGATGAGTTGGCGAAACGCTTCAACTATGACCTGCGAGCGATAATCCAGGATGCCAGAGAACGGCAGGCGGCTGGTGGACGCAAAGTAGTGACCCTCCCCCCCGGCCTGTCCGGAATCTTGTCCGCCCACCATCGCCGAGCCAGCTGTTGCAGCAGCCGGAGCCAGCTCTTTAGCGTTCCGATTTATGAAGCCCCGCGAGCATCTGGTGCGTCCACGCGGGCGCTTGGCAAAGCGTGCCGCGATTTTTTTCGTTGGAGGCCGAGATGTTCGCAGATGTACCACCGCTACTCACGTATTGTGCCGATTGGTATATGCTCGGCTGGCCGGCTTCTGTGGTCGTCCCGTGCGCATTGTCGGCGTCGCTGATCACGTTGTTCTTGGTGGTGGCACGCCGGGCCCGACCGTTATGGCGCTTCGTGACCCTTGTGTTCTGTGTGTCCCTTTTCATCGTGGCTGACTATGTGGCCTACGAGATCGGCAACCACAACCAGCACCTGTGGCGAAAGGATAATCGTCGGCCTCCGCGTCCCGATGATCTGGATCGGCGGGAGACGCCGTTCGTGAAACCAACCGAATGACGTCGGCGCTGGCGCACCGGACGATCAGGCGTTTTGCCGCGAGGCCAGGCAGTGTGCGGCACTCGCGCACCATCTGGAACCACGTGCTCATGCAACCCGATTGGCTTGATATCTCGGATTCCGTCAGGTGGGATGACGGCATACCGCGGCCTCACTGGGACCTCATCGACGCTTGGATCGATACGCGCGTGCCGACCGAAATGCACGGCGAGGCGTGGACCGACATCTCTCGGCAATGGCTGGGCATGCTCGCGGATGTGTTTGCTGGTTCGCTCGCGGTATGGGAATCGGATCGCATCTTGATGCTCGCGCCGAATCATGAGGCGATCGCATCGACGTGCCTTCGCAGCGCCGAAGCGAGTATGGAGCATATCTTTCGTTCGTTTCACGACCTGATCGAGCATTCCTTTCCGGGCAAGCAGACGATGCTCGTGCTGGATTATCCGGACGACTACTACCGTTACGTGGAGCCGTTTCAGCCGGAAGGGCAACTCGGCGGTTCGTCGGGGATGCACATTCGCGTGGGCATGCCGCATATCGTGATCGCGCAGGCGAACATCACGCGGGTGGAGATGACGATCGCCCACGAGATGACGCATGCCGCTCTGATGTACTTGTCGCTGCCTGCCTGGATCGATGAAGGGCTGGCACAGCTCATTGAGCGCGACGTTATTCGCCAATCTTTAATGCTGGATGAGAAAGCAGTACAGACGGCCAAGCGGTTCTGGGGCGCCAACGGACTCGACATCTTCTGGCGAGGTGAAGGATTTTCGATGCCCGGAAAGGCCCAGCAGCAGAGCTATCAGTTGGCCGAGGTGCTCGTGCGATTGCTGATCGAGGAATATCGACCAACCTGGTTCGGGTGGAACCTGGAACCACGCCGAAAGTTGATCGCGTTTCTTCGTGAAGCGAAGCACGACGACTGCGGCGAAGAGGCGGCGCGAACGCAGTTGGGGTTAGGGCTGAGTGAAATCGCGGGGCTGTTCCTCGGACCCGGAGAATGGGGGCCGGTGCTGTAGGTCCGCCGATTGGAATGGAAACGGACGCCAAACGAGAAATCCTCGCGAATCGGAGATTCGCGAGGATTTTGATTTTGCATTAGTACCGGCTGCCGCGGCTACCGCCGCCGCCGCCGCCGCCACCGTAACCGCCGCGACCACGGTCGCCACCGCCGCCGCCGCCGCCACCGTAACCGCCACGGCCACCACCGCCGCCTCCACCGCTACGAGGACGCTCTTCGCGGGGACGTGCTTCGTTGACGGTCAATTTTCGGCCGCCGAGGTCCTTGTCGTGCAGGGCCGCGATTGCGGCTTGGCCTTCGTCGCTGCTGCCCATCTCGACGAAACCGAAGCCTTTGGAACGGCCGGTCTCTCGGTCGATGATCACCTGGGCGGATTGAACCGTCCCGTGTTGCTGAAACAAACTCTGCAGATCGCTATCGGACATGCTGTAAGGCAGGTTCCCGACATACAACTTCATAGCCACGGATGGCCTCCTAGGGAAATAACTCACGCAACACGGACGGAACCCGACATAGGCTGACTCGGTCGCATGAAAAGATGTCGCTTAAGTTAAAAAAGGGATTAGCAGGAGACGAAACAAAAAATGGGGATACCGACGTGGTGATCTCTTCCATTAACCGTTCTGCACAAACCCAACAATTATTTACCTTAAACGGTATTTTCAAATATTGCAAGAGCATTTTCGCGACTTTTTGTAATTTCGCGATTTACGGATTCGACACGGTTTTCAGAGAGCCGAATACAACCACGGATAGACAGCGCGGCCGAGCCCGTATCAATACGAATCACGAAAGAACGAAAACACGAAAGAGGAACTTAAAAAAGTATCTTTCGTGATTTCGTTCTTTCGTGATTCTGTATTTGTTGCGGCTTGCCCGCGTGGCGTTATCCGTGGTAAAATTTCTTATAGACCAAGTCACGTCCCGGTCCTCTCTCTGGTTACCGCTGGAGTGGGCCGATTTTCCCGATCATGCCCACTGCGCCAGGCTTGCAAGGCTGGGTAATTTGCGAAAGCAAGGAAAAGCGATTCAAGTTTGCTGTGCGATTCGCTAAGCTATACTCCGCGCGAGAGGGGTTATCGCTTTTCCGAGCCGCGACCGTCAGGGAGCGGCCGACAATGTGCACACAGTACCCATTCGGCCGCTCCCTGACGGTCGCGGCTCGGAAAAGCGTTAGATTCAACCGTTCACGGTATAGTTTTGTGATCAGGGGACTCCGTCCATGTCTGCAATTCAAACACGTACACCTCGGCCCTTACCGGGCATATGGAGCGGCGTCGGCGGGCTGGCGGCGATCGCCCATCTGTCCGCCGTGGCGATGCTGGCGATGGCGGCACCGAGCGGACCTTGGCCTTTCAACGGCGGCGCGTCGTTTGCTGAGGGACCGCAATTCGCAAAGGCGGCGACGATCAACGTCATCTATCCGTACTATCTCAGTCCGCTGCGCATGACGCACAATTATCGTTTTCAGTCGAACAACGTCGCACTTACCGGAATCTACCTGGAGGTTCGGCTTAAGGATGAGTTCGGCAATGTCACCAAGACGCTCAAGTTTCCCGACGACAAAGCGAATTTCTGGGTCCGCCATCGCCACAAGCTGCTTGCCCAGGCGCTGGGCGAGGATCAGCCGGCGCAGAACGAAGGCACGGAACGTATCGGGCCGGCGGGCAACGTCGTCAAACGCTTGCCGACCAAGGAAATCTGGGAACCGGATGCTCGCGGCGTCCTCCATCTGACCCATGTCGAACGCGTGCCGACGGATCGCGACGTATTTCGGCCATCGCCTTCCGCGAAGGTTCTGGCGCAGTCGTATCTGCGTTTTTTGTGCAACGAACACATGGCGGTTTCGGCGGAGCTTATTCGCCACAGCCGGCAGGCGGTCATGCCGATGATCTTGTTCATGCCCGACGCGCCGGATCCGCAGGCATTCCACGAACTGGAAAGTAATTTCGGAGAATATCGACGTGAAAAATGATCGTTCCGCCGCGGACGCCAATGAGGGCCTCCAATCGGGGAACGCATGGACGCGCTTCTGGTTCGCCGCGATCCCGCAAACGGGCATGCGCTTGCTGCGCGTACTCGCGGGTCTGGTGATTCTCGGTTGGCTGTTGTCGTTTGTCGGCCACCACCGCGAGCTGCTCAGCGTCAACGGGTTGGTCGGCTTCGACGCCCACAGTCAATTGCAAGGCCCCGAATACGAAGGCACCGGCCCGATCGGCTGGTCGATCCTCTATTTCGCGAACGGCAACTTGGCTGCCTTTGAAGCGATCTACTGGACATCGATCACCATCGTCTTGCTCTTTACCCTCGGCGTGGCAACACGGCTGACAGGCATCGGCATGTGGGTCATCGTCACGTCGTTCCTCTACAACCCAGCCACGAGCTATGAAGGCGATTACATGCTGGGCATCCTCGCGTTTTACATGATGCTCGGCCATCTCTTCGCGGGCTTCTGGAATGGCGATTTGTCGCTGAATGAAAAAATCCTTGGGTCCAAACGCGACTTCGTTTTCGCCAATATCGCGTTCGGTCCGGAGACCGATCTTCCCGCGCCGAGCACGTCGGCGAACTGGATGCTGCGGTTGTTGCAGATTCACTTCGTCATCATCATACTCGCCAACGGGCTGCACAAGTTCCAGATCGCCGATTGGTGGGCCGGCGTAGCGCTATGGTACCCGCTGCATCCGCCATTTCAGACGACGGCGGAGAGCATTTTGCGCGAGCGCCCGTCGGCGACCTTCACGCTGTTTTGGCTGAGCGTGGCTCAATATATCGCGCTCGCCTGGCAGATCGGGTTCCCGGCGTTCGCGTGGAAGCCGGGTTGGTCTCGCGTCGTTTTGCTTGGCGGGGCCATGGCGTATTGGCTGGGCGTCGTCGTTGTGTTTGGTCTGCCGTTGTTCGGCCCGTTCGTCGTCATCGGTTGCTTGAGCTACTTGCGACCCGAGGAATGGGCGTATGTCATCGATCGCGCATCGAAGTGGATGAAACGCGAAACGCCGGTGATAACGAAGGCGCAAGTCGAGGCGAAGAAACCCGCCGCCCTGGCGAACAAGGACACGATCAAGAAGTGACCGTGCTGACTCGCTAGCAATGGTAACGAGCCGGAAGCGTAAGCGACGGGTATCACCAATCCGTCGCTTACGCTTCCGGCTCGTGGGCGACATTTGAAGATGACGTCAACGGTGAATCCCTGGATGACCCCATGCGACGACTCCTTAGCATTTTCGTAATCGTGTTGACGCTCTCGATCGTCGGCTGCCCGCCGGCGCCGAAGGGTGGGACCGATAAGAAGGATAGCGTCCAGGTTCTCGTTCAGCCGCCGCCGAAACTCGATTCGGTTGAGCATCTCCGCACACGTGTCAAGGCGGCGATCGAGCAGGTGCATGCCCGCGATCTCTACACGACCAATGCGTTCTGGACCGTCTTCCACGGCATTCTCGGCATGGGCCTTGAAAAGGCTACACTCAAAGACCTCAAGGCCGGCACCAAGGTCAACGCCATCGATTACATCTGCGACGGTGGTGAAGTCCGCGGCTTGCAGTTTCTCCCCACTCCTCATGGCCTCGACGTCATGACCACGACCATGCCCAGCCTGGAGGGCGTCGCGCAGGGGCATCAAGATCAGTTCATCGCCGAGATGGCCCAGTGGGGCATGCCGAGCACGCGAAGGTTCAAGGTCGCAGGCAAAGACTTCACATTCGATGACTTTATCCGCCATAGCACGATGCGCGCAAGCGTTACCAAGAATCAAGAGCTGAGCTGGGCGATCATCATCATCTCCCAATTTCATGGCACTGACTACGCCTGGACCAACAGCCACGGCGAAAAGCTGCGGCTTGAGGACATCGTTCGCTTCGAGATCAACGCTCCGACCGACCCGGCTGCGTGCGGCGGGACACATCGGCTGTTTGGATTCACCTGGGCCTATCATCTGCACATGAAAAAGGGCGGCAGCAAGATTGGCGTCTGGGCCGACACCGCCGCGAAGATCGAGGAATACAAAGAGCTAGCGAAAAAGTACCAGAGCCGAGTCGATCGCTCGTTGTCCACGGAATATTTCAAAGGTCCGGGCAAGAATCCCGATCCGCAGGTGCGCATCAGCACGACGGGCCACATCGTCGAATGGTTGGCGCTGGCGTTGACGGACGAGGAATTGCGTGAACCGTGGATGCAGGAGGCCGTCAATGCGCTGGTACAGATGATGCTGGAGATGAAAGCCGAGCCGATCGAGAGCGGCGCCTTGTATCATGCGGTGCACGGCTTGCAGCTCTACTATGACCGCGTGTTCGGCACGCCGGCACCATACCTGCCGCTACCGCCGCGCGGGAAGTGAGTTTTTTATTCCGCTTGCGGCTTAGCCCTCAGGGTGTGCCATGCGAGCGATAAGCCGCAAGCGGATAATACCAGCGATTGCCAATTTAATGCTTGACATTTCACATCTATCAACTAATCTCTACGTTTGCAGCTGGAGTTAAGGATATTGCACGCGAGAGGATCGCAATCATGCACCCCACTCGGTTTCTGCAAACGATTCTGACACGCCCCGACGACGATGAGCCACGGCTTCGCTATGCCGACTGGCTTTTGCAAATAGGCAATCCGCTCGGCGAATTCATTCGCTTGCAATGTGCGTCGCACCATCGCGAGCCGGAAGCGTCAACGCGAGCGCGTGCCTTGCTGTCGCAGCATCACGTTCAGTGGTCGCAAACGATCGGCGAGATCGTCGATTGGTGCGCATTCCATCGCGGTTTCATCGAGGAAATCGCGATTACCGATATGAACCTCATCAAGTTCGCGGGTCGTCTGCTTCAGCACGCTCCGATACGCGACATTCATATGAGCAACAACGGCGCTCGGCTCGATGTGCTGCCGGCACTTCCGTTTTTGCAACACACGTTATTCTTGGACATCTCAGCTCAGAGGTTGGGCGATGAAGGCCTGGAAGGTCTCGCAGACGCACCGCTGCTTGCGCACGTGCACGGTCTGAATTTGGGTAGCAGTTGTATCACGGATCAAGGATTGGAAGCGCTTTACGATTCCACGAATACGCGCAACCTGCGTGAACTCTACCTCAACGATAACCCGATTACCGACGACGGCATCCGCCAATTCGTCATGTCGCCATTAGCCGATCAACTCGAACGTCTCGACGTGCGCAACACACGCATCAGCCACGACGGCATTGAGGCGTTGGAACATGTGCTGGGCGAGGGGTTGCTGCATTGAGAAGGGAATAACCTGATGCAAGCCCAAGGGTGAGGTACTCCGAACCCCATTGGCACCAACTTAAGGAACTCAGGCCAGGCAATCAAATTTGAACCACAGAGGCACAGAGGACACAGAGAAAATACGTGGAATAGTTAATTGGAATTCTCACGATTCTACGTGCCTTGTTTTTCTCCCATTCTTTGTGTTTTCTCTGTGTCCTCTGTGGTTCAATTGTGTTTTTCCGATGCGAGTTCCTTAAGTTGGTGCCTATGGGGTGAGATACACCGAACCCTTGGGATCCCAGAGGTTCGGAGTACCTCACCTCTGGGCTTATGAAAGGATTACTGCCGCATCGCGATCGTATTGGTCAAACGCCCGATGCCGGTGATCTCGATGTGAACGACATCGCCGACCTTAAGCGTCCAATCGTCGGCGGGGACGATGCCCGTGCCCGTGAAGAGGACGGCGCCGGCGGGGAAGCTCGTTTCGCGGCCGAGCCAGGAGATGAGTTCGTCGAAGCTGCGTTTCATGGCGGAGACTTTGGTGGAGCCGTCGAAGGCCGGTTTGCCGTCGCGTTCGATGAGGATGCGAATGGTCGTGTCATCCGGTTTCGGCATGGCGTCCACGAGGGTGATCCACGGACCGACGGCGCAGGAGCGGTCGTAGAATTTGGCTTGCGGCAGGTAGAGCGGATTCTCGCCTTCAATGTCGCGCGAGCTCATGTCGTTGCCTGCCGTGAAGCCGACGAGCTTCAGCGCTGGCGAGATGACAAGCGCGAGTTCGGGTTCGGGGACGTTCCATTTGCTATCGCGGCGAATGTGGACCGCTTCGCCCGTCGGTACGACGCGATTGGCGGGAGACTTGAAGAAGATTTCGGGGCGGTCGGCGAAGTAGACGAGATCGTAGAACCTCGCCGCGCCGGCGGATTCACGCTCGCGCTCTTCCTTGCTGCGTTTATAAGTCACGCCGGCGGCCCAGATTTCCTGCTGATCGACCGGTGCCAGCACGCGAACCTGCGTAAGTGGAACGGCGGGCCGGCTTGAATCGATTGCGTCCTGTGCCGCCTGAGCTGGATTCGCGGAGTGAAGTATCTCCGCCAGGGATGCCGACTTCAACAAGCGAACGGTTTCGCCCTCGACGATCACCGTTCGACTCTCGCCTGACGCCAATTGTACTTTGCCGATGCGCATGAGTGACTCCTGCCGTTGACTTCGTGTTGATAGTTCGTTCTAATGGTGATAAGTATATGTTTCGCGATCCCGATTTGCCGCTTGCGGCTTAGCGCTCGCGTGGCACCTTGCGAGCGCTAAGCCGCAAGCGGAAATTGATAATCGCCACTTACTGGTTGATCCATGCCCGCGTTTTCCTGTCCACATTGTCAAAACCCATTCAGCCTGCCGAGCGAGTCGGCATCGGCTCAGGTGCTCTGTCCGCATTGTCGAAAGCCAGTGTCGGTTCCCACGACCCAGGCGTCGCGCTGGTACTTGGCGCGCGACAAGAAGAAACACGGCCCCTATTCGTGGAAGCAGTTCATGGAATTGGCAACCCGCGGCGATCTCTGCCCTGATGATCTCGTGCTGCGGGAAGGCGAGAAACAATGGCGCCGCGCCGATTCCGTGCCGAACCTCTTCCCGGCGATCAACACAACGCCGAAGATTGCCGAGAGCACACCGAAAAAGGAACCCGCCAAAGCCAAACGAGCGACGCCCTGGCTGTTGATCGGCATCACCGGCGCTACCTTCCTGTTGCTGATTGTTGTCGGCAGCATTAGCCTGCACTATTTCATCGGCTCCCAACGGACCATCGCTGGGCCAACGGCGAACCGAGATCAAAAACCTGTCGAAAAATCGACGCCGACCGGCGACCCAAAACTCAAGACGAGCGACCAAAAGCCGAAAGCCGTTGACAAAATTCCGGACAAGGACCGAACGGGCGACACCAAGACAATCAAAATCCCGGACAAAAAACCAGTCATCCCGACGACGAACATCGAGATCGGCGAGCGGTTCGTCGCACTGCTGAATCGCCACCGCCAGACCGCAGGTCAGGGCAGCGTCACACTCGATGCCAACCTGAGTCGCGGCTGCCAGGCCCATGCAAAATACGTCGCGCGGAACGTCGATCCCAACAAAGCCGACGCCAACGCCGTGCAAAGCCAAGACGAAACGAATCCCGAGGCAACGCCCGAAGGCAAGGCGACGGCATCCAACGCCATGGTTGCGTTCCTCGAACCGACGGCCGCGCTCGACCGCTGGATGGCTCGCCTGTTTAGCCGCGCGACGCTTCTCAATTCGGAGATGCAATCGATCGGCGTAGGTTTTGAACGGCGGCTCGACGGTTGGTGGGTTTGCGTCGTCGATCCGTTGCGTGGCCGAGGCGATCCCCTCGTGATCTACCCGACGCCTAAGCAGCTGGACGTGCCCTTGTCGTTCTCGGGCGGCTTGGAAGTGCCAGACGGTCAACAGGCCGCGGGATTTCCGATCACCGTTACCTTCTCACCGACGAAGAAAATCACGCAAGCGAAGCTGACTCTGAGCGACGCCAACGGTAAGTCGCTCGACGGTTGGCTATCGACTCCCGAGAAGCCCGTGCGCGAAAATGCCCAACGCAATTCCATCGCGTTGATCCCGAAAACCATTCTCCAACGTGCGACAGCCTATCACGCCAAGGCGTCGGCGGACATCGACGGCAAACCATGGTCGCTGGCCTGGTCGTTCACCACCGAGGACGACAGCGACTCGCGCGGCGTTTGGGCCAAGCAAGCTCTCGACAAAGTCAACGCGTACCGCAAGAATGCCGGGCTATCGCCGGTCGTGCTCGACGACAACCTGAGCAAAGGATGCTTGGCCCATGCACGCTATTTAGTAATCAACGGCGATCATAAGGCGGTCCTGGGCCTCGGCGCCCACGACGAGGATTTGTCGTTGCCCGGCGCGAGCAAGGAAGGGCAGATCGCCGGCAAGGCCTCCGACATCGCCATCGGCGACTACGAACCAACCGACGGCGTCGACGCCTGGATGGCGACGTTGTATCACCGCGTGCCAATCCTCGAACCCAACCTTCGCACCATCGGTTTCGGCTGTGCACGCGGTCGCCGACAGGGGTGGGTCACGGTGCTCAACGTCGTCACTGGTCGCGATCGCGCGGTGCGGCCGAACGCCGTCTACTACCCGGCGCCCGATCAGACCGGCGTGCCCTTGAACTTCCCCAACGGCGGCGAGGAACCCAACCCGATCCCCGACGACAAAGACGGCAAGGCAGGCTACCCGATCACCGCGTTCTTCCCCGAAACCAGTCCGTTGAAAAACGCCTCGGCCACGCTATCGAACGCCAAGGGCGAATCGGTCGCGTGTTGGTTTTCCAACGCGGAGAAGCCGGCGAATCCGAAGTTTCCGAAGCACCAGGGCAACACCATCTGCCTCGTGCCACACGATCCGCTATCGGCTCGCACGATGTATCACGTTGACATGAAGGGCCAACTCGATGGCAAGCCCTGGCAGAAAAAATGGGCGTTCACGACAGACGATTCCGGCTTAAGCGTGGCGGCGGCGAAGAAGCAAGTGCTTGACCGTCTCAACCGCTATCGCACGGAGGCTGGCCTGCCCGCTGTCGAAGCGAACGAAACGCTCGGGCGCGGCTGCCAGCTTCATGCCGAGTATCTCGTGAAGAACACGGACCAGATTTTGAAAATGAATGGATCGGTAAATGATGAAAATCCGCTCCTCGATGGCTTCACTGCCGAGGGCGCTCACGCCGCTAGGCAATCGGATGTCTTCTCGAATGCGCCGACACCCCTGACGCAAATCGACGACCTGATGGCCACCTTCATGCGCCGCGTCTACATCCTTGATCCCGAACTACAAAGCATCGGTTTCGGCTGCGCTCACGACATCGGCCGTGGCTGGCGCTGCGTGCTCGATCTCCACGGTGGGCGCGGCAATTCGCGTGTGATTGTCTACCCGGCTCGCGATCAGGAGAACGTGCCGACCGTCGGCTATGACCACATCGACGGCGTGAAAGGAAATCCGGGCTTCCCCATCAGCGTCATTTTCCCGCGTCTGGCGAAGCTGAACAATGCTCAGGCGGTGCTCGTCGATGCCGACAAGAATAACGTGGACGTACGGGTAACCTCGCCCGAGCAACCGCTCAACGAAAAACTGCAGCGCTCGATCGTCGGCATCCATCCGCTCGCGATGCTGCGGCCCAATCACATCTATACGGTCACGCTCTCGGTTCTGGTAGACGGCGCCGAATGGCGGCAGATGTGGCAGTTCAAAACGGCGGGGAAGTGATCGATGATTACACGAAATAAATGTGACGAATCCCGCTTGCAAATCACGTCGAGGGAGCGGACAAGGGCATGTCAATCAAACGAACAACCGACCCTGACGCAAACAACGAATAACCGCCCTCCGTCGCACGCATATACCAAAGACCTTCAGCAGTGTCGACGGCTTCGGGATGTTTTGCGATTATCTGCGAACCGCTGGCAAATTCGATGAAAAAGGGCGAAACGGCCGCCTTCGGCAGTAGGTGCGAACCGCTCGCTTGAGCTCGGCAGGCGTCATAGAACTTCCTCCGGAATCAAAAACCGAATCGCTCGCACATTCTTGAACTCAACATCGGCCAAGGCTCCGTCCGAGTCGATGAAGCCAACTCCCGTTTCGTCTAATGCCAACCCAGAATGGGGAACCTCGACGATTCGTCCATCAGCCAGTTCAAAGACAAATGGAACAAACGGGTTTCGATGCTTCAACTCCGTCACTTTCAATTCGATCTGCTTGATGTTCATAGCGAATTTCTCCGAATGTCAAGTATTATATCATCGACACCAGGTAATGCAACTCACGGCACGCGATGCACCGTCCCGTTTAGCTCCCCGCTCACGTTCGCACCTGTCGCCGACTTGAGCCGATACTGCAGGGCGAAGTTCGGCACCGGGCGCATCTTGTCGAGCGTGATCGTCACCGTCTTGCGGTCGTCGCTTAGCCGCGTGCTCGTGATCGGCAGTTCTTGCATCTCCTTCGCGCTCGGCACTTTCTTGAGCATGCCGGACCATGTGCCCGCCCAGTTCTCCTCGTCCTCGGCCGATGCTTTATCGAGCGGTGCGGAGAACGCGATCCCGATGCCGGCTTTGACGACGCGATAGCCAACGGGAATCGGCAGGTCATTTCCCGTATATCGGACACGAGCGAATTGCCCGTCCTTCACCGCACTCGTGCCCCAGCCGCGCAGGCCGCAGACGTAGAGCTGGCCATCGACGGGATTGAAGCGAGCCCGCATGATGCCGCTGTTGAATTGCAACGGGAACTTCCAAACCGCGCCCTGCCAGGGTTCGGCGGTTTTGTCGATGAGCACGCTGAAGAGGGCACAGTTGCCATAGCTCGTGTGAAGAAGTTGGCCAGCGAGCGGGCCCCAGGTTTTCGCGTCTGGGGCCCACACCTGCCCGCCGGCAGACGTATCGACTTTCGGCCCCAGCCAGACGATTGGCTTCTGGTCGAGTTTGTACCCACCCGCGTCCTTCTTCCACGGCGCCGGTGGCGTGAAGCCGTAGTTCTTGCCAGGCAGCAAGCGATAGATCGGCGTCTGCGGGATTCCGTTGCCTTCGTTATCCGCCACCGTCATGACGCCTTCGGGACTGATGCTCATGCCGTTCGGTTCGCGAAAGCCTGTCGCGAATTTTGCTAGCTCCGTACCATCAGGCGACATCTTGTAGATGACGCAGTTATCGCCGCGCTTCGACTGGATGTAATGGCCCGAGCGGCAGAAATAGAGGTTGCCCTCTTTGTCCGTCTGCAGGTCCATGACGAACTCATGGCGTTGCAGCGTCAGGCCCTGGTCGTTGTTGATGTTCTCGTAAAAGTCGGCCTCACCGTCGTTGTTGAAATCGTGCAGCTTGGTGATCTGATCGCGCCCGGCGGTGTAGATGAAACCGTTGATGATCTTCAAGCCGAGCGGTTGTTGCAACCCCGATGCGAAACGCTTCCAGGTCGCCTTGGTTGACTTGCCGTCGAGACCGGAAACGATCCATACATCGCCATCCCACGTCGAAAGGGCGGCTCGGCCATCGGGAAAGAAATCGAGACCCGCAAACCGCACTGACGCGTTCCACGGGTTCTTTTCCGGCGGCGCGATCTGGTCGAGCGTGTATGGCCCGCTCTTGGCGTCGTCAAGCGTGATGGCGGTTTCGATGGCCTGCGTCCAGCGCGGCGGGCCGCCCTTGGTGTACACGGCAGGGGTTGCCGCATTCCGCTTGATGAAAAACTGACCGAGTTCTTTGAGTTGCGATAAGTTGAGCTTGGCGATCGAGTATTCAAAGGAGCCGTGAAACTTCGATGCTGGGATAACGGCAAATAGCCGATGCCCCGCAACTTTAAATTGCCCCTCCTGTTCTCCCCATGCGAGCACGAGTAATCCTTCCTTTTTTTCAGTCGCCTTCACGAATGCCGCCTTCACTCCATGCAGAGTTATCATCTCGACTGATTTTTCATTGGGAATCTCACAGATCAATACTGCGTGTTCGTATTTCGTTGGTGCGACGCGCAACGTTCGCGTGATCAGCGCAGCATATTCATTCTGTTCCACGGTCGGCATTTCCAGCACGTCCATGTCGCCGACACGGTAGGATATCACGACCTTGTCGCCGTGAACGTAGAGGCCCTTGTAGTGAACCCAGTCGCGGGGCAGCGGGCCTTCGCCGCCGATGCGGGGGTCGTCCCACTTGCCGTCTTTCGCCCAACCGGGACCGGGCCTGGTTGCGAAGAGCATTTCGCCTTCGACGTTCGGGCCCATGTTCTTTTCCGACGTGTAAACAAACGGTTTGCCGACCCACGCACCGGCGACGCGCATGTGCTCGACATCGTAGCAGATGCTGACGTTCTTGTCCTTGCCGAGGCTGATGACTTTGCCGCGAAATACGTAGTTTTTCGTATCCGCGATATTCGTGGTGTCTTTGAGCTTGTGTGGAAAGACGTCCAGGCAGCACGCCATGACCCGGCCATGATCCGGCACGGGCATGGCTTTGGGTTGGGCGTGAACGATCGTGGGAAGGAAGAGAAACATGACAATAAGAAATGTACGCATAATTGGCATCCAATGAACCCGGGAGATGAGGTTCATCATATGCCAAGGGGAATCGTTTAGCCGCTCGCCTTTGGCGAGCGCTGGCCGCATTCCATGCGATCGCATAGGACATTGTCCGCGCTCGCCAAAGGCGAGCGGCTAAACTTTGTCCTTGCTCTGAACCGTCGCCTGCTGCATCGACTCCATCGCGTCGCGCGTCATGCGGTCGGTGAACTCCTTCAGGCTATCGATCGCCGCCGCCTCGGTGGGCTGAAAGCCGGACTTTTCCGCGACGAGCAGTTGGATCAACATGCCGAGCATGCCGTTCGTCGGTGTTGCCGTTCCTTCAGCACCGCCTTGACCCGACAGGAACACGCGTTCCGGCACGAGCGGTTGGCTGGAGTGCGCAAGTTGCTCGGCGACGAGTTGCAGGGCGTACAGTCGCGGATCGCCGAATGAGCTGATCCTGCGCAGTAGCACCGCCGCCTCGGACAGGCCGATCTGCAAGACGCGCGAGCCTTCGCCACGACCGGCAAGGATGCGCTGCTGGCTTTCGGCCTGGGCCGTGACGACCATCTGCTCTGCCTGCTTCCTCGCGCGGGCCAGGTCGGCTTCGCCCTGGTTCTGGGCGATCTGCACCTGTACGCTCGAATTAGTCAGGTTCGTCTGCATGTTCGCGATCGCCTGGGCATCTTGCAGCGTGCGCAACTTTTCGGCGGCGGCGCGCTGGCGTTCGTAGGTCTCGATCTGCTCGATCGAAAGTTGCCGCAATCGCAACTGTTCGAGCAGCGTCTCGATCTTGCCGCCGATCTCCGCCGTTTCCGGTTTGCCGATGAGGACATCGACACATTCGATGTCGAATTCGCGAAACTTACGGCCAAGTTCCTCACGCGATTCCTTTTGAATCACGTCACGCTGCTGCAAAAGTTCGAGCATCGTTTTCTTGTGGGTGATGTCGCGGAAGTAAGCGCTCAGCATCGGATCGAGCGTTTGCGTGATGAGCTTTTTCACATCGCCGAAACGCTGAATGACGCTCGGCGCTTTCTGATAGTCGATGTGAACGACGACCGAGAGCGGCAGGTTTGGCTCATAGGCGTCTTTGGTGACGATGTCGATCGATTTCAGGCTTTCGTCGTAGTGATGCGATTCGGTTTTTCCGGTGATCCAGTGCAAGACGAAATTCGTCGTGGGCACGAGGATGATGCTGCCGGCATAGGTGTTGAAGGGATATTTGCCGGGCCCGAGCGGTCGTTCCCAGACGCCGCGTTCGCCGGCGGCGACACGTTCACCGTGGCGGAAGGTCGTGCCGGAGAGATCGGTACCGACGCGGCCATAATAGGAGACGACGACGCCGACGTAGCCGATCGGGACGACGGTCTTCGGAATATGCTCGATGGTGGCAAACCAGCGATTGATGAAGTACGTGCCGTCGGTGAGGGTCACGTATTGGCGTCCGCGCCTGCCGCCGGCGCGGAGGTAGGCTTCGGGATCCTGGAAGTTGTTGTGATAGTTGGGTTCCTTCGCGTGGTTGCCGACTTCGGGCGCGATGATCTCGCCGGCGTCGAGCGATGGGCCATCGTGAATCGTGACGATGCCGATGTTGTCGTAGGCCGTTGCGGTTTGCATGTCGGGAATAACGACTTCGGGAATGGTGGTTCGGCGACGCGATTTGCCGTCCACTTCGACGTCCTTGTTGCTGGCATTGCGAATCGACTGCACGCCGATCACCACGGGATTGAAACCATCGATTCGGCCCAACTCGCGTTGCCAATCGACGAGCGTATTCAGCTCGCTGTCTCCCTGGAAATTGAGATGATAAACCGTGTCCTCGGTGATGACGACGTAGAGTGCAAGGTTGATGGCATACATGCCTTCGCGCAACACCGTCCGCTGTCGGCCACGCTGTCCACGCAGCGACGCCTGTTCGCCGGGATAGAGGAAGGTGCGGGCGTCCTGAAAGTTATTGCATTCCACGACGCGGCCCAACGTCTGCCCGGCGGAGAGCGGCTCACCATCGCGGGCATAGACGTAGCCCATCTTGCCCTGGGGCACGGTTACAAGAGCGACTTTGTGCAAGCGATACTGCCAGCGCCAGAGTCTGACGTGAAACCCGCCGCGGAGCGCGTCGGCCTTGAAGCCTGCCTCATCGCCAAGCGCGAGCAGTCGGCCTTGTTCGACAGAGCCGGTGCGCGACCATAGCTTTTCGACGATGCCGACCTTGTTGTTTGGAATGTACCGCAAGCCGATCGATTCTGCAAGCAACAGCAATGCGATCAAACCGGCGATGATGTAGAAGAGGAAGTGGGCCGGCGCGGGCAGGTCGCTCCACATTTTCGCGATGTCAACTTGAGCGAAGATCATAAGAGACTTCATTTACGTAAAGTTTCAAAGCACGAAATTCGACGCGGAGAGTTCCCGTGCCATTATACACAGCGATTTGATTGACAAAGCGAAAATGAATATTGAACATACACGATTGGCGGGCGTGCTACCCTGACGCGATTCCTTGGACCCGCTTGGATTTGCTTGCGTTTCAGGGTTGCTTGGCGAGCGTGGTGGTGTTGGAATCCAGTTGGTGTTTGTACTCCAAGCCTGGCAACGTTACCGACATTTTGAAGCCTCGCATCCGCGCGAATTTCTCGTTGGGGAGGTAACAGTTGATGAAGCCCTCATTCACCCCTGGCTTCAAGACGTAGGCTCGGGCCTCGCCCAGCGGCGAACAGCGCTGTATCCAGGGTTCCTCGTGCGCGACGCTGGCAGCCAGTGGTCCGACCAGCTTGATTTGACAGGTGGGGCCAGGCTTTCCAGCCTGGCCAGGCTGTGGAAAGCCTGGCCCCACGGACCTGTCAACTCTGCCTTTTCACACCGCTAGTGGCCGTTTCTTCCTCTTTCCAGGATTATTGGATTCTATCTTGCATTCAGCGTTTTCGCTACTCTGAAAGGTGAGTAAGCCCATGAAAGATTTGACGAATCGCCGTCATTCAAAAAACGCGCGTGCCGTCGTCAACGTATTCCACACGCCCCAAAACATCGGGATGCCGACGGCGGTCCAGGCCAGGCACACTAACCAAAGCGGCGTGCGGTGCTGGATGGGTTCGCCGGTGGCTCGTCCCCCCGCGCTCGCCCCGCGTCCCTCGCTTGGCGTTATCTCCTCGAAGTGCTCGCGATGCACGGGTCGAATGAGCAAGTTGCAGACAAGCCCAACCAGCAGCATGGCCGCGAGCAGAACCATCGTGGTGCTGTACGCCTCCGACGCCGGCAGGCCGCGCTCGCGCTGCCAATCGCGCAGGTAGTTGACCGCTACCGGTCCGAGAACGCCGGCGACCGACCAGGCGGTTAGCAGGCGACCGTGAATCGCGGAGATTTGCTGTGGGCCGAACAGATCGGCCAGGTACGCCGGGATCGCCGCGAATCCGCCGCCGTACATCGTCAAGATCACGCAGCAAACCGCGACGAACAGCCCGACGTTCTTCGCCTCGCCGGTCCACGGCACCAAAGAATACAACACCGCGCCGAGCAGAAAGAAGATCGTGTAGGTCGCCTTTCGCCCTGCATAATCCGAGAACGAGGCCCACACAATTCGGCCCAGGATGTTGAACAACGACAGCAGCCCGACAAACGCCGCCGCGACGGTTTTGACGCGATTCACGGCCTCGGCATCAAGTTCGTCCAACGGCGCGTCGATGCCAATGAGCCGACCGCCGAACACTTCCTGGATCATCGGCGACGCCATGCCGAGAACGCCAATCCCCGCCGAGACGTTGAGGCACAAGACGCCCCATGCCAGCCAAAACTGCGGCGTCCGATGCACGCGCGTCACCGGCACGAATCGGCCGTGGACCGCCAAGCCCGCAGGCGACGGAGGAGCCTGCGGGGTCCAGCCCGCTGGAGGCACGCGGTAGCCAAGCGCCCCGAGGGTCATCGCCGTGAAGTAGATGCCGCCGAGAACGAGAAAGGTCTGCCACACACCCACGTCGGCGTCGGTCGCGAAGAACGCCATGAGGAGATTGGCGAATGGCGCCCCGACCATCGCGCCGCCGCCGAAGCCCATGATGGCGAGGCCGGTCGCCAGGCCGCGCCGATCGGGAAACCACTTGATTAACGTCGAGACCGGCGAGATATATCCCAAGCCAAGCCCGACGCCGCCGAGCACGCCTGCGCCGAGCCACAGAAGCCAAATCTGATGGACGTACACGCCGAGCGCGGACACCACTAGCCCGCCGCCCCAGCAACAGGCCGCGAGCAACCCCGCCTTGCGTGGCCCCGCATGCTCGACCCAGCGTCCGAACACCGCCGCCGAACCGCCGAGAAAGACGAAGAAGAGCGTGTACATCCAGCCCAGCATTGACACGGACCAGTCATAGGTGGGGGAGAACACTCGCTGCCAAAAGCCGACGTCATCCGGACAGGGAACGCCGGTCGCGCGTGAGAGCGGCAGCCAAAAGACGCTGAACCCGTAGGCCATGCCGATGGAGAGATGAATCGCCAGCGCCGCCGGCGGGACCAACCAGCGGTTGAACCCCGGCCCCACGACGATGCTCTCTTTGTCGAGAATGGATGGCAAGCGATGATCCCTTCAATCGAGGCGAGTAGGAGAGTAGCAGTCGGCAGTGACTCGGAATGGATGTGATGGCTGCGAACTGGCGACTACCGACTGCCGCGAGCGGAATACGAATTACGCACCGCCCACCGGCCCTGCGTCGCGCACAGCTTGCGTTGCTTGGGCTTCGTAGGTTTTGAAGTTATTGCGGAAGAGGTTCGCGAGGTGGCGGGCCTGGCGATCAAAGGCGGCGGGATCGGACCAGGCGCTGCGCGGGTCGAGGGCGGTCACAGGGACACCGGCGCAGGCCGTCGGCACGCCGACGCCGAACACGAGATCGACACGAAACGCGGCGTTGTCGAGTTCGCCGGTGAGAGCGGCATCCATCAAGCGGCGCGTCACGTCGAGCGCGAAGCGTTTGCCTGTGCCATACGCCCCGCCGGTCCAGCCGGTGTTGACGAGCCAAACGTCGGCGTTGTTGTCACGGATGCGCTGTTCGAGCATCTTGGCATAAGCGACAGCTGGCCGGGGTAGAAACGGCGAGCCGAAGCAACTGCTAAACGTCGCCGTCGGCTCTTTGATACCCGCTTCCGTGCCGCCGATCTTCGCGGTATAGCCCGACAGGAAATGATACTGTGCCTGCGCCGGCGTCAGCTTGCTCAGCGCCGGCAGCACGCCGAACGCGTCGCATGTCAAAAACAGCACATGGCGAGGGTGTCCGCCACGCGAGGTCGGTTCGATGTTGTCGATGAAATCGAGCGGATAGGCGGCTCGCGTGTTCTCGGTATATTTCTCGCTGTCGTAGTTCGGTTCGCGCGTCGTTTCGTCGATCTCCACGTTTTCGAGAATGCTGCCAAAACGCAGCGCATTCCAAATCTGCGGCTCGCCTGTGTGCGACAAGCGAATACATTTGGCGTAGCAGCCACCCTCGAAATTGAACACCCCGGTCGGCGACCAGCCGTGCTCGTCGTCGCCGATGAGTTTGCGCTGGGGGTCGGCAGAGAGCGTCGTCTTGCCCGTACCCGATAAGCCGAAGAGCAACGCTGAATCGCCGGCGGCACCTATTGTCGCGGAGCAGTGCATTGGGAGGACGTCGCGCGTCGGCATCCAGTAGTTGAGATAGGTGAAGACCGATTTCTTGATTTCGCCCGCATAGGCCGTGCCGGCGATGAGCACGCGATGCCGTTCGAGATCGAGAATGACAGCGACATCCGAGCGCGTGCCGTCACGCGCGGGATCGAGTTTGAGCGACGGCGCGTGCAGGATAAACAGGTCCGGCGTGAAGATTGCAAGCTCAGCCGGAGAAAGCCGATTCAATAATTGCTGCGTGAAGAGCACATGCCAGGCGTTCTCGCTGACGATGCGGACATTTGCACGGTAAGCGGGGTCCGCACAAGCGTAACCATCGTGCGCAAACGCCTCGCGGCCCTGGTAATGCGCCAGGCCGCGGTCCCACAGGCGATCGAATACGCCGGGATCGAGAGGTTGATTCACGCTGCCGAACGCGACTTCACCGACGTTCTCCGGTCGGCGGACGATATACTTGTCCTTGGCGGCTCGGCCTGTGTGTGAACCCGTCATCGCAAGGAAGGCTCCGTTCGCCACCAGCACGCCTTCTTTCCGCGCGAGGGCGATTTCCACGAGCGGAGCCGGCGCGAGTTGAGCGTGGACAGTTCCAAGACTCGCCAGTCCATGGGATCGCAGGTCCATGCAAGGATTCCTTCGCGAATAGATTGAAGTTTCGTATTCAGCCGGAGAGCAGCCTTCCTATAATTGTAATGATACCGAATTGGAGTTGTCAGATTGTCAGTTGTCAGTTGGCAATTACATGTTGGCAGTTGCAGGTGCTACGATTCAGGATAAGGCTCACGCAGTAGTACAGTGGCATACATGGTCGAGTGCACCTGCCAACTGATAGCTAACAACTGACAACTTTTTGCTTCCGAACAAGGCGATCTATGCTCACCTGGCAACAGACCGAATTTCTGCTCAAGGGCGTCTACCTCGGCATTCTCGTGATGATCGCGTGGATGGTTCCGCGGCCCGTCGAAATCGCCGTCATCGCTGGCTTTACGCTGGTGGGCTTGGCGTCGTTTCTCGGTTTCGCCGCCTATCGAAAGATTCGCGAAGGTTATCACGTCAAGGACCGGCGGCTGGCGTTCTTCATCTTTCTGTTGCTCGAAAACCCCGGCATGGTCTACGCGGGCCTGCTGGTCGGCCTGAGCGTTGGCACGTGGGTGACCTTCGAGTTTCGTCCCGACGGCGCGGTGCCGCCCGAAGCGATTTGGCCTGTTGTCGGCGGTGCGGTGCTCGGCATGATCTTTTACGCCTTGCGGCATGTCCGCCAGCCGCTCTATCGTTTATATGCGGGGTTGGGGATCGTCCCTGTACTGGTCGGCGGGTTCATCGCCTTCTACAGCTATCGCCACGATCTCATCGGAGTTAATCGAAACGATGCGGTCGACGCTATCGGCGGCTTGCTTCTGCTAGGCTTGCCTGGCTTTTACCTGCTGACATTTTCCAGTTTGGTTGACGAATCCGAGATCGAAATCGGCGCCATGTGTGCCGCACTCGGTATCGCGATTTGGTCCGTTCGCTCCTTAGTCTCGCAGGTCGTAAGCATCTCGCCCGTAGTGGGCGGTGCGGCGTTGCTCATTCCACTGGGTATCTTTCTCGTCTACACGACGCGCGTCATGCCCCGCCTGCGCGTATTCAAGCATGCCTTGCGTGGTCTGAGTTATCGCCAGCTGGGCCAACCGAAGCTTGCGTTGGCGTCGCTGAATCGGGCGTTGCAGTATGATCCCAATAGCACGCTTGCCCGGCAACAGATGTGGGATTTGCATCGCGATCTGAATTTCGCAGAGTTGAAGGACCAGCCGGAATTGGTGTCGCTGCTCAATTTCGAGTTCTGCCTGGGGCGGATCAGCCACATGTTGCAGGCGAAACCGGCACCGGATGAACTGAATGAGGCGATGAAGATGCTCGATCTTATCACGCAAGAGAAGCCGCCGATGGCGCCGATCTCCGCCTATTGGCGGGCCGTCGGTTGCCTACACGCTCGGCAATATGACGAGGCCGCCAAGCAGCTTCTCAGCATCCTCGAATTGCCCCAGTACAACACAGCGGAACGGCACACGATACACTACGCGGCGTGGCAGCTGGCAATGTTCGGGCATCCGGAGATGCAAAGGCTTGTCGCGCAGCCGTTGTTGGCGAGGCAGGGCCAACGGATGGACGCCATTGCCGCGGTGGAAACGCTGTTGGCGAAGCTGCCTGATGACCCCATTGCCTGGGACATGAAGCGGCAACTCTACGCTGACCTCGTGGAAGAGGAATACTGGACGCTGAATCAGCCGGGCCAACCTGCGACGCCGTTCAACCATGCGTATGCCCAGCAACTCGGGCTGGCGCTGCTGGACGATCCCGGGCAGTGGCGGCGCGGTTGCGGCTACTTGCGCATCGCGGCGCACGGCATGCCCACGAAGACGCCGAACTTGCTGATTCAGATCGCCGCCACGCATGAGAAGCATGGCGATGTCGAGGGAATGTGGGAGAACAATCTCCAGGCGATGCGTATCGGCCGTTCGATTGGCGTGGCCAACATCGACGCCGCCGATCGCGAGCCGTTGTTTGCCGCCGTCAAAAAGATCGGCGATTTGGCGTTCCAGCAAAATCGATTCGACATCGCGCTCGAAGCGTACAAGTTTTACAGCCAAAACGAAAACGCCGGCATCGAAACCTGGCGCTTGCTAGCCGAACTATTTGAACGCAACAAAGACGTTTGGCAGGCGCTGCATTGCAACGAACACGCGATGCGCTACAACGCCGACGATGCCGATCTGAAGGCCCGCAAAGATCGCTACTATTTTTCGATCCAGCCCGATGAGGTGACGGCGCGTTGGCAGACCATCGAGAAATGGTTCGATATCCCCTACTGCCGCGAGAAGGCGACGTGGATATTGGAGAAACATGCCGGCAATTTCGAGATGCTCGATTGGGCGGCGCATCTTGTCGCTTTGGCATTGGCGCCGGAGCCCGCGAGTATCGCTTCACGCTTTCTGCTCGCACGTATCCGTCGCTTGCGTGGCGAGGTTCCCGAGGCTATCGAAGTCCTTGACCATATCCGCCAAAATCGCCCGGAGAAAATCCGCGGCACGGACGAAACCCTCGGTTGGTACTACACCCACCGGATGCTCGGCGATCTCTATCTCGACAGCAAACCCGACGAAGCGATCAAGTGCTACCTCGAGTTCCGCAAAAGCGATGAAGCCGGTGCCGATACGTCGTACAAACTCGGCAAAGCGTACGAAGCAATCGGCGAGCTTCGCAGCGCGGCCGGATGCTATCAAGAAGTGATCGCCTACGACAAGCACCCGCTCTACTTCGATGCCCGCGACGCCCTCGAACGCATCAAGAGTACCGCCGCGGCGAAACGGGCGTGATGGCCGAAAAACTTACCGAGATTACGACGCGATCAAGCCGCAACAAATACTGAATCACGAAAGCACGAAAGGGCGAAAACACGAAAAAATTCTCCTGGTTTTTCCTTTCGTGTTTTCGCCCTTTCGTGCTTTCGTGATTCGCATTTAATTCAGAGATACGCCCGAGGCCGATTCCATGCGACTCTCCGCGAAAGCTCAGTATGCCTGCGTCGCCATGGTTGACTTGGCGTGCAATCACGGCGATCCGAATCCGGTGCACCTCAAAGGCATCGCGGATAAGCACGGCATCTCGCAGCGCTTTCTCGTCCAAATCCTGCTGCAACTCAAGGGCGCGGGCCTCGTCGAAAGCACGCGCGGCGCGACTGGCGGGTATCTTCTCGCCAAGCCGCCGGCGCAGATTCGGCTGTCCGAGATTATCCACGCCATCGATCAACCGCCCGATGCCGCCCCGTCCGCGTTGGCGGGGCTTTATGCGACAACGATCGTCCGCGTCGTCAGCGAGGTGTTGCAAGAAGCCCAGAACCTCGAACAGAAACGGTTGGCGGAAATCACGCTCGAAACGCTCATTCGCCAAACCCACGAACGAAACGAGATCGCTTACCAAATTTGAAAGGCACTCGCATGGCTGGCTCTCCCTCGCTTTATGAACGTCTCGGCGGCGTGTACGCAATCGCCACGGTGGTCGATGATTTCATCGACCGCGTGATGCACAATCCGATCCTCAATGCCAATCCCAAGGTGGATGAAGCGCATCACAAAGTCCCGCCGGCCGGGTTCAAGTATCTCGTCACGGAAATGGTCTGCTGGGCCACCGGCGGGCCGCAAAAGTACACCGGCAAAACGATGCGCGATTCGCATGAGCATCTCGACATCACCGAACCCGAATGGCAAGCGTTCATGAAAGACCTGGCCGACTGCTTCGCGAAATTCAACATCCCCGCTCAGGAACAGCGTGAACTGGTAGCGATTGTGGAAAGCACGAAGGCCGATATCGTGCTGAAGAAATAGCGAGCTTAGGCAAGTTACGCGCGAATTTAACCGGACGACGAGCTGAACGCCTGCAATTCTTGCAAGCCCCGCAACAATTCAGGGATCTTACGGACCTTCGCCGGCCGATAGGGATTTTGGCGAATCGGGCTATTCTTTCCGGCCTGGATTTGGCATTATCGTTCGGCCCGCTTGGATGCGAATCCACTATCTCGCAAGGATGCACATGCACGCCACGCTCTGCCCCGAAGCGCCGATGCCTGTTCGAACGCCTACCGCGTCGCCGCACCGCTGGAGGCGTTGGGCATCGCTCGTGGTCGTTGGCGTGTGCTGCTGGATCGTGGGATCGTGGGCCTGGCAGATTTATGGCAGCGGGAATGTCCACGAGGTCATTCCGGGCAAAATCTATCGCGGCGCGCAACCGACGGCTGCCTCTCTCGAAAAACTGATCGCCAAGCACAACATCCGCACGGTTCTCAACGTTCGTGGCTGCTGCTATCCCGACCCCTGGTACGTGGCTGAGGGCGAGGTTTGCGAACGTCTTGGCGTGCAGATGATCGATGTTTCGTTTTCCGCCGTCCATCTTCCCTCGAAACACGAGTTGCGTCAACTTCTCGAAACGCTTGATCGAGCCGAGTATCCGATTTTCGTGCACTGTCGGCATGGCGCTGATCGCACCGGACTCGTCGCGATGGCGGTGCACCTGCTTCAAGACGGCGAATCGTTTGAGGCGGCGCATCGGCATCTTGGCCTTCGCTATGGGCATGTCGCGATCGGCAAGACCGCGACGCTCGATCGCTTCATGGCTCTCTACCCGGCGTGGCTAAAACGCACCCAAAAGACACACGAACCGCGCCATTTCCGCCACTGGATTCTGCATGAGTACCAGGGCGGCTGGTGCGACGCGAAGTTCGAGAAAGTCCAGCGCCTCTTCGACGCGCCAAAGCTAAACAAACGGCTCGAGTACGACATCGTCGTGCGCAACACGGGACCGACGGCGTGGAACTTCCATCCGCTGAAAACCGCCGGGCATCACGTGACGTTCAAGGTCGAGGACGACAAACACAAAGTGATCCACGAAGGCCGGGCGGGACTGCTGCGCAAGACCGTCGGGCCGGGCGAGTCGATTCAGGTGATACTGTCGATCCCGCCGATCCGCCAACCGGGGCATTATCGCGTGCTGATTGACATGATCGAGGAAGGGCATTGCTGGTTCCACCAGACCGGCTCGGAAGTTTGGGAAGAGGAGTGGCTGATCCGTGAATAAGTATTTTCGCATTGGGATAAGCGCGGTGCTGCTGACGTTCATCGGTTGGCAAACCAATTGGTCTGACGTGGGCGCGAAGTTTGCGAGCCTGCGCGTCGAGCTTTGGTTTGCCGCCGTCGCCGTCTTGATGTGCACACAACTCTTCAGCGCCAAGCGCTGGCAGATGTTCACGCGGCGGCTGCACTTCCCGGTGGGCTATTGGCGTTGCACGGCGTATTACTTCATTGGCACCTATTTCAACTTGCTCCTGCCGACTTCCGTCGGCGGTGATGTCATGCGCGTTTTGTATCTGGACAACAAATCGGGGCGAAAGCTGGCGGCGTTGGCGAGCGTGTTTCTGGAACGGCTCAATGGGCTGCTGGTGCTGATCGCGTTGGGTTGCGTGGGCGTCCTGGTTTCGCCGTTGCCGCTGCCGATCTGGATTCATGCGACGGTCTGGAGCGTGGCCGGCTGCGCGACGCTCGGCGTGTTGGCCTTGCCGATCGCGGCTACGTCGAAATGGCTGCCCGATCCGCGTCGGCATCAGCTGCAGACGGTCGTAGGCCTCATGAAGTTGCCTCGCGTCTGGACGCTGGCGACGGCGATGTCGATTCTCGTGCAGGTGTTCGGCGTCATCAGCGTGTGGCTGATCGGCCAAGCGCTGAACCTGAATCTTCCGTTCACCTACTGCTGTATCCTTTCCCCGATGGTCTCGCTGCTCACGTTGTTGCCGATCAGCGTGAACGGCATGGGCGTACGTGAGGTTGGCACGATCGTGTTCCTCGCACCGCTCGGCATCGATGCCGATTCTGCCAAAACGCTGGCGTTTCTGTGGTTTGCCGTCAATGTCGCAGTCAGCCTTTCCGGCGGTTTGGTGTATCTCGCCGGTACCGCCCCCAAATCCAACAAGGATGAAGTTTCTCAATCGCCTGAGGTGAACGATGATGGATCTGTCGATCGTTATCCCGATCAAGGACGAACGGGAGAATCTAAGGCGGCTGCATGATCGCGTCGTCGCCTCAATGCAGCCCGCCGGCCTTTCGTTTGAAATGATTCTCGTTGACGACGGAAGCACCGACGGTTCCGCCGACGAACTGCAAGTGATCGCCGCCCTCGATGCGCGCGTCAAAGTCGTGCGTTTGCGGCGCAATTTCGGTCAATCCGCGGCGATGCAGGCGGGCATTGATCATGCTTCCGGCAACGTCATCGTCACGATGGACGGCGACTTGCAAAACGACCCCGCCGACATCCCGATGCTCCTCGATGCGCTCCACCGCCAAAACGTCGATGCCGTGTTCGGACTGCGCGCCGACCGCCAGGATGCATTCGCGAACCGCAAGTTGCCGAGCCGACTGGGCAATTGGCTGATCCGCAAAGTAACCGGCGCCGACGTGCTCGATATGGGCTGTACACTTCGTGCGATGCGCAAAGAACTGGCGAAGTCGTTGACACTTTATGGCGAAATGCATCGCTTCATCCCGGTGCTCTTGCGCGATTCCGGCGCGACCTACACGCAGGTTCCGGTGCAACATCATCCGCGCGTGGCTGGGAAAACGAAGTACACCATCTCACGTACCTTTCGCGTGTTGCTCGATTTGATGACGGTCAAGTTCATGCAGGGCTACATCACCAGGCCGATGCATGTGATGGGAATGCCCGGCTTGCTGTCCATGGCGCTCGGCGCGATGACGTTGTTCGTCACGGTGATGATGCGGATTTTCGACGGCGCCCACATGATCCGCAATCCGCTGTTGCATCTCGCGGTGATGTTTGAATTGGTCGGCGTGCAACTCCTCGCCACGGGTCTGCTTGGCGAACTCGTCACTCGCACCTATTTCGAAAGCCAGGGCAAGCGCGCCTATGCGGTTCGCTCGACGCTGAATTTCACCTCGCTGGCCGAGGAAACGCGTCGAGCCGCATAGTAATTGTCAGAGCCGCGCACGCAGTAAGCGGTTGGCATGGTCCGCTTACTGCGTGCGCGGCTCTGACATGATTGCTACGCTGTGGCCAGCGCCGCTTTAATCTCGCCGATGACGCGCGTTTTCGCGTCTTCGAGCGTTGACTGCACGGTCGCGCCGGAGGCGAGGCGATGCCCGCCGCCGGCGAACAACTCAGCGATGCGGGCGACATCCACTTTGCTGCGCGAGCGGAAGCTGACCTTAATGCCGCCCGCGGGCTGTTCCAGAAACAACACGCCGACTTCGACTCCCGAGATGCTGCGCGTATACCCGACCGCGTCCTCCGTGTCCTGCGGGATGGCGCCGGTGATGGCGTAATCTTCTCGCCGAACTTCGGAATATGCGATCGCTCCGTTCTCGATCACCTTCACGCGCGACAGCACCAGCCCGAGCAGATTCAAGCGTGCGGCCGTGTTTTGCTCGTAGATCTGGTCATAAAGCCGGTTCGGGTCGGCGCCGGCGCGGGTGAGAATCTCTGCCAGATCAAACGTTTCGGCTTGCGTGTTTTTGTGGCGAAACCAACCGGTATCCGTGGCAAGGGCGGCGAACATGGCGTTAGCTGCCTTTGGTGAGATCGTCACGCCGAGAGCCATCGACGCTTCATAAACAAGCCGACCCGTCGCCTCGGCACTGGTGTCTTGCAGGAGCATCCCGCCGAGATCGTCTTGGGAAATATGGTGATCGACAACGATTTTCGTAGCGGGGGAGGCCTTCATGAACGGGCCAAAGTCGCCGAGTTGATTCCACGTGCCGGTGTCGAGCACGATGATGACGTCAACATCGCGATAGGCGTCGCCTGGCGGCTCGAAACGGGCGATGCGGCGCTCGGGATCGAGAAACGTATAGCGCGGCGGCCAGCTGCTGGCGATTACCATCCGTACCTGCTTACCCAATCTCTCGAGTGCGTCGGCCAGCGCCAGCTGCGAACCTAGGCCATCCGGGTCAGGCCTCACATGCGTCGTGATAAGGAACCGTTGATGCCGTCGTACGACATCAACAAAGGGAGACCAGTCGATGGCCATGATGTGTTTTGCTCATTTCCGAAAATGCGGACGTTCTCAATGGAGATGACGCCGTCAGGCGACATTATATGAGACTGCACGATACCACTTGAAAGAATTTAACCACCATTAGTACGGAACGCACGGACAGGGAAAAACTCCCGCAGGGAATTTCCCAGCCTCGCTATTCGTGTCACCTACCTCCAAGATCCTTGCTCGCCGCGCAGATTTGACTTTGCGCAAATTCAGAATGCGAATCACGAAAGAACGAAAGTACGAAAACACGAAAGAGGAACACTAAAGATTTTTTTCGTGATTTCATGCTTTCGTTCTTTCGTGATTGGTATTGGATCGCGGCTTGGCCGCGCCGTGAACTCCGTGGTTTTGACGCTAATCCGAGCCTGAGCGCCAGCGAAAGGGCGGCAAACTGCCCGCTAGGTTCGCGTGGGGGGCGTTCGGGTTAGGTATTGACACTTTTTTAGTTAGGTGTAACTTATCAATACAAAAGCCTTAGCTAATTAGTACGACAGCGCTACTTGATCTCTATCTTGGTATACAACAAGGAAGTTCGGCAAGGTTGATTCCGAGTCCAATGATTCGCTGATGGCGGGTCACGGTATGGCAACGGCGAGCGGTGGCGTTCTGGTGTTGGTCCTGGAGCAGCTT
>SIAQ01000178.1 GCA_009697105.1 Gemmataceae bacterium | reverse complement strand
GGAAGCTGCTCCAGGACCAACACCAGAACGCCACCGCTCGCCGTTGCCATACCGTGACCCGCCATCAGCGAATCATTGGACTCGGAATCAACCTTGCCGAACTTCCTTGTTGTATACCAAGATAGAGATCAAGTAGCGCTGTCGTACTATTTGATGATGACGATCCCGATATGCAACGAGCCTACAAGGTGGCTCGTTCAACCTTCAAATATTTCTGGCGCGAAATCGCCTGGGAACGTCGGCGAATCATTCCTGGCCTGGACCTGGCCTGCGTCAAAGCCCCTTTCTCCGATGGCAAACGAAACTCCTCCTCGAAGGACAATCCCGAAGTCGAGCAGATGTGGCTCGGCGAAATCGATTTCGACGGCCAATTTGTCACCGGCGAGTTGTTGAATTCTCCGAACTGGTTGAAATCGGTCAAGGCCGGCGATTCTGTTCGCCGGACGCTCGACGAAGTCACCGATTGGATGTATGCCTTCGACGGCGAAGTATTTGGCGGCTATACCGTAAACCTGATGCGATCGCGCATGAATCGAAGCGAACGCAACGAACACGACAATGCCTGGGGCCTAAACTTCGGCGACCCGAATAGTATCCGCATCATGCCGGTGACGAAGACCTGGGGTGGAATGATCAAGGGTTGGTTCGGCGGAAAGAGCGATCCCGATATCGAGGAACACCCGATGAGCGAAGTCGCGGGGCCAGCACTCAGGGATCAATTGATTCAAGACCCCGGCATGCTGAATGAAAAGGACGACCGAGGCTGGACGTTTCTGCATCATCAAGCCCTGGCGGGAAGCACGGCCACCGTTACGATTCTCCTGGAACTCGGAGCCGACACCAAAGCGCTGACCGATAACGGCATGACGCCGTTGCAGCTTGCCCAATCGCTCGGCTGGGACAAGGTTATCGCCTTGCTCAAAGATCGGTAGCCCGCGCGGCCCAACCCCCAATTGTGTCTTTGTGTGAGTTCTCTCCATAGCCTTGGAGGACGGCTGTAGTCAGATCTTTGGGCTGAGCTATTGTTCTCAACCTTCATATCCGCTAGTATTCAAACAACACATGGGTGCCCGTCCCCTTTTGAGTTGTTGCCATGATTGTAAAAAAAGCTCACAAGAAACCAACAAAGCCCTTGCGAACGCGAAACGCCCTGCCATCTGACGATTGGCGTGCTTCTCTTCGGCGCCGCCTGGGAAAAGTCGCTGGAATTGACGCCGTGTTCGCGGCTACTTCCGGTCTAGTTATCCATATTTTCTCCGTCATGGCCGAACATGAATCCAGTACCTATGACCCGCTGATGCGCCAGGAGGAACAAGTCGAAGCGGATCATCCCGGTCTTGCTTTCGATTTCCACACACGCGTTCATCAGGGTCGCCCGCCACAGGATTCCGTGCCTCATGGAACAGAGCTGATCTTAATCAAATGATGAGCGAAAGAGCGGCACTCTGTTACGAGAAATACTTGGCAAGTGCCAGCTTCGCCACGGCGTTGGCGGTCCAGTTTCCCGACCGAGCCGACTGGAGATGTGTGTTGCGATTCTACGCCGCGCTGCATCTCATGAATGCCTACCTCATCGACAAATCTAATGCCTACCTCATCGACAAATCTAATGTTAACCTGTATCCGTTGAATGTTATTCATGATGACCGTCGCCAGGCCATGAAGCAGTGCCCCGAACTGCGTGATACACCCAAGCGTTTTCGAGAGCTCAAGGATTTGAACGAACGTGTACGATACGATGCTTCCTTCATTTTCTCGGAGACACATCGACAGCTTACAGTCGATCTGTTGGCGAGACTCGCCGCTATCGTCGAGCCCAAGCTCAGACGCTCATGACTTTTTTCATTGCTCATAGTCGCGTTAGAACCGGTGGCACCTCCATGAAAACTCGCGCAGCCTTCCACGCATTCGCATGTCTTGCGATCCACACATTCGTCTCATCGGCACTGATGGCTCAGTCGGCAGTTGATTTCAATCGCGACATTCGGCCCATCCTTTCCGACAAGTGTTTTCAATGCCACGGCCCGGATTCCACGCATCGCAAGGCGGGGCTACGGCTCGATACCGATGCGGGGCGGAAGGCAATCGTGCCGGGCAAACCGGGCGAGAGTGAGCTATTCGCGCGGATCGTATCTGACGAATCCGACAAGCATATGCCGCCGAAGAAAACAGGCAAGACGCTGACGAAGATAGAGATCGATTTGATCCGCCGCTGGATCGAGCAAGGCGCGAAGTTTGATTTACACTGGTCACTCGCCACGGTAAAGCGACCAGACATTCCACCTGCGACGATCTCCGCTGGACGGCAAAATGCCATCGACCAGTTTGTCCTCGCCAAGCTGCAAACCGCGAAGGCCCAGCCATCGCCCGCAGCCGATCGCGTGACGTTGATCCGTCGGCTCTACTTCGATCTCATCGGCCTGCCGCCGTCGCCTGCGCAGGTCGATGCGTTCATCAACGACAAGAATCGAAATGCGTACGATCGGCTCGTCGATACGCTGCTGTCATCATCGCATTTCGGCGAACGGCTTGCGATGTACTGGCTCGACCTCGTTCGCTACGCGGACACAGTCGGCTATCACGGCGATCAGGAGCAACACATCTCGCCGTACCGCGATTACGTGATTCAGGCGTTCAACACCAACATGCCGTTCGATCGCTTCACCGTCGAACAACTCGCCGGTGACTTGCTGCCTGCGCCGACGCCCGATCAGATGATTGCGACCGGATACAACCGCGTACTGCAAACGACGCACGAGGGCGGAGCCCAAGACAAGGAGTATCTCGCGATCTATTCGGCCGATCGCGTGCGCAACTTCGGCGCGGTCTGGATGGGCGCGACGATCGGCTGCGCGCAGTGTCACAATCATCGGTACGATCCCTATACGCAAAAGGACTTCTACCGTGTCGCAGCATTCTTCGCCGACATTGACGAGCGCGGCGCATACAAGGGACCGGACGCATCGCCGACAAAGCGACCGCCGGAGTTGGAGGTGCTGTCGCCGATCGACCGCGCCCAAGCTGATGCCGTGCGTGCCCGCATCGCCGAGCTTGAGCGTGGCGAGAAGAACATGGACGAGATCATTTCACAACGAAAGTTGCTGACTGAAATCGAGAAACGCAAACGATTGACGATGATTACGAAATCGGTCAAGCCGCGTGTCATGCGTGTGTTGAACCGTGGTGACTGGATGGACACGAAAGGCGAGATCGTCGAACCGGGCGTGCCGCATTTCATGAAGCAGGTCGATGCCAAGACGCGAGCAACACGGCTAGATTTGGCACGCTGGTTGACGGCACCCGATCACTCGCAGACGGCCCGCGTGTTCGTCAATCGGCTCTGGCATCTCTACTTCGGGCATGGCCTGTCACGCACGCTGGAGGACGCCGGCTCCCAGGGCGAATGGCCAACGCATCCCGAGCTGCTCGATTGGCTCGCCAGTGAATTCGTGCAGCCGCACGAAACAGCGGGGTTGCGAAAGCCCCACCCGTGGGATGTCAAGCACCTCGTTCGGCTCATGGTGACATCGGACACGTATCGGCAGACATCGCTTGAATCTGCCACGCTTCGGCAAACTGACCCAGAGAATAGGCTCTATTCCCGGCAATCTCGCTTTCGGCTGCCGGCTGAAATGATCCGCGACCAGGCGTTGGCGGTCAGCGGCCTGTTCGTCGATCAGCTTGGCGGACCGAGCGTCAAGCCGTATCAACCCGATGGGTATTACGCATTTTTGAACTTCCCGAAGCGAAGCTATGTCGCGGACAAAACGCATGACCAGTATCGGCGCGGCGTGTACACGCATTGGCAGCGCACGTACCTGCATCCGATGCTCAGAGCCTTCGATGCTCCGTCCCGCGAGGAATGCACCGCGCAACGCCCGATCAGCAATACCCCGTTGGCGGCTCTCGTATTGCTGAACGACCCGTCGTTTCTCGAAAGCTCTCGGCTCTTCGCTCAGCGGTCGCTATTGGAAGCCGGCTTCGACGACGCGAAACGCCTGCGTTGGATTTGGCGCCAGGCCCTGTCGCGTGAACCGGAAGACCGCGAAATCGCCGCTCTGACGAATTTACTCGAACGTTCACGCACGCTGTTTTCAAAAGACCCCGCGTCGGCAACGAGACTGCTCGCCATCGGCCTGACGCCACGCGATACGAAATTGAACGCCGGCGAATTGGCGACGTGGACCATCGTAACGCGCGTCGTTCTGAATTTGGATGAGGCGATTACGCGGAATTGATGTTTACCGCTCACCTTGGGCAAGCGCGGATGCCCCGATTTTCAATCGGTGCAATCCGCCAAGCCCGCGCTCGCCAGAGGCGAGTGGCTAACCGTTTTTTCATACTTCGCCAGCAACACCCATTCGATGAGCCACATTAGGGTTTCCAGACAGCGGTCGCCGGCTTCGCGCGCGGGATCGAACTCTGAGATTGCGAAACCGGCCAAGCGCTGCATTCCAATCGCGGCGAGCAACTTCGGGATGGCGAGCGGCGCCAGGCCGAACGGACGCCCTTGGGCCGTCGCCGGGAAATACGCCGGGTCGAAGAAGTCGCAATCGAGATCGAGAAACACACGCTCTGCCGACGAGCAAAGATCGCTTAGACGCGTCAGTGCTGCCGATTCGTCGCGGTTGAATTCGACCGCGGAGATTGTCGCGTCGTAATATTTCGCAATGTGGTCAGGTCGCAGCAGCAACTCGCGATGGCCGACGTTGACAACGCGCGGGATCGGATTTGCGGCGTGAAGCAGGAAGTTCCCATGTGACAGGTCAGTGGTGCAATCGGAGAGATTGTAGATATCGAGATGCGCGTCGAGTTGGACGATGATCATATCGTCGCGTGTACCGGCAAGTTCATCGTAGAGCGGCAAAGCGCCAAGGTGGTTGCCCGCGATCCAGAAAAGAAACTCGCCTGCGTCAAGACTCTTGCGAATCAACGTCCGACCAGCAGCACGCCAATCACGATAGTCGTCAAGCGTCGTGAAACCATGCTCGCCAACGCGCACTTTGTTGGAGTAAGCGCGTGCCCGCGTCGGGACGGTTTCACGCCTGTTGTCGGCCAGAAGTTCCTTGATGGCATCGCCCAGCAGCTCCGCGCCAGCCTTGGCGCCGGGATTGCCGAACAGGTCGAAAGGAAAGCAAATCGCCCGTGTAATCACGCCAACCACCTGAAGTGAAACGCAAAGGTAAAAACGAACACCGCGTGCGATCAGGCAAATCGAAATTATCGATACGTCCACAACTTTCAGAAAAGACCGAACATTCGCCTGATATTTCGCAAAATGCCCGGATTCACGCCGCATGTCGAATTCCAACAAACGTCCGCTACGGTGTATCATATACTGCGCTGGGGAAATTAGCCGCGTACGGCTTAGTGCTTGGAAGATCTCGGGTAAGTCCTAAGCCGCAAGCGGGAGACAGGGTTAAACAAAAACCGGAGGCCACGATCCGATGACACCAACGATGCACGCCATCAAGGATTACTATGTCGCCAGCACCGCCGTGGTCACAGGCAATGTCGTGCTCGGTCCAGGCGTCAATGTCTGGTTCGGCACGATCGTGCGTGGCGACTTGGCGACGATCACGATTGGCCCGCGCGTCAATCTTCAAGACGGCAGCATTGTGCATACTGACTCCGATGCGGCGCTGACGATCGGCGAGGGCGTCGTGGTCGGGCATGGCGCGATCTTGCACGGCACGTCGATCGGCCGCGACACGCTGATCGGCATGGGAGCAACGCTGCTATCGGGCTGCGAGATCGGCGAGGAATGCCTGATCGCAGCCGGCACACTGGTCACGGAAGGCCGACGCATCCCGCCACGCTCGGTCGTCATGGGCGTGCCGGGAAAAGTAGTGCGTGCGATCACTGCGGAGGAGCTTGAACGGACCCGTACAATCTGCGACCATTACATCGAGATGGCGCAACGTTATGTCCGCGGCGCCTACCCACCGCCATGGCTGCGTTAGCCAGAAAAACTCACCACAGAGTACACGGCGCGGACAAGCCGCAACAAATACAGAATCACGAAAGTACGAAAGAACGAAAACACGAAAACACGAAAGGAAGACATAGTCATTCACGACGAGTCACAAGCCAAAGCAATTCTCGATAAGGAAAGCAGGAAGGCAGGAAAAAGGGGCTGATTCAATTCTTGCTTTCGTGCCTTTCTTATCATCCTTGCATTTTCCGGTAGTGCGGTGTCCGGTTGGAAAAATCGTAGCCGTTCACGGGTTTTTGACTTCGGCTTGTCCGGTTTTCGGTTTGCGAGTATCTTTTCGCATGATGACCATTGCAGGGATGCATACGTGCGCACGATGCGCCGTTCTGGAACAACAGGTTGATCAGCTTCAGGATCGGCTTGCGC
>SIAQ01000053.1 GCA_009697105.1 Gemmataceae bacterium | reverse complement strand
TGGGCGGAATGCCCGGCATGATGGGTGGCGGTGGAATGGGCGGCATGATGGGCGGAATGCCCGGCATGATGGGTGGCGGTGGAATGGGCGGCATGATGGGCGGAATGCCCGGCATGATGGGTGGCGGTGGAATGGACGGCATGATGGGCGGAATGCCCGGCATGATGGGTGGCGGTGGCATGATGGGTGGCGGTGGCATGATGATGGGCGGAATGCCCGGCATGATGGGCGGCGGCGGAATGGGCGGCATGATGGGCGGAATGCCCGGCATGATGGGCGGCGGCGGACCGTTCTTTTGATCAACCCGCTCCGAATTGTTTTTCTCAATAAGCCGATTCCACCTAGAATCGGCTTATTCCTTGCGCTGCTTGCTACCTACCTCGCCGCTGTCGGCCCCCGCACCATTCGCGAGAAACTTATGTTGCTTCACGCCGAATCGCTTACCAAGGTCTACGGTTCACTCACCGCGCTGGATCGACTCGACATCGACGTGAAGCCGGGCGAGATCGTCGGCATCCTCGGCCCAAATGGTTCCGGCAAGTCGACCGCTCTCCGCCTCTTCCTGGGCTTCCTCAAACCGACCTCGGGACGGGCAGCGATAACCGGTCACGATTGCTGGAGCGACAGCGTCAACGCCCGCAGACACGTCAGTTACCTTCCAGGAGAATTGCGGCTCTACGAAAACATGTCAGGCGTCCAGCTCATCGGCTTCCTTTCCGATCTCCGACGGCAACCAGCGTTCACGTCGCGCATGGTCGAACTCGCACGACAGTTCGACATCGACATCGAAAGGCCACTCGCGCAAATGTCGTCCGGAATGAAACGAAAGATCGCGCTCATGCAAGTGCTGCTCCCGGAAACGCCGCTCGTTATCCTCGATGAACCGACGAACACGCTTGACCCGAACATGCGCGATCAGCTGCTGTCGCAACTCATCGCGGTCAAAAAGCGAGGCCAGGCGGTTGTCTTCTCGTCGCACGTCCTGACCGAGGTGGAACAGGTTTGCGATCGCGTCGCCATTCTTCAACGTGGCCGACTGGTGCACTGGCAAAACATGAGCGAGCTACGCACGGTCCGCCAGGTACATGCGAGGCTCAGGCACCCCGCAGAGGGCATCGCGCCGCCGTTCGCTCAATCGGTGAGTATCAACGGCGAGGCGATCGATTTCGAGTATGCCGGCCCCCTGCCTGATCTTCTGCGTTGGCTCGCGGATATAGATGTCGCCGATGTGAAGATCGAACCGATGGGCCTAAGCAAGATTTATCAGCGATTTCATCGACTGGAGGGATAGTCGGTGGCAACAGAGTCGTGCCTGAACGGTTATTGCTACGGACCACAGACCACAGACCGCGGACGCTTTTTCCTCAATTTGCGAAATTTGCCCATGCGAACGTGTCATTCTTGCGGTACATTCAAATTAGCAGGATTCCATCATCTAGCCCGTGAATTCAATCATGGACCCGAAAAACTCCGCAAACGTGGGCGATAGAATCAACGAGACCTGGATGAACGCGCCGGAACGCCCGGTGTCGCTATCCAGCCGAAACGCTTGCTTGGTCCATATCTACCCCACTGGACCGTCGATGGGCACACGCTATACAATCGGCGATGCGCCGTTGATCCTTGGCCGTGCCACCGACTGCGACATCCGTATCAACGACCATTCGGTGTCACGCTCGCACGCCCGCATCCAACCCGGTGCCGATGGCTTCTATGCCGTCGATCTGCAATCGACCAACGGAACCTACGTCAACGACATCCCCGCTTCGATGTATAAGCTCAAGGACGGCGATTACCTGCGAGTCGGCAACTGCATCTATCGCTTCCTCATGGGCGGCAACGTCGAGGCGGAGTACCACGAGGAAATCTATCGACTCACCATCATTGATGGATTAACCGAGATCCATAACAAACGCTACCTGATGGAATTTCTCGATCGCGAGTTGGCGCGATCGAGCCGATATGATCGTCCGTTATCGCTACTTATCTGCGACATCGATCGTTTCAAATCGATTAACGATCGTTTCGGCCACCTCGGCGGCGATTTCGTGCTCCGCGAGTTGGCCAATCGCATCAAGGGCAATATCCGCAAGGAAGAATTGTTCGCACGCTATGGCGGCGAGGAATTTGCCGTCGTCCTGCCCGAGACCAAGCAAGACGGCGCACTCATCCTTGCCGAGCGCCTGTGCAAAGTCATCAATCAGACGCCATTTGTTTTTGAAAACGAAACATTTGAGGTGACGATAAGCGGCGGATTGGCAACGACTCAGGGCAAGGCAAACATCACACCGATGGAGCTGATTCGTCGATCGGACGAGAAACTGTACCAAGCAAAAGAAGAAGGCCGCAACCGGGTCTGCATCTAACCGAATTCGCGCTGTATGTTTAGCCGCTCGCTTTCGGCGAGCGCGAACCGGTGCGGCAGAACACGCAGGTCGCGCTCGCCGAAAGCGAGCGGCTAAACGGAACTCATCTGCGTCACCTTGCCGCAAACACCCGTTGCGCCGCGGTCAGGCCTTTGCCCAATTCGACCGGATGGCCCATCTCTGCCAGCGCGATTTCGACGCCTGATATCGCAGCGAGGATGTCGAACTGGTCGATGTAGCCCATATGCGCGAGACGAATGATCTTGCCCTTGAGCGTGTCCTGCCCGTTTGCGAGCTTGAGGCCGAACTGTTTTTCCAGCTTCGTCAGCAAGACCGTCGAATCGATATTCGCGGGCATTTTGACAACCGTCAGTGCCGTGTTCGGTTGGGCGGCGAAAAGCTCCAGACCGAGCGCTTGGAGGCCGGCGCGGGCGGCGGCGGCGTACTTCGACTGCCTCGCCCAAATCGCTTCCATGCCCTCCGCCAATATCTTCTTCGTGCTTACCCGCATCGCCCGGATCAGCGTATGGGCCGGCGTGTACGGCGTGTCATTCGTCTCCAGGTTCTTCTTCGCCTTCTTGAGATCGAAGTAGAACGTCCGTGGGTTCGGGTTTTTCTCGATCGTCTGCCATGCTTTGTCGCTGACCGACAGAAACGCCAGGCCAGGCGGCATCATCAACGCCTTCTGTGAACCAGTGCAGTTGATATCGATGTTCCATTCGTCCGTTCGGCACTCCATCGCACCGAGGCCGCTGACCGCATCGACGATGAGTATCGCAGCCGTCTTCGCAACGATTTTGCCAAAGACCGCGACATCATGCCCAACGCCGGTGGACGTTTCGCTCAAGGTGGAGCACACCGCGATCGCATCGGAATGCTCGGCCAACGCAGCTTCCAGCTGCGACGGTTGCACCGCTTGGCCGTAAGGCACGGTGACGACGACGGCCTCGATACCGAAGGCTTTGGCGATGTTCTTCCAGCGTTCACCGAACCGCCCGGCGATGAGGCAGATGACCTTGCCGCCGGCGGGCACGCTATTGGCGAGCGCCGCTTCGAGAGCGCCGGAGCCGGAACTTGTCAGTGGGATTACGGGATTCTTCGTTACGAAGATTTGCTGCAAGTCGGCGAGCACTTCGCCGAGCATCGCCCGAAATTCAGCCGTGCGATGGAAGATCATCGGCTTGGCCAATTCGAGCAAGGTTTCTTCAGGAACGGGAGTCGGTCCGGGAGTCAACAATCGCTGCTTCATGCGTGCAAATCCTTGTAAGGGTCTCAATAATATCCGTAAGTTAGTACGACAGCGTTACATCGTATCCTGTAGCTGAATTCGTGATAATTCGGCCTTCCCTCGTTTGCCCAAGTCGTCCGAATTATCACGAATTCGGCTACAATGCGGGCCAAATTCTCGATCTAGCGCTGTCGTATTAGTATACGCTTTTCGTGTGTTTTCGTTTAGCCGCGACGCATAGCGGAGCGCGGGAGACCGTCCGCGCTTCGTTTCGCGTCGCGGGTAAACGGATCGGATTTTTGACGATCCCGCGGAGTAATCGCCGAGTTCGCCCATTGTCGGACATTGACCTGCGTGCGTATACTGAGAGTGTCCCACCAACGTTCACTTTTCCCGCGAGGAGAAATCTCGATGCGTCGTGCTATGTCGTCTGTAATCGCTGCCGCCGTGTTTGCCTTATTGCTTACGGCCAACCTGAGCTTTGCTCAGGGAGACAAAAAAAGGACGTTGCTGCCGACCAAAGGATTTGGCAGCCTGACGGGCAAAGTGACCTACGACGGCGATCCGCCCGCGGAAGTCAACCTTGTCGAGCTCATGAAAAAGCACGCCGATAAGGACTGTTGCCTCGCGCCAAAGGCGAAAGATATCGAGAAAATTGATCCGACGTGGAAGGTTGACAAAAAGACCAAGGGCGTCGCCAACGTCATGATCTGGATCAAGGCGCCGATCGGTACGTATCTGGAGACGCATCCCAAGCTCAAGGTCCGCAAGGAGCAGCTCGTCATCGATCAGCCGCATTGCGCGTTTCTGCCGCGTATGACTGCGTTCCAGCCATACTACCTTAACAACGGCACGGAAGTCGCAACAGGCCAGTCGATACTCGTCAAGAACAGCGCCGTCGTGCCGCACAACATTCGTGCCACGGGCAACCCGCTGCGCAATCCTGGCTTCAACAAGAATATGCCGCCGATGACGGAAATCGACATCAGCGCCGACCTCAAAACGCAACCGTTGCCGATCAGCTTGCAATGCGATTTCCATCCGTGGATGGCAGCCAAGTTGTTCGTGTTCGATCACCCCTACTACGCGATCACCAAGGCCGATGGCACGTTTGAAATTCCGTTCGTTCCCGCCGGTGCCGAAGTCAGCATTATGGGCTGGCATGAAGGCATCGGCTACACCAACGGCAACATGGGCAAGAAAATGGTGATCAAAGCCGGTGCCAATACGCTGGAAGTGAAGATTTCAAATAAATGAGTTCCGACAGAGCCTACGCGCCTGCGAAGGAATATTTCGCCCTTCGCCAGCGCTCAGGCTCAGACCGCGTGAGCCTATTTCTTCTTTCCGTTCGTTATTGCGTGCCTCTCGGCCAATTGTTTACGCAGGCGAGTCACTCCATCACGCAGCGAATCATTTGCCAACTTCAAATCCGCAGGCAACGGCAGCAGTTCACCGTGATGCCAAAATCGTACCCAGCGATCGCGAATGGCGACCTCCAAATCCAACTCCGGCACCGCCAGCCGGCCGTGCTCGTTCGCTTTCACGACGGCGTACTTCTTGCCATTGTGCTTATAGAGCGTCAGAGTCTGTTTGTCCGGATCGAAGAGCAGGTAATACGGAACCTTCAAATCCCGATCGTAGCGCTGCATGTTGTCAACGTAATCTTCGCGCTTATTATTCTTCGACAGGTATTCCAAGACCCAGAACGGCCCCACCGGCTGCAATGGCGTATTGTAATTCCACATGGCGGCCAACTTGCTGTCGTAAATCATAATCATGTTGTCCGGCACCACCTGGCCAGGCCGCTTCTTTCGTGGCAACGGATACTGCACTAGCAACTCGCTGAACACATGCACGTCCGGTCGACTGAGCTTGAACAGGTCCAGGCTTTCCAAGGTGATCTTCCGCTGCTCGGATTAGGCTATCGATTCCATGAAATGCTCCATGGGAAGGTAGTGAAGACGCTCCGTTGCGAAACGATCGAAACGCTTTTCGAGCGTTGCCGGAGGGGACTTTGTGTAGATCATGTTGCATCTCCTTTCTTCTCTAAATCCGCACACAGATTTTGCCAAAGTGCGCCGCCGATTCCATGTGTTTGAGCGCCGCCTGGATTTCGCCGAAAGCGAAGACGCGATCGACAACGGGCCGCAACTTGTGCTGCGCAACGGCGAGGTTCATCGTCTCGAACGTTTCGCGGCTGCCGACGAAGATGCCGTGCACGCGCACGGCTTTCATGAGGATCGGCATGAGGTTGACATCACCTTTGCCCGCGAGCACGCCGATGAGGCTGATTGTGCCGCCAAGCCGCACGGCTTTGAGCGATTGGTTAAACGTGCCCGCGCCTCCGACTTCGACGACATGATGCACGCCTGCGCCGCCGGTGAGTTCGCGAACCTTTTCTTCCCAGGCCGGGGTTTCCTTGTAGTTGATGCCATCGTCGGCGCCGAGTTGCTTGGCGCGTTCGAGCTTGGCGTTGCTGCTTGACGTAATGATGACACGTGCGCCGGCCAACTTCGCGAATTGCAGCGCGAAGATCGAGACGCCGCCCGTTCCTTGCAAGAGCACCGATTGGCCCGGCTTGATGTCGCCGAGCGTGAAGAGCGCGTTCCACGCTGTGACGGCCGCACACGGCAGCGTTGCCGCCTCTTCGTCGGCAAGATGGGCAGGCACTTTCACGACGCCATCCTCGGGCAGCACGATCAACTCGGCGGCGACGCCTTCGATGCCGCCGCCCAGCGCCGACTTCGCGCCAACGTCGGTAACGTCACCGGCGGTCCAGCGTGACATAAACGATCCCGCCACACAATCGCCGACTTTGACACGCGACACGCCTTCGCCGACGCCGATCACTTCGCCCACACCATCCGAGAGTGGCACGAACGGCAGCTTCAACCGCGGATTGTACAACCCCTTCGTGACGAGCAGATCGCGATAATTGAGCGACCATGCCTTCATCCGCAGCAGAACCTGGCCCGGCCCCGGCTTCGGTTCGGGCCGTTCGATGATGCGTAGATTGTCGAGCCCGAACGCGGAATCGATTACGATTGCCTTCATGGAAAAGAATCTCCTTCGATAACATCAGGATAAGATCGCTAGCACCTTGAGCGCTCGCGCGGGATTTTCTGAGCGCTAAGCCGCAAGCGAAAATCTTCTACGAATCGTCGCCATCCGGGTCGTCGCCATCCGGCTCGTCGTCGGCAGGCACATTGCGTGCTGCGATCCTCTGCAGATTTCTCAATTCGCGCGGCGAGAGTGGCCGTGACTTGCGAGTCGCCAAGCTGCCTAGCTCGACCATGCCGATCGCCACACGCTTGAGGCGAATGACTTTGTGCAGTAGCTTGGCGAGCATACGACGGATTTCGCGATTCTTGCCTTCCGCAAGCACGATCCGTAACCACGTGCTTTCGCCTTGGCGTCGCAGACGTTTCAGGCTCTTCACCTTGACATGGCCATCGGAAAGCCAAACACCTTCGAGTAGTTTCGCCAAATCCTCGACGGACGGTGTGCCCGCGACCTGCACGAGATAAGTCTTCTCTACACCATAGCGCGGGTGCATGAGCCGATTCGCCAAGTCGCCGTCGTTGGTCAGTAGAAGCAGGCCTTCGCTGTCCTCATCGAGCCGACCGACGGTGTAAACACGCTGTTCGATTTGCGGCACGAGGTCGATCACCAGCGGTCGGCGCGCAGGATCGTGATTCGTGCAAAGATACCCGCGCGGCTTGTTGACGAGGTAGTAGACGAATTTCTCCGTCGTCACCGATTTGCCATCGAGACGCACATCCTGCTCGGGGGATACGCGCGTCGCCAAATCCTTGACGACCTCGCCATCAATGCTGATCCGGCCAGCACGTATCAGCACGTCGCACTGCCGACGCGACGCGACGCCGGCGTGTGCCAAGTATTTATTCAAACGGTCCATCATGGTCCTGTAGTTAACGTTCTTTTCCCGATTTGCCGCTTGCGGCTTAGCGCTCGCGTTGTGTCTTGCGAGCGCTAAGCCGCAAGCGGCAGATCGAGATCGGAAGTTTTTGGCTCGGTTTTCCTGAACAACGAATCCATATCATGAACGCGGTAGTCCCACCACACACACTCTTTTTTTGAGAGCATGCCATGCGCAGTTTCGTCGCTGTTGGATTCATTGTAGCGTTTGCGTTCAGTTCTCGTGCCGAGAATTGGCCGGAATTTCGTGGACCAACCGGACAGGGTGTATATCCTGGGAAGAATTTGCCGATCGAATGGACCACTACCAAGAACGTCGCGTGGATGTCGCCTATCCCTGGCAAGGGCTGGTCGTCGCCGATCATTCAGGATGGAAAAATCTATCTGACGTCGGCTGTCGTTAATATGGAGTCGAAGGAGCAATCGCTCGTCGCCATCTGTGTCGATGCCGCGAATGGCAAAAATCTTTGGCAGACCGAGATCTTTCGCCAAGACTCCAAGGCCCCGAAAATTCATGGCAAGAATAGCCACGCCAGTCCGTCGCCGTTGACCGATGGCAAATTCGTTTACGTCCACTTCGGCCATCAGGGCACGGCGTGTCTCGATTTCGCCGGCAAGATTGTTTGGCGCTCCACCGAACATCGCTACTCGCCGGTGCATGGCAACGGCGGCACGCCGATTCTTGTCGACGACAAGATCGTCTTCTCCACCGACGGCAGCGATAAGCAACTCCTCATTGCTCTCAACGTATCGGACGGTAAAACTGCCTGGAAGACCAACCGCAACAGCAAGGCGGATCGCAAGTTCTCCTTCAGCACGCCTCTGCTCATCGAGCACAACGGCCAACGCCAAATCATTAGCCCCGCCAGCGATCTCGTCGTTGCCTGTGATCCTGTCAAGGGCAAGGAAATCTGGCGCGCCAGCTATGACGGCTACTCCGTCATCCCGCGACCCGTCTTTGGCCACGGCATGATCTTCCTCAGCAGCGGTTATAACACCCCGAGCGTGCACGCCATCCGCGTCGATGGCAAGGGCGATGTCACCAAGACCCATATTGCCTGGTCGAACAACAAAGGCGCTCCGCACACGCCATCCATGCTGGTCGTTGGCACCGAACTTTACATGATCTCCGATAACGGCATAGCCAGCTGTCTCGACGCCAAGACCGGCAAATCGCATTGGTCCGAGCGCGTTGGCGGCGGCTTCTCGGCATCCCCCTTCTACGCCGACGGCAAGGTTTATCTTCAAAGCGAACAGGGGCTCACCACCGTCCTCCGCGCTGGCACAACCTTCGAGCAACTTGCTCGCAGCGACATGAAAGAAAAAACCTTCGCCTCCTACGCTGTTGCGGACGGTGCAATCTACTTGCGATCCGAAACGAAGCTCTACCGCATTCAATCCAAATAAATCCAAGCCCAAGGGTGAGGTAATCCGAACCCTTGGGATAGGCGCCAGTTTTGAAGGTGCGCATTCTTGAGTCGCCGAGGCACACGGAATCGCGTCAATGGCCTGAAATGCAATGAGGAATTAAGAACGAGGAAATAAGAATGAGGAATTGAAATCGCTTCATTTGCGTGCCTTGATTCGTTTGCATTAATTCTTAATTCCTCATTCCTCGTTCTTAATTCTTCATTGCAATTGGGAGGCGAACAAAAAGCGCAACTTCAAAATGCGCCAGCGATTGATCCCAGAGGTTCAGAGTACCTCACCTCTGGTCTTGAATTTCATTTATGTCCGAAATTCGCCCCACGTTCCATCCAACTTCATCGCTTCGTTCGGGCGGTAATTCGCCTTGTACTCCAGCGATGCACAGCCTTGCACGTAATAGCCGAGGTACAGGTAGGGTAACCCGCGCTGGGCACATTCCTCGATCATGCACAAGACGTTGAACGTGCCAAGCGAGCGGTCGCGATACTCCGGGTCGTGAATGAAGTAGATTGCGGACATGCTTTCCACGAGACGATCGACATAACCGACGCCGATGAGGTTACCGGAATGCCAAAATGACCATTCCTCGGTGAAATAGGGATTGTGCACGAACGATTCGCGGTAGCTGTCGGGGTCCTTGGGTTCGTGATCGGGCCAGCCTTTGTGGTCGGCCTGAAAGGCATGGAAGCGGTCGTAGAGGTCTAGCTTTTCGCGTGTCACCGTCGGCATGCCCACGCGGATTTCGATGTCGCCGATGTTCCGCTTCCACGCCCTTAGCTGACTGCGATTCGGATGAAAGTCAGCAACGCGCACGCGTATCGATTGGCATGCGCGACAACTCGGACAGCGAGGATGGAACATCATCGCACCGAAGTGCCGCCAACCTTCCTGCAAACGTACCTCGTACTCCGCCGACGACAGCTTGGCGACCATTTCATATTCCAGGCTCCACGCTCGGTCCGGCAAGTAGCCACACTGTGACGGCGGGGCGGTATAGCGAAGTAACGAAATCATAGTCCTGTTATACTTCGAGCGGATGAAATTGTCTGGTCAGAGCCTGAGCGCCAGCGACGGGCACAACGCGGCCCTTCGCTGGCGCTCAGGCTCTGAAAATGCGACAATCGCAACCGCTCACAGAACATTGTGAGCCGTGTTCGAGCGGAACAATCCGCAATGCCGGAATGTTCGTCGAGTTGGCTAAAAAAAACAGGTCGGTTCTTTCGCGGTCCAGGTGCACCCAATCGCATCGTCAGTTACACTTGCGCAGGAGGCGTTATGGACACCTCCACAAAGGATTGATCCCACCCACGTAGGAAGCACACGCTATGAAAGCGATCATCCGCAGTTGCGCGGGGCTGTCGGCTCTGCTGCTTCTTTGCTCGTTCACGTTTGGTTACACGTTCATCACGCCGATCTCGAAGATTCCGTATCCGCAGGCGCCGAACACGTACAATTCGCGTGTATTCGTGGTCGATCCGTGGGGACGAGTGATCGGGATCTATTATGCGCTGACGCCGCCGTTCCCGCCACACATGATGCCGCTACCTGGACCCATCGGGCAGGCGATCAATTCGGGTTATTTGCCTCACACGCTGCTGTTGAACAAGAAGGCAATGGACATCGGCGACGCGCCGTTATTGAAACAGCGGGGCCAAAAGGCAACCGCCCCCACTCCTCCGACTCCGCCTGGCCCTGGGGGTGGACCTCCAGGTGGTGGCGGTCCAGGGCAGTATCCGGCGGTCAGCGGCGACGACGTGGCGTCGCGCGGACCGTCGCAGATGCCATACTCGGGCGTGCCGACGTCGCCCTATCCGATGCAATCACCCTATGCGATGGGACCAGGCCCCTACGGTTCAATGCCGATGCAATATCCCGGGCCGATGGCGATGCAGCAAGGTCCGCCGATGGGGCCAATGCAGTATGCGGGCCCAACGGGAATGCAGCAAGGTCCGCCGATGTATCCGATGCGCTATTCTGGCCCCACGGGAGCGCCGATGCAAGCTATGCCGATGCCTTACACGGGATCGCATTCGCTGCCGTCGAATCCGGGTATGATGCCGATGATGCCCCCGCAGCAACAGTCAGTCATACCACCTTGGATAATGCAGAATCCCTATCAACCGATTAGGCCATTGGTTCATTACTACTACCAGCGAAATCCGTGGACCGGCCATGTGGTCCTGGTACAAAACATCGCGCCGTCTCCGATAATGCCAATCCCCGGCTTCAATCCCGCTATGCCGATGATCCCCGGTATGCCCGCGATGCCCGGTATGCCCGCGATGCCCGCGATGCCCGCGAATCCTGCAATTCCCGGTCTGCCCAGCCAGCCGCGAATGGATATGGGGCCCTATAACGGCTTTCAGTATTTCGGTCCGATGCAGCGGTTTAACACGATGGGGCCGTTACAAGCCCCACAGATGGAGTATCAGCCGCTACAAATGCCTCGTATGGATATGGCCCCGCCGCCGCAGGAAATGAAAGGCGGCGGCTCGGCGTATCCCGTGCATCCGTTCATCCGCAGCCCGCGTGATTTCTTCATGTGGGGTGAATCGATGGAGGACGAGCGAGCCCGAGGCAACCGCCCGAACCCGGTGCCATGATCGACAAACGTCAGAGCCGGAGGCGTGAGTGACGGTGATTTTCGACCGTCGCTCACACTTCCGGCTCTGAACGGCAATCCTTAGGGTGATCAGTCCGTCTTCAAATGAAAGTGCAAGTCATTACGCTTCGTATCGATCTTCACGAAGTTGCTGGATTCGATATTGAACCGCTTCGGCAGATACTGCTCGCTGCCTTCCTTGATAGGACTGTCCGGCGCGTCCTCGTAAACCTTTCGCATCTTGCCATCCCCACGCACCGCGGTAATTCGAACGAGCCAATCACCAGGCAGGAGTTCCGCGGCATACTTTCCATTTACGATGGCACCGCCCTTGGCGGATGGTGTTGTGGCATCGACCGGCTCGAATTGCACGAGTCCGTTCTCGACCGGTTTACCGTTGAAACTCACGTCGCCCTTGACAGGCAAATAGCGCGGACCGCTCTCGCAACCAACAACCGTGAGGGCGAAAGCGAATATCGATGCGATCCCTATTTGACGCGACATTCTAAATAACCCCCGCTACTCCGAATCCAAGACTACACAAACGAATTATTGCAACGCATAGATAAATGAGTCGTTGCCATCCATGCTGCCGAGCGCTCGCCAGCTGTTGATATTAATACTATTGAGGATAAATCGCGCCGAACCGTCGGCGAAGAGGGCATGCGCGCCGCCGGAGTGTCGGCTTCTCGCCGCGCCGTTGACATTGGCCGACGAATTGGTGCAGGGCATCAGCGGATCGCTATTGGTGACACATGGCGTGACATCCGTGCCGCCGTTGGGCGTGTTGACAGTCATGAACTGGTGGTTGAAAAAATTGCTGTCATCGTTCAGGAAATCGCCGCGTCCGTCCCAGTCGGTATTCGTTATCGCCGTAATGATCTCGGCCATGAGTAAGGTGTTGGATGTGCCGTCGGTGATCTGCACCAACGTGGACTGCCAAGGCGTCGCCGTGCCACCGCCGAGATAGCCGAACGGGGCCTTCCCAGCGGGAAACATCGTCGGCCAAGGGTTCCCGGTGACGTTGCCATAATTGACGACATAGTTTCCGCGCGAACGCCAATAGACATCGCCTTGCCAGAACGCTCCCACGCGGTCGGCGGGGCAGAAATACATCGCTGGTTGTACGCAAATCACACCAGTATAGGCAGTCGTTATCGTATTCGGTGGCAAGTAAAAACCAGTCTTAAAGTCATAGAGGTTGGCCGCCGCCCCTTGATCGATGAATGCAAAAAGGTAGACCGGCCAGGCCTTGCGGATGCTGCTCGAAGCACTCGGCGGCAGCTTCTTGTTGGCATCGTGAAACCCGTGCATCGCGAGGCCCCATTGCTTCATGTTATTCAGGCACTGCGTGCGAGCGGCGGCATCGCGAACCTTCTGCACCGCCGGGACCAGCAGCGAAATCAAGATGGCGATGATCGCGATCACCACCAATAATTCGATAAGCGAGAACCCTCGACGCCGCATCAAATTCTCCTTCGGAATAGATCAATAAAATGAATTTCGATTTATTTAGCTTAACCGTTCCGCGAAAAAACACCAGCCGCAATTTCAGGCGGCATCGCAATTGACTCATCATTGGTTTTCGCAGGGTTCGCCAATTTGGGAAGATATTGTTGTTGTCCTTTTCGCTCGGAATATCCCACGCGATCGCAGTGCCACCGGCAATCAGTCTTGCCAATTATTTCAACTTCACGGGTACGTCCGCCCAGGACGCGACGTTCAAGACCCCTGCGACGTTGTCCGCTTGGCCGATGATTGCCGTCGGTAAACCGACGTCCTGGGTGATCCGGGCGTTACTTGCCGTTTTCACGATCGCAAGCTTCGGTCCCGTGAAGCGCTGATGCAATTCCGCAAACACCTCTCGACGACTATCGGCAGGCGCAGGCGATTCCAGCAGTTTGCGCGGCGTTAACACCGGACCGCGTGGCAGCTTCGGTTGGCGCCGCAACCACTGCCGATGCAGCGCAAATTCCGCAGGCCCAACTTGATCGAAGCAGACATAGACGATGCGCCAGCCCTCCGCCGCCGCCTTCGTTAACGTCGCACCGGCATCGGCGTCTAACGCCTCGCCAATCAGTGTTTCATCAACGACGATCATAATCGGGGCGTCTTTAGGCCATACGAAAATCATGCCGCGATCGTTCACGCTGGCGTGCTGCTTCTCAACGTCGATATAACTGGCCAAGAACTCGCCGACCGGATGTTTGCCGATCGGCCATTCGATCGAGACCTGTCCGCTATCGTCGCTTTTCAATGTCACCATTCGCGGCTTTTCGTCGATTTGGTTAACGCGGCGTGGCTCCTGCACGACGACAGTTTTGCGCCGTAGCGAAGTGATCGGTGACTCCGGCTCGACGGAATAAATCTGCACGCGTGCAACCGGAGCCTCCTCTTCAACGACGACAGCATCAAACGCCAGCACCTGCAGCGGCGCCTGACGAGGACCTGTGTGAAGAAAATACGCCAAGCCGGCGAGAATGACGACGCTCAACGCCAACACGCCGAGCACGATCGGCATCGGCCGAAACCGCCGGCGTGCGAGCGTTTCCTTGAGTTGCTTCACGAGTTCATCAGGTTTCGCATCCGACATGAGCCACCGTTCGTGCAGAGATGTTGGTCACGATTGCGGTCATTGTATACGCGAATTGAATGGTGCGCGGGCTATATATATACATCGAGCGGCCAGGACTGACATTTTGTAGGACGGCGCTTTAGGGCCGTCTTTGAGTTGTACGGGCTGAGTAGGGACTGGCCTGGAGAGCCGTCCTACTTTGTGCCAAATCAGGCCGCGTGGAAAATAGTCCGTGGGGCAGGCTTTCCAGCCTGCCGTATTTTGACGATCATGGGCAAGTCACGGCAGGCTAGAAAGCCTGCCCCACGGGCCACTGGCTGTCGTATATACCTTGAGCGGTTAGGAATGACATTTTAATAGGACGGCTCTAGAGAGCCGTCCTACTTTGTGCCAAATCAGGCCGCGTGGAATATATCGAGCGATCATGCGGAATATATCGAGCGCCAGGTCGCAAGCGAAAAAAAAGGCGAACGAGTGTCGATCACACCCGTGCGCCTTTGATATTACTTGCAATCAACGCAATCGCGTTAGTCTCGGCTTTGCGTCAACATGAGAATGCGCAGGATTTGGAAGAACAGATACGCGACCGAGGAAAACAGCTCCAGCGATGCGGCCACATGTTGGTCGGTGCGGAAGTGCAGCATGATGTTGGAGGTGTCATACAGGATGAACCCCGCGGCTAGCATGACGCCGAATATGGCGATTCCCATGCTAAAGTACCAACCCGGTTGGAAGCCGGTGGTCAAGCTCAGGGCGACCACGCAGAGCACGATGCCAAGCATCAGGAACGATGCGATCATCAGAATGCTCGCCATGAAGGAAAAATCTTTGCCCGTGATAAACACGACCGCCGTCAACCCAGCGAACAGGCTTAGTGTCAAAATCGCCGCTTGAAGCAGAATCGTCGGACTGAAGTAATGGATCGCTATGTAGAGGATCGGCACGAAGATGACCGCCTGGGCGACAACGAACAAGCCGAGGCCTGCGTATTGCATCGTCGCCGATCCGCCGTTAGACGCCCAATAGCGAGCGAGAAAGCTAACACCAATGAACGCCAGCAACACGACGAGTTGACTGATCTGGCTGCGTACAAAAGTCTGCAGGGCCTGGTCAAGGGCTGGAAATGCCGGTGCCAAGAACTTGAACAGTGCCACTTCTAACAACGTGAACGCCAGGATCGCGCCGGCGAGGTGAGCATAGGTTCGCCGAATGAACGCGGTTCGTTCACTGGTGGCCGACTCAATCGCGAGGGGCGCCATTTCAAAACGCATGGCCGTCTCCTTAATTAACACTGAGCGGGATGTGATCTGGTTACACCTAACTCATTTTACCCCGGTAAGCCTACTAGATCAAGCGGGAAACAAGACAATCGAGTGGATTTCGGTCTGACGAAGACAACGCGGAGCGTCGTGCTACATTGTAGTACGACGCTCCGCGTTGTCTTTTACGCTGGCAACAACATGTTATTTCCGCTCTACTCCATGCAGAACTTCCCGGGCCGAGATTCGGCCACAAGGCCTGAATGCACCGCTGACGCTGCCAATCGTTTCACGCACCAAGTTGAGCTTCTCCTGCCAAACGAAGTCCGTTGCCAATCGTTCGCGCCCGGCGGATCCGAGCTGCATTCGTCGGCGCGAGTCGTCATGCAACTGCCGTAGCGCATTGGCAAACGACGCGATATCGCCGCACGGCACGAACAGGCCATCGCGGTCGTGTCGAATGACATCGGCAACGCCACCCGCGCGATAGGCGACGTTCGGCACGCCGTTCGCCCACGCCTCGAGCAGGACCAGGCCGAACGAATCGCAACGGCTGGGCAGGGCAAACACGTCGATGCCAGCGAAGAAGTCGCGCTTTTCCTCCTCCGACAGCGGCCCGACGACACGCACGAATCGGCGCACTGCATCGGGCTGGCGTTGTTGCAGGGATCGCCAGGCTCGCTCGAAGTTTGGCATCATTGGCCCAGCGAGCAGCAGATGTACCGGCGTGCCGTTGGCCCACAGCGATTCGGCTGCTTGCAGAAGATCGTTAGTACCCTTTTCCCAGCTGAGGTTCGCGAGATGGCCGATGACCAGGGCGCCGACAGGCAGATTCCAGCGTTTTCGAGCGAGGCTGCGGTCGCCTCCAACGCAGTCGGTGGGCGAGACGCCAAGCCCTTGTAGAGTGACGCGCGATTCCGCCACGCCCGAAGCCAAGGCTGCAGCGCGTTCGCTGGGTGTTTGCACGAAAACGCCGTCGGCCTCGCGCAACAGCCATCGCAGTGCGGGTATTGAGTATGCACGCCGAATCGGATCGTGCGGATCGGTCGGATCGCCAAGGTGTAGGAATGGCGTTAGAAAAAACGGAATGGCTTGCGATCGCGCCAATCGCCGAGCGCAAACGATTGGAAAGGCATACGGAAAGGCGGACGCGTGCACGGCATCGAAGCGTGTCGGAAACGCGCCGGCGTCTTGCCACATCGCCAGGGAAATTGGATTGCACGGCAGCGTTAGGCACTGCCAGAGTCGATTCGGAATCAACGACAACGGCTTGAGCAGCCAGCGTCGCCCGCGCATCCGCCACAGGGGATAGCGCCGTACGCAAACGCCGTCCTCGCGGGTCACTCCAGATGCTACATGCGATGCCGTCGGCGACCACAAGGCCTCGAGCGATTGCGCATCGGTCGTGAAAATCGTGACATCATCGCCTTGCTCTGCATGGAATCGGCTCAAACGCGCGAAGTACGCCTCAGCTCCACCCAGCACGGGTGGATATCGCTGAATGAAATGCGCGATCCGCATGAGAGTCCTTTCTGCTTGCCGAGAGTCGTGCAACCGCTACGCTCGTCACAATCGACAAGCTACCGGGTTTCCATAAAATTTACCAGAGATACCTGCCTCGACAGTTCGACTGAAATTTGGTGCAATCGCAAGTTGTGATCCATCCTCTCCTGTTTGATGGAGCCTCATGCGCGCGGTGCTCGTGCCTTTGGAAGGCGGTTCCCCTGTGGAAATCGCCAAGGATATGACGCTAGTCGGTCGGCAAGAGGATATGGACATCCGTATCGACCACAAAAGCGTCTCGAAGGTCCATTGCGTCCTCGTCAAGACCGATGGCTTAGTGTTGCTGCGCGATCTCGGCAGCACCAACGGCACGCGCGTCAACGGAACTCGGATTCGTCGGGCGGCGCTGTTGCCCAACGACAAGGTCAGCTTTGCCAACTTTCACTTTCGCATCCTGTTCGGCATTGCTCTGGCGTCGATCCACGCTGGCGACCAGACACAGCAAATCGAACTGGGCGATTTGAAGAAAGTCGTGGAACTCGCTGCCGCCAAGGCCGACGCGAACGCCGACAGCGACCCCGATATCGCCATCGTGGAAGTCCAGCGGAATGTATTGCCTGATGTTTATCCGGACGAGAGGAAGTGACCGATCGCGTACGTTTTAACTCGAAATATTCACCACAGAGACACAGAGGCCACAGAGGCACAGACAGGAGTAGAATGGAAAAAACACACTATTTGTGCGGGCAAGCGATTCTGCATTCGCCACAGCTCTTTGTCCCTATTCTCTGTGCCTCTGTGGTAAATATTTACGGTTAATGTCGCGCTAACTTTCCACCGCCAGTTCGCCGTTCGCATAACGCTCGCGCAACACCTTTTTGTCAAACTTCCCGACGCTGGTTTTCGGCACCTCGTCGATCACCGCCCAACGTTCCGGCAGCCACCAGCGGACGACACGTTCGGCTAAAAACGCACGCAGCGCCGCAAAATCGGTGGCCGTCCCCGCTTTGAATACGACGCAGGCCAGCGGACGTTCATCCCAGCGCGCATCAGGCACGGCGATGACGGCGGCCTCGATGACATCGGGGTGGGCCATCAGGTGATTCTCGATTTCGACGGACGAAACCCATTCACCGCCGCTTTTGATGACATCCTTGGAGCGGTCGGTGATTTGGATATAGCCGAGCGGATCGACCGTGCCGATGTCGCCGGTGCGCAGCCAGCCGTCGTGGAATTTGTCGGGTGTCGGGTCTTTGTAGTAAGCGCCGGTGACCCACGGGCCGCGGACCTCGATCTCGCCGACGGCCTTGCCGTCCCACGGTAGAATCGTTTCGCCATCGGCGAGACGAAGCTCGACGCCTTGCAACACACGGCCTGTTTTTGTTCGCCAATCGATGTCGTCCTCGACAGGAGTCCCGGCGGGCGGATGCGCCAATGCGGCGAGAGGGCCGGTCTCGGTCAAACCCCAGATTTGCACGAGACGAACGCCATGGCGATGTTGCAGCTTTTCGATCAGACTGCGTGGCACCGCCGAGCCACCGCTGATGACCAAGCGAAATGACGACAGGTCGACCGGATGCGTTTCGGCGAATCGAACCAGATCGCTCCAGATCGTCGGCACGGCACCGGCGAACGTCGGACGCTCCAACGCGATCAAGCGCGACAACGGCTCGGCCTGCAAGTATCGGCTCGGCAGAATCAAGTCCGCGCCTACGAACCACCCCGCATGCGGAATGCCCCAGGCGTTAGCGTGAAACATCGACGGCGACACCAGAGCGCGATCGCGATCCGTCAGCCCAAAGCACGACGCCGACACGATTGCCTGCGAATGCAGCCATACGGAGCGATGGCTGTACACGACCCCCTTCGGATTCCCCGTCGTCCCGCTCGTGTAGCACATCGCCGATGCTGAGCACTCGTCGATCGCGCCGAATGTCATATCCGAATTTTCTCGTACCAGTGCTTCTTCGTACCGCGTCCAGCCGATCGGCAGACTGGGAGCTGCATCGCCGATGATGAGCAATCGGCGGACGGTCGAAAGCCTCGGCAGGAGCGGTTCCAGGATGTGAAGAAGCGTCGCATCGACGATCAGCACCGAATCCTCGGCATGATTGATGACGTAAGCAATCTGCTCGGGAAACAGGCGAATATTAAGCGTGTGCAGCACGGCCCCGAGGCACGGCACCGCGAAGTAGGCTTCGAGATGTTCCTGGCAGTTCCAGCAAAACGTGCCGACGCGCTCGCCGGGCTTTACGCCGAGGCGAACCAGCGCCGCCGCCAGCTGGCGCACACGCCTGGCGACCTCGGCGAAGGAAGTGCGCCTGATAGTCGCGCCATCGAACGTGACGACTTCGCTATCGGGATAGATGCGCTGGCCGTGCTCGAAGAGCGCAAGAATGGTGAGCGCGGAATGCTGCATCGTGCTCTGCATGCGGGACCTCGGACGGGCGATCTTGTTTGGAGGAGTCACAACGGAGTGTTGTTCGATCGTGCGACGGACCGATTCATAATTATGCCGGCGCACTTAGTGTACACGGTTTGAATCGGCAGGTTCGACTGCCAAACGAATTTGATTCAATGTTGACTCGCCCACCTGAAGTCGATTTTGTTTTTTTCGGCTGCGAAATGCATGGCGTCACGCGGGCGCTCCGTGACGGTTGCGGCTCGGAAAAGGTTCCATTCGTCCAAAAATGTGACATTTCCAACCGTGCGAAGAATAGTTTAACGCAGAAATACGACTTTTGTCGGGCGTGCCGAATGTGCCGAACTCGCTTAGTTTGCCGCCACATTGTCAAAACGCCGATGATATTGGAGATTTTTTATGATAAACCCGTTTGCTTTTACGTAACGCAGTCTGTTAAGATATTCTTGTGGTGAAGATGGCGTAAGCTGCGCCGATTGTGTTGGCGTTGGATTTTGTGTGAGGATAGCGAGATGCGACTTCCGTTGTCATCGAAAATCAGTGTTCGCTCAGGCATGACTCTCGTGGAAATCGCCACGGTGATCGCGATCATATCGACGCTCTCCACGCTGAGCTTTTTCGCTTTTACGTCGGCGAAACGGTTTGCGGATGGGATTGAGCAACGTGCCAGTTCCGCCATGATCAAGATAGCGCAAGCATCTGGGACGAAGGGGTCGGTGCCAACACCAATCACAAATCTGCGGCCACGTCCGACCTGGGTTCCTGGTTCCTACTTTATCAATTTCTCCGCTGGCGTTAAGAATCCAAATTCCGAGGCTTCGCGCTTAGCTTCGCTGGTGGGCGGAAGGGTGAGCAAAGTTTACACGGCCGGCATCTATGGTTTTGTCTTGAACGTCGGAAATGTGTCGCTGGCCAGTCTCGCGGTAGACCCGGCCGTCAAGCAAATTGATCCGATGCCATACATCTATGGGGCCGCGGTGCCGAACAACATCAAACGGGTGTTTTGCAACGGTATGGCTATGGGCCAAGACACGGCGGCATCGACGACGATTTTTGCCGTGCCGACGAACATTTATAGCATGTACAAAAACACGGAACTTCAAGCAACAACGACAGGTCGCATCACGCTAACGGGCACGACGTCCGCATCGATTCCTATCGCAATCCTGGACACGGGAATCGACACGACGCATGGAGACCTGTTCGTGGTTTTTCAGCAAGACTTCACGACGACCGCAGGCGTACCGAACAACAACCCGATCGACCTTCAAGGCCATGGTACGCATGTCGCAGGAGTCATCGGCGCGATCGATCAATCTGCCGGTGCCGGCGTTGTGGGCGTATATCCTGGCGCGCCACTTTACAATTTGAAGGTCATGAATGGAACCGTTGACGACGTGTTCGCTGGTACGACACAGGACGTTCTCGATGCGCTTACTTTTGTCATCGCCAATGCAAGTACGATCCGCATCTGCCTGATGCCGTTTTCAACAGCCGCCGTGAGTGCGCAGATGAACGCGCTGGTGGATATGGCCGCCAATTCCGGGGTTCTGATGGTGGCCGCTGCGGGGAATGGCGGTGTGAATGTCAATACCGTTTCGCCGGCATCGGCGAGTCAGGCGATTCGCGTCGGCGCGATGGTCGACACGAACGGGAAATGCGGCGTCACAGCTGGCCTGCCCGATGAGATCTTCGCGCTTTATTCAAACACCGGAGCGCTCGATTTCGTCGCGCCCGGAGGCACGGGGTTGATACCCGCGTCGGTGATCAGGTCAACGACGGCAAATCCACTCAATCGATATAGCACGGAGATCGAGAATCTCAGCGGGACAACCGGTGTCGATGCCGTCGGCACTTCGTTCGCCGCCGCTCATGTGGCGGGATTGCTCGGCTTGGTCCTCGACCCGCAGACCAGCATTGGATACGTGGTCGGCCGTGCCAATCCGACCTACCGTTTCCAGATGTTCAACAAGGCTACTGCCGTCGCCTCATTGCGAGCGTTGACGCATAACAACACGCAGTTTCAGATGGTCAATCCGCTGACAAATTCAGCCTGGCTTGTCTCGGGCGGCATGCCGAAAGTGGTTACGGCGTACAGAAAGCGTTTCAACAACGACATCATTGGCGGCTTTCCCGTGCCGAATTTCTTCCAAAACCCGATCGTTGCCCCTTCAAATCTTACGGCGTTTCCGGGGTAAGATCGCCGGCGCCAACAACCAGACGAGCCGGAAGCACAAGCGATGGTTTTTTCCCGACCATCGCCTGCACACATCCGTTTCGTAAAGCGATTTGTCAGAATCCAATCTCCACGCCGAGGAACGCGCCGGTGATCCTGAGGTCACGCTGCGTCACACTGCCGATCGCCGCCGGTCCATTGTAGGGAACTGGCGAAAATGATGCCGATGATGGTATCTGGCGAGCGTCAATCGTGTTGTTGATGTAGTCCCCAGGGCGTGCGATCGGGCTCCACCAGAGGTAATTGAACCCTCCAAACAGGCGGATCGCTTGATTAACCTGGAAGCTTAGCCCCACGGACGCTTCAAAAGTAAGCGCAAGTGCGGAAACGGAGGTAATGCCTGAGTTGGAGTGCAAGGCGAGGATGCCGCCATCCGCGGACTGGGTAGCACGGTTCTCGATGACGGGGACCAGGACGGTATTTCCATTGATGTTCACGTCATACGTACTGGGGCCGAAACCAAAATTCACATCGGCGTTTAACGACCAGCGCTGCCTATTCAGAGTGCCGCGAAGGCCGATCGTGCCGCCATCAAAGTTATTTGTGGTTTCAAAGTTATCGGTCGTGGTGTTGGAAAAAATCCCGTCGGGCAGGCGGAACCCGTTAAACTGCGTTCCACCCACAACGCCGCCGGATTGGGTAAATATGCGAATATTCTCACGAAGAGTCATATGCTTGTACCCGACCGACAGGCGTAGGCCGATCAAATCCGATTCGCCGAGCGGAAGGTAAACCTTGGCGTCAATCCCCCAAAATACGAGGTTGGAGGTAATGTCGATGGTTCCGCCCTGAGCTCCAACGGCACTGCCGATCGGAATTGAAATGACCTGTGCCGTTTCAGAACCTATCGTGGTTGGCGGAATGATGAAACGCGAATCAATATCTTGATAGGGAATCGCCAGGAGCTGCGCCGGATTCGTCAGCGATCCGCCCGAGAACAAGGTTTGTGTGCGTTCGAACGTAAAGCCCGATAGCTCAATCGGTGGCGTAAAGAAAGTCGTCACCTCCGCACTAAGCCGCAATCCAGGCACGACTCCGTAGTCGACGATATTGCCCGAGTTCAACAAGACCGTAGTTGCCGGATCGCCAAGTTGACCGACGCTCGCGATCGTCGGGTTGTTATTCGTCGTAACCAACGGCACGGCGATGGGACCATTGGTGAATCGCCAATAAAGAAATTCGCCGCGCAGGTTGATAATGTGCGAACTAAAGAGCTGCGGCGGTGGGTTGAATAGCTCGGTAAAGAGCGAGCGGGTCCCATGCAGAGCCTGGGTCGCCGGACCTCGCCAACGCGGATCCTTCAGTTTCGTGAAGGCGTTGGCAACGCCTTCCTCTCGCATGGAGAAAGGCGAGACCGGTTCGTTCGATTCTTCGGCCGGGTTCGGAAACTCCGCTGTCCGGGCCGGCGTCAAGATCGGAAAGATGATGCCTGGTCGCAGCCGATCGACGCCTCGTTTGAAAAATGGCGGAAACAACGGCAGGCTATCGTGTGACTGCACGTCCATGACGCTGGTAAAGGCATTCGGGCGACCATCGTCTTTCATTGTAAACGGCGGTGGATCGTTCGGGCCAGGCGGAGCCTCGCCACGCAACGAATGCGCCGGCGTCGGCGGCAGCTGGCTGTAGGTGCCTCCACCGAGTCCGAACTGGGCCTGGGCCGACATCGGCGCGAATGCCAGGCTCAGTATGCTGATCGCCCATTGGCACAGCTTCTTCCACCGGCTTCGCATAGTTGACTCTCCCACCCAATTTACGGGCCGCCGTCGTTCTCAGACATTCCATCATGGTTCATCATCGGCGTTACAACCGGCAACCTTGAATTTATTGGCATAATCGAACGAATCGGCAAAGCCACATATTCGATTTTGCAAAAACTCGGCAAATCGGTTAAAGTAGCCTGACACGAATGATTCACCACAGAGACACAGAGGCACAGAGAAGACAATAACAGATAAAATACACTATGTGTGCAATTCGGGCGATCTGAAAAATGAGACCTTGGCGAGCCTAGCCGCGTAAGCGGCAGGTTTGCGGGCGCGTCAACCTGCCGCTTACGCGGCAAGGCTCGCCAAGGCGTGGTGAATGGCCACGATCAGTATTATTCGGGTTAAGAAAACCTTTTTGCTCTCACGGAGTCACGTCGATGTGTCGAATTGTTCTGCTTGCCTGTGTTGCCGTTGCCGCCCTGCTCGCCAAGGCTCCTGTTCACGCAGGTGAGAAGACCACTGCCGTGCCAGCTCTGGTAGTGCGTGTGCAGTCGTTGAATGCACTGATGCAGAACCTAGGCCTGGTCGTAAAACTCGTCGGTCAGGAGGAAGTTGCCAACCAAATCGAGGGCCTCGTTAAAAGCAAAATCGGCGTGAAGGGCCTCGAAGGCGTCGATCCGACCCGGGCGTTCGGCGCCTACGTGCGGTTCGGCAAAGCGATCGACGAGATCAACGGCGCCATGCTGGTTCCGATCACCGACCAGAAGACATTCCTCAAACTGCTCGACACATTGGACGTGCAAATCACCAAGGACAAAGACGACATCTACACCTACAAGACGAACAAGAACGTCGATGTCTATTTCCGCTTCGCTCACAAGTATCTCTTCATTACTTCCCTGAGTACGGAAAGCATCCGTGACAAGAATCTGCTCGATCCCGCCAAGGCCCTCGGCGGCGGCGTCGCGACGATCTCCCTCGTTGCCCAAATCGACCAGATCCCCAAAAAAGCGAAGCTTATCGCGATTGCCCAGCTTGGAGACGCAATCATCGCCGCCCAGAAGCAAGCCGGCGCGAACGAGACCAAAGCTCAGGAACAGTTCCGCATCGCTTTGCTTCGCGACATCAATCGGCACGGCAACAGCCTCATCCGCGAAACCAAAGAGATTCGCTTCGACCTCGACATCGACGAAAAGACGAAGGAGTTGGCGGTGCAGGCGCAGATTTTCCCGGTGCCCGGCTCGGAGCTCGCGAAGACGATCGATGCCCTGGGCAAGCTGAAAAGTCCGCTCGCCGGCCTCACCGGGAACAACGCCGCCTTCCACGGTGCGATCCATCTGGCATTCCCTGAGACATTGACCAAGTCGCTCGGCGCGGTCATCGATGAAGCGGTCGAGAAGAGCCTCGACGGCATCCAAAACCCGCTCAAGAAAAAGCAAGCCGATACGCTCTTCAAAGCAATTCTGCCGTCGGCCAAGGCAGGCGAATACCAACTCGTCGCCCTGGCCATCGGGCCGAAGAAGAATCGCTACACGTTTCTCGGCGCGATGAAACTCACCGATGGCGAAAAACTCGGCAATGCTCTGCACAACCTACTCAAAGAAGCGATCAACGACGTGCCCCCGGAGCAACGCGATAAGTTCAAGCTCGACATTGACAAGGTCGGCACGATTTCGATCCATCGGCTCGAAGTGCCCAGGACGCCGGCGCTGGCGAAGGTGATTGATGACGTTGTTGGCGACAATCAGCTGCACTTCGCCTTCCGCAATGACGCCGTCTTCTTCGCACTCGGCGAGGACGCCCTGGCGACGATCAAAGCCTTGCTGGTGAACAAAACGCCCGCGACGAGCGTGCCGATGCTGTTCGATTTCGACATCGCACGAATGGCGTCGCTGATCGCACAGACGCCCGAACAACGAAAACTGGCGCGAACGCTCTTCCCCGCCGGCGAAACCGGCCGCATCCGCGCGAGTGTTAATGGCGGTGCCAGTCTGACCGCGCGTTTGCAAATGCGGCTCAGCGTCCTGGAGTTCCTCGCGAAAGTCAAGGACGCCAATGGCGAGTGACAGTGAATTGGTTGACGCATTGTCTGAGCCTGAGCGCCAGCGAAGGGCACCAAGCAGCCCTTCGCCGGCGCTCAGGCTCAGAATTGCAAAGAAATATTTTGTCACCTTAAGATTCCTAACCTATAGTCCATAAGCGTGTTTCATTTCGCTCTTGGTTATTCGTTCTCAGGAACACAGGAGGCAACTTATGGCAGAGGAGCGCAAAATGGTTTGGGTCGATCCGTTCCAGACGAATCTGTCGAAACGTATCGGCTCCTATTTTGGCCTGTTTTTCGTCGTCCTTTGCAACTTCTTATTTGCCTGGAAGATGATTCAGGAAGGCCCGATTGATCCGGCGCGCCAATTTGTCGAAGTGATTAGCGCCAATCTTCCGGTGTTTATTTGCGTCGTCATTCTGGTGCCGGTGATGGCCTGGGATGCCATCCGCTTTACTCATCGCCTGGTCGGCCCCATGGTGCGCTTTCGTGCCACCATGCAGTCGATTGCTAAGGGCGAACCGGTTCGGCCGATCAAGTTGCGCAATGGCGATTATCTTGAGGATCTGCGTGACGATTTCAACAAGATGTTGGAAGAATTGCAAAAACGCGGCGTCCCGGTGTTGAAGCCAGCCGACCCCGCCGAAGAACAATCTCCCGCCAAACATACCGCGTAATCATGGAGCCCCGTAATGTTGTTTTCGACTCGCATGGACTCGCCGAAGCAAAAAAATGGTCGTCAGCATAACGACAAACGCCGCCGTGGTGCGACGTTGATGGAATATTTGATAATGATTTCGCTGATCGTCGTCGTGTGCCTGATCGCCATCGGCTACGTTGGACAGCAGAATAGCGGAAATATGAACGCTTCCTCGAGCGCGATCAGCAATAGCCTGAAGAAGGGCAGCTGAGCGCCGGATATACTGCACGCGGCCAAAAATGAACCATTCCACTCTAGCCCGAAGCCAGCAGGTTAGAACTCACCAATCGCCGACAAAGCCAGAGCGTGAGCGACGGTCGGAAAACACTGTCGCTTTCGCTTTCGGCTCTGAAGTATAAATCTAAATGAACGCCTCGACGATCAGCAATATCCCCAAGCCGCTCAGGGCCATGGTCAGGCGGCAGCCGTTGATACGGAGCATGACATCGCTGGTCGAGAGGTTTCCGTATTCTTTCAGCATCCAAAAACCACTATCCGCAGGCTGCGTGCCGACGGTGACGCCGCAAGCAACGGAAAGAACGGTCAGAGTCTCGAATCCCGGCCGTTGCGCCGCGAGGCTTGTCAGTAGTGCGGACGCCGTAAGGATTGACGCCGTGGCCGAGCCGAGGGCGATGCGGATGATCGCCGCCATGCAGAACGAAATGGCGACCGGAGTGAGCGGCAGCTGCATCATCTTTCCCGCGATGAAGTCGCCGACGCCGGTTGCCACGATCACTTCCTTGAACCCGCCGGCGGCGCCGAAGAGGAACATCATCGCGCCGACTTCAATCAGCGAGTCGGAGGTGATCTTGCTCATCTGCGCATGCGACCATCCGCGCCGCGTGCCGTAGCAAACATACGCCAGCACTGTCGGCACACCCAGGGCGACCGTCGGTTTGCCGAAAAACAACAGCCAATCGAGCGGACTGTGATTAACCCACTTGAAATATACGGGAATCTCGTCGGCGCCGAACAGCGTCCACGTCATTTGCTCAGGCAGGCGGTTCAAGTCGAACAATACTTTCGCCCCGAAACCCGCGATGCTCAGCACCAGCGGCGCTAGCACGATAAGAAGCGCCAACGTCAACGATCGCGCGATCGGCGGTTCCTTTTTTTCCTCGGCAACACTCATGTTCTCCGGTGGTGTTACGAATTGGCGATAGGCCCAGAATCGGCCCGGCCCGAACCAGCCGATCAACGCCATCGGGAGGCTCAACACGATGCCGCAAATGATTGTCTCGACCATCACCCGATTCGATTCTTCGCGGCCGGCAATTGCAATGACCGCGCCGACAATACCGGGATGGGGCGGAACCAGAGAATGCGTGACGCTAAGGCTAAAGACGAAGGGCAAGAGAAATCGAAGCAAACTCTGATTCGTCTCACGCTGCATGCGCCAAACGATCGGGATCAGCAGCAAAAATCCGACATTGAAGAGCATCGGAATGCCTATGAGAAACGCCGCCAGGAGCAGAGCCAAAGACGCATTTCCTTGCCCCAATGTACCAATCATTCGGCGGGCGATCAGTTCTGCGGCGCCGGAAACCTCCAGCATGCGGCCGAGTAGCGCACCGAAAGCGAGCAGCAGCGCGACATCGGCCAGGATGTTGCCGATGCCCTTGCTGATCTCGTCGATAACTCGCCCAGGTGGTAAACCCGCAGCGAGGCCGAGCATCAGACTGACACCGACGAGCGCGATGAAGGCGTGCAGCTTGTAGCGAATCACGAGGATCAACAGCCCCGCGATCGCCGCCGCGGCACAGATACCAGGCCAATATTCGTTCAACTTGGAGAGGATCACAGTTTTCGTTCTCAGGTTGAAATGGAATGGTCGGATTGTGTACCGTGGCTACGCGGGAATTTCCGATTCTGCGACGCGGAGCGTAGCACCACATTGTGGCACGATGCTCCGCGTCGTGAATCAATCGAATCGCCAGAGAATATTCACAGTCGCATTTCAGCTACACTATACCCAAGAATCATTCAAAGTGGTGGAGAATTATGGACGGAAATCAAGCCTGGATCGCGATGTTCCGGCGTATCCCAGCCGACCTGCACCACTCGCTGGCACTGGGATTGACGACCGGATCGGAAATCGTCGTACAAAGAATCGACAAGCTCGAACCGGATTTCATGATTATTCGCGGCCGACTTGCTGGCACGCAGGATTCAGGACGTGTAGTGCTTATTCCCTATTCCCAGCTTACCTTCGTGGCCATCCAGAAAAATCTGAAGGACGACGAAGTCGAAGCGATCTTCGGCAAAGGTGCTCCCGTCGGAATCGCCGACCGGGTGCTTGCCGTCCCGGCGCCGAGTGATACGCCCGTCCCCGAGTCATCGGACCAACCGGCTCCGGGCGAACCTGCTGCCGAAGAGGCGGAATCCGCCAAGCGTTCGACCTCGCAACGCTCAGCTTTGGTGGCGAAGTTGCGTAATCAACTGAAAGACCCTAAGTGAAACACTCCTCGTTGGCCAAAGACGCACGTAACGACCAAGCCTCCGTCGCCTTGCGCCCTCGGCTAACGACCTAGCATTTCAGCGAGTACGTCGGCCAGTCGCGTTGACGCAATTTTCGTATCGCGTGCCAAACGAAGCAGCTCGGGCAGCAGCAACGGTCGCCGCGCCACGGCCAGCACGAGACGCCAGATTGCAACGTTTCCGCCCGTTAACAGCGTGGTTAGCGCAGGCGAAATCGCGGTGGTCACTTCGTCCGATATCACACGGACACATGCGAACGGAACGCCCGCGGCCTCACAACGTGCTGCAACATACGCCGACTCCATATCGACAATAATCGCTCCGGAAATGCTCGCCAGCTGCCGTTTGTCTTCCGGTTTGGCGATGAGACGATCGACCGTCACGAGGCGTTCCGTTGGCTCCATCCGTTCCGGATCGATTCGCCAGCTGCTGCCTGCTGTATCAACGATCTCTGCCGCACAGATTACGTCGCCGACTTTCAAATTATCAACAAGTGCACCGGCGAACCCCGCGAGCACCACGAATCGCGGTTCGTAGGCGACAGCGTCGATGATGGGATTCGTCAGTATCCAATCGATGGCCCGCAGCACGTTTTCCTTGCCGATCCCTGTCTCCATGACCAGCACGCTGCGATCCGCCGGGCCGCAAAATGAAGCCCAACATGGAACCCCGGCAATTCGCTGCGTTGGCCGATATCGCTTGAGAAACGCCGAGCTTTCTCGCCGCATCGTAACCAACAGGCACGGATCGTCATGGCGGATCAACGGCATCGCGGGAACCTTCTGTGAGATGAATCTGGAGCTGCCATTCTATCGCGAATTGTGTACCGCAGTGTTCGCCGAGATATTTGAGATAGGAAATCAGTGCCAGTGGAACCGCTCCGATGTGCGTCCACCGATCCATCGCAACCCATTCGCATGTCAGGAATTGCAGCCGATTGGCCCTGTATTGTATCCCCGCCGACCAAGCGCTAACACAACTTACACAATTCCCTTATTTGGCAAAAAGCGCTAACTTTGATGTGCCCATCAAAAGTCGATTTTCCGTCGGAGGCTGAAGCGTAAGCGAGGCATTCAGGCCGCCTCACTTACGCTTCAGCCTCGGAAATCGACTTTTGAGGGTAGCGTCAACTTTTCTTTGCCAATCAGCCACTTGCATTAGTTAACTACGCCTGCGATCTCATTTACCAAGTTGCCAGCGCCCTGGTCGAAGCCAACAAGTACGGCCTGGTGCATCGCGACATCAAGCCGTCCAATATTCTGGTAACGCCCGAGGGCCAGGCCAAGCTGCTGGATTTCGGCCTGGCGCGCATCACGGAGAGTCGCCTCACCCAGGCGGGAATGGTCCTCGGGACTATCGATTATATAGCGCCGGAGCAAGCGAGCGATGCCAGCACGGTGGACATTCGGGCGGACATCTACAGTCTGGGCGGGACGCTCTTTTGGGCGCTGACCGGGGCGGTTCCCTTTCCCTCTCAGGCGTCGCTGCGACAGCGGATCGTGACCCGCTTCGTACAATCGCCTCCGTCCATCAGAAAATATCGGCCGGAAATCCCGCTGAAAGTGGACAGCATCGTTGCGCACATGATGTCGCCCAATCCCAACGAACGCTATTCGGCGCCCCAGTTGGTCATGCAAGCCTTGCTTCCCTTCGTGCGTTCGCGGCCCGGCGAATTCGGCGATCTGAAACCCCGCGAGACGGTGCCCGAATCGCTGAAGTTTTTCAGTCAGCCCAGATCTCGGCCGTCCGTGAAACACCGGATTCCGATCGTTGATGATGAAGTCGCGATACGTGCCCTCGCCCAGACCATCCTCACCTCGGAAGGTCTGGAATGCGAGGAAGCGGCGGACGGTCAGGAATCGCTCGAAATGGCGTGAACCAAACCCTACGACCTCATCCTCCTGGACGCCGAGATGCCTCGGCTGCGCGGCGGCAAGGTGCTGCGCAGGCTGCGTGACGATCCGCCGACGGCGAATTTGAAGATCATTATGGTGTCGGGTCAAGCCTCTGGCGAGGGCATGGCGGAGTTGATGCTGGCGGGCGCGGATGATTTCCTCACCAAGCCGTTCAGCATTGTGGAGTTGTTGGCACGGGTGAAATCCGCGTTGCGCATCAAGGATTCGCAAAATCGCTCCGATTCGCTCAACCACTCGCTGTTGAGTTTGAATCAGCAGCTCGAAAAAAACCTAAATTTACGCGACAGCGACCTGGTTGGTGCCCGCAAGACCTTGACTTTGGGCCTCGCGGAGTTAGTGATTCATCGCGGCGCCTATTCCTCCTCGCATCTGCACCGCATTCAGAAGTACGTGCGCCATCTCGTGCAGGAAGCGTCGAACTCGCCCGCACTGGCGGGTGCATTGAATCCGGATTTTATCCAGATTCTGGAAAGCACCGCCCCCTTGCACGACGTCGGCATGATCGGCCTGCCGGACTATCTCTACCTCAAACCCGACAAACTCTCCGATGAAGAGCGGGTCCTCATGCGGCAGCATACGGTCATAGGCGCGAATATCTTGAAAAAAATGGCCCAGGCCCACGGATTCGCGTTCGATTTTTTGCAAATGGCGATCGACATTTCGCGCCACCATCACAAACGCTGGGACGGCAAGGGTTATCCCGATCGCCTCAGTGCCCAAGAAATTCCTTTGGCAGCCCGCATTGTCAGCATCGCCGACGTTTACGACTCGCTGCGTTCCCGCCGTCCGCACAATCCGCCCCTTTCGCATGTTGCCGCAGTCGAAGTCATGGCGGAATCCTCGCACGGTCAATTTGATCCAACGTTGCTCGAGTCCTTTCGGCTCTGCGCCCCCCGCCTTCGAGCAGACGTACAAGGCACATCCGGACTGAACGATGTTTATTCGGCGAGCCGGAAGCGTAAGCGACGGGCTGGCATAACCATCCGTCGCTTACGCTTCCGGCTCGTGAAGTGCGGGCGCGTTTCCGAGCCACGACCGTAAGGGAGTGGCCGCGTGGCTCTGAAGGCAGTGGCCGACGGGCGCATGAACGCCTGCGCATCTCCTCGATACCGCATGTTCAACAACTCCCGGCTCGCCGATGTGATTTGGATGTGGCTCATACCAAAAGTGATGAGCGAGATGATCGACATCCAATCAGGCATCTGCCCACGCAAGTACCCAACCCGATTACAAATGAAAGCCAGACGTAGAGCCACACAGGATAGTGCGTCTGGGCAGTACAGGGTGATCGGCGAGGCGCCGGTCAAGTAAAGATAGCACAGGGTTGGCGGAGTTTGCCGGATTTTCCGATTATTCCGCGTTGGCCTCTGGAAACATTCAAGTCTCATCCTCCTTTGTCCGATCATTACATTTGGAAAAGTCTATCGTGGCGCGCTTTTCAGAAAGCCGTGGCTAGGCAATGGGGAAATCCGAATGAAGAGTTGGCAAGCCGTTGGTTGGCTGAGCCTCTGGCTTTTCGTCGGAGGCTGCGCCCATGACAGCATGCTCGGGAAAATGGTCCTCCCGGACCCTTCCCCGCTCGTTGGATCGTCCGCATCCACTTCTTCCAAAACGGCAACGAAGCCTACCGTTGCCAGTGGGGATGACGCCAAAACCGTTGTCGCCGAGAAACGTCTGGTCCAATTCGGCCGCCCCACCACCTTTGTGGAGCCCCATAATGGTAACAATGACGTGTCGGACGCACCTCGGCCGGGCAGCCCCCACCAGGTGCGAACGCTGGCTGTGCGAGGTCAGGATGAATTGCCTCTTCCTCGCAAGGTGGAGAACGGTAAAATTGTCACGTTAACCTTGGATGACGTGGACGTTCGCAAGGCTTTTGAGCTCCTGGGCAAGGAAGGATCCCTGAACATTCTGGTCTCGCCAGCGGTTACCGGCAAGGTATCGATCAGTCTGAAAAAAATCACCTTCGACCAGGCCTTCGATGCTCTATTGAAGTCCACCAACCTGGTTTCCAAGCGAGACCAGGGGATTGTCTACGTCTACACGCCCGAGGAAGTAGCCCGCATCGCTGACGAGAAGCTCCTCATCCGGATGTACCGTCTGAATTACATCAAGAGCACCGATCTGGAAAAGATGATTAAGCCATTTCTCAGCTCCAAGGGCAAGCTCACGTCCTCTCCGCCGAGTGCGGTAGGTATACAGTCAACTTCGCAGGTCGGGGGCGGCGCGTCTGGCGGCGGCGGTGCATCCGGCGGCGGCGCGTCTGGCGGCGGCGGTGCATCCGGCGGCGGCGCGTCTGGCGGCGGCGGTGCATCCGGCGGTGCATCCGGCGGCTCTGCCGGCTCTGCGACCGGCGGCGATTCGCTCGCCAGCGGTGAGGTCGTCATCATTCAAGATCGCGAGGAAATACTCAAAACCATCGAGCCCATTATCATCCAGATGGACGTGCAACCCTACCAGGTTCTCATCGAAGCAGTGATTTTGCTGGTACGGCTGGACAAAGGAAAGGAATTCGGCATCAACTTCGCCGTGGTCAACAGCGCGGGCAAGATCCTCTCGGTGGTAGGCAACGGTGCCTTGCTCAATACTGCGCTCGGTTTTGCCCCCGCCGCGCTCATGGACACGGCCGGTCTAGTCAAAGGGACGGCCGACAAAGGTTTCGCCCAGGATAAACACGCTGGCAGCCTCGGCTTCACCAGTAACAACGTCCAGGGCTTTCTCCGAGCGGTAGAAACCCTCGGCAAAACAGAAATCCTGGCCGCGCCGCGCCTGCTCGTTCTCAACAAGCAGCTGGCCGAACTGCAACTCGGCGATCGCTTGGGCTACACGACCATCAGCCAATCGGCAGTCAGCACCACGCAGCAAGTCCAGTTTCTCAACGTCGGCACCCAACTTCGCGTCCGTCCGTTCATTTCTAGCGACGGTATGGTACGCATGGAAATTCATCCGGAACGAAGCTCCGGCAGCGTAATCAACAATATTCCCCAGACGAACACTGCCGAGGTAACCACCAACGTGATGGTCCCGGACGGCGCCACTATCGTCATCGGCGGGCTCATCGAGAATATCTCGCAAAAGAACCAGAATGGCATCCCCTTCCTGGCCAACTTGCCGGGAGTCGGCGCGCTTTTTCGCGAGCGGTTCCAAACCAGCACCAAAACCGAATTGATCGTGTTGCTAACTCCCCGAATTTGGAACGCCCACACAGGGGTGATGAACGCAAATCCTGATTCCGCCGGATCGTTTCCTTCGGCGCCAACCCATCAACTACTGACGCCCCCGTCAGTGAACCGGCAGTCAGATAGGTAGAAAAACGTGTTGCCTTCTTGCCAAGCGACGAGGCCCGTCAATCCCTGCCTTTTTCATGTATCACGTCGGCCGTGCCGCTTTCCCGACCATCTAATGTCCTGCCGCGAACCGGAAACCGCAGACGCCTTGTATTGCCTGAGCAGGGTCATTGTTGTCACCGCCGACAAAAGTCAAATTTCCGTCCGAGGCTGAAGCGTAAGCGAGGCATTCAGGCGGCCTCGCTTACGCTTCAGCCTCGGAAATCATCTTTTGGCGGTGGCGTCAATCATGACACGACCGACAAAAGTCACTTTACGAGCCGGAAGCGTAAGCGACGGACTGGAG
>SIAQ01000177.1 GCA_009697105.1 Gemmataceae bacterium | reverse complement strand
AATACGAACGCAAGGGAACGGCGAGCCTTTTTATGTTTGCCGAACCGCTTTCCGGGTTCCGCCAGGCGACTGCTCGGCCACGCCGCACCAAGTACGATTGGGCTCATGAAGTCGTCCATTTGCTCGACACGCGCTATGCCGACAACGATCGGATCACGTTGGTCTGCGATAACTTGAACAGGCACACCAAGGGGGCGTTCTACGAAGCATTTCCGCCCGAGAAGGCCCGTGACTACGTACGGCGGATCGACTTCGTTTATACTCCCAAGCACGGCAGTTGGCTCAACATCGTGGAATGTGAATTGAGTTGCATGACCAGCCAATGCTTGAAGGACCGACGGATCGGCGACCTTGAAACGCTGCAGACCGAAATTGCTGCGTGGTCCGCCCGTGTCAACAAGAAGCAACGAGCCGTCGATTGGCAATTCACCATCGACAAAGCAAGGGTAAAATTAAAGCGGCTCTACCCGAAAATTTAGTCTGGACATGGCACTAGCCACTACCACCCATTTAGGAACAGCAGATGGCCGCCGAATGGTTTTATACCACCAACAAACAGCAGATGGGGCCTGTCAGCTGGGATGAGTTGCGCCAATTGGCCAACAACGGCATGCTGAAATCGAACGACATGATTTGGTCCGAAGGAATGGACGAATGGATCAAGGCGTTCAAGCAAAAGGGTCTGTTCTTGGACGACCACGACAACGCGAGTGACGATGACGATGTGCCGCGCTCGATGAAATCCAGCCTGGCGAAACCGCCGAAAAGCCGGCGCTCGACGCGCGATGATGAGGACGATATCGACGACGAGGAAGATAAGAGCAAAACGCGCCGCAATCGCCGTCAGCAAGAAGAGAATAGCGCCAAGTCCAAAGTTGGTCTGAAAATCGGCCTCATCATCGGCGGCGTGGTGTGCTTCCTGCTGTTTCTGGCCTGCGCGGGCGGTGTCATTGCTTTCGTCACGCTCGGTGCGGGAGGCGGCGTCCCCGGCAAGCGCGTGCACACCTTCACGGAACGCAATATCCAAGCAACGCGGGTATCCAACCCCAAACAATACCACTTCAAGCAGGGCACGCGCCTTGTCCTTACCGCCGTCAACCAAACCCAAATGCCGCAAACGGACGTCAATCTTCTGGTCTACCACGGAAACGACCCGAATCCTCGCTGGATTGACGTGCGTCTGCCGAACGAGGACCGCAATTGCCGCATCGAGTTCGTCGTCCCTGTGACGGGCTTTTACCGCATTGCCGTGCACAACGTCGGCCCCGGCATGGCGACCCGTTCCGACGTGCGCATCGAGGAACATTAACATCCCACTAAGGCCCAGGGGTTCGGAGTACCTCACCCGCTGGGCTTACGGCTCACTTCACATCATACTTCGCAAACCACGCCAGCACTCTGCGATACACATCCTCGCGATGCCGGGGTTGGCGGATACCGTGGCCTTCGTTGGGGTAGATCACCATCTGCGTCGGCACATCGTTCGCCAACAACGCCTGGTGATACGCCTTGCCCATCGGCAACGGGCAGCGGCGATCGTCACGGGCGTGCAGGATCAGTGTCGGCGTCTTTACCTTGTTCGCATACGTGATCGGGCTGTGCTTCTTGTAGCGTTCCGGCTGCTCCCAGGGCAAGCCGCCGAGTTCCCATGTTGTCCAGCTTTGGATGTCCGATAGGCCATACATCATGTTCATATCGGTGACGGCGTTCTGTGCGACGGCGGCCCGAAACTGATGCGTCTGCCCGACCAGCCAGGTGGTCATGAACCCGCCATAGCTCGTGCCGTAAACGAATTGCCGTTTCGGATCGACCTTGCCGTCCTTCACGAGCTTGTCGATGCCGGTGAGGATATCGCGCATATCGCCGCCACCGAGATCGAGCCGGTCGGCGTCGAGGAACTTCTTGCCATAGCCCGATGACCCGCGGAAGTTCGGTTGGAAGACGGCGTAGCCTTGGGCGGCGAAGAGCTGCACGGTGAAGTCGGGTCCCCAGGCCGACCGACTATGCGGACCTCCGTGTGGGTAGACAATGAGCTTGTAAGGCGGCTTGACGCCTAGCGCGGTCGGGGGAATCGTGAATATGCCTTCGAGTGAGATGTCATCGTTTTTCCAGGCGACATCTTGACCGTCGGCAGCGAATCTTTCCTCTGCGAGCACGTACTTGTCGGGGTCGGGCAACAGACGTCTCTGACGGTCATGTGTGACGAATAATTTCGTGTTTTCACCCGTCGGGGCGCCCGTGTAAATGTTCACTGCATGCCATTCGGTGTTAATTCCCCTCTCGAATTGCACGACGAGCAAGACGGAACCGGAATTCCAACAATCTTGTGGTAATGGAAACCCTGGACTCACCGCCCCTATTTTCACTTTTCCGATATGGTGATCAGATGGGATACGGATTTTTCGTTCCTTTCCATCAAGCATGACGAATGCAAGATTGAACACATCCCGATGCGGCCCCTTCCGCGGGCTGCTTAAGTACGCGATCTGCTTGCCGTCCGGCGACCAGCGCGGCGATACGTCCGGCCCGGGGTTTGTCGTCAATTGCGTCTGCTTCTTCGTGGCGACATCGATCATGTATAAGTCAAAATTCTTATTGATGCTGAACCGCACCGATTCGCGGTCTTTCGTCTTGTTGGCGACGACGACGAGCGACTTGCCATCGGGCGACCATTGCGGATCGCCGTACCAGATGTCGTCGTTGGTGAGCCGCGTGATTTTTTTCGACTCGATCTCCACGATCCAGACCTGCGCAACTCCGTATCCGGTGTAGCCTTCGCCTTGATCAGGCCGCACGATCTCGATGTCGTTCTCAATCTCCTCCTTCGTGCGCGGGTCCTTGCCATCATCGGCAACGAACGCCAGCTTTGTACCATCCGGTGAAAACGCGACGCGGCCATAGAAACCGTCATGAAACACACCGCCATAGGCGCGACCCGAGTTGAGCGGACGCACCTTTTCGGTTTTCACGTGGTAGAGAAAAACATCGACCATCGCATCGGAGTACGGCGGCGGCGCCGGCCGGGTGTCTTTGGTGAAAGCTGCTCCAGCTTGCGTGCGTGTCGAAAGAAACGCGATCCACTGCCCGTCCGGCGACACCACCGGCGAACGCCCATCGGGTTCGTCGGCTTCGAGCGGCTTCCGGTTCTCGCGTTTGCCGGTCACCAGCCACAGCGCGTGGCGTTCTTGCTTCGTCTTCGCATCGATCCAAACGCGTTCGTAGACGAGCTTCTCCTCCTTCGGAAAAAGCGTCGGCGACTTCACGCTCTCCATCAGATAGAGGTCCTCGACCGCGAGTGGCTTTTTCGCTTGGGCATGCGCGATGTTGGCCGAAATGGCGATCGTCGATAACGTGATAACAAACGCGAGCCGACGTAGGTGGTGCATGGCGGGGACTCCTTACGTGTGTTGTTTACGTTTAGCGCTCGCATGGCGCTGCGCGAGCGCTAAACGGGAATAATAATATTGAAACCAACCGCATTCGACAGAACGGAGAACGCATCATGACCAAGAAACTACGCTGGGGCATCCTTGGCGTTGCCAAGATCAACGACCGTTTACTGCCCGCTTTTGCCAAGGCGACCAATGCCGAGCTGGTCGGCATCGCTAGCCGGTCGCTCGACAAAGCGCAATCGGCAGCCAAGGCGGCGGGCATTCCGAAGGCGTTTGGCAGCTACGAGGCGTTGCTCGACGACCCCGGCATCGACGCCGTCTACAACCCGCTGCCCAATACCCTGCACGACGAGTGGACACGCAAAGCCGCCGACCGAGGCAAACATGTGCTGTGCGAAAAGCCGCTCACGCCGACGGCGCAGGAATGCGCGTCGCTCGTTGCCTATTGCCACTCCAAGAAGATCAAACTCATGGACGGCTTCATGTGGCCACACCATCCGCGCACTCGGCAGATGAAGGAGTTTTTGAAGAGCGACAAAATCGGCCGTGTCGAACGAGTGACGGCAACGTTCACCTTCCCGCTGGCGATGGACCCGACGAACATCCGCCTGCAATCGGCGATGTCGGGTGGCGGGCTGCTTGATGTCGGCTGCTATCCCGTTTACGGCATCCGCTGGGCCTTCGGCGAGGAACCCGTCCGCGTTCAAGCGGCGGCGCGGTTTCAGTTCGGCGTCGATGTCGCTCTTGCCGCCACGCTCTGGTTCGCCGACGGACGCATGGCCAATTTCGACACCGGCTTCACGCATCCCTTCCGCCAATGGTTCGAGATCGTCGGCGAGAAAGGCACGCTCACCGTCCCCGACATGTGGCTGCCGCGCAAGGCGACGTACATCGTGCAATACAACGAAGCCGCCAGCAGCGAGGAGTTCGTCGTCAATGGCTACGATCAGATTCAGTGCATGCTCGAAGATTTCGGCTCTTACGTGCTCAACGATCAGCCAGTTTGGCCGGCGCCCGATGAAGCGACCAAATCGGCCCGCGTCATGGACGCACTGTTAGCCTCGGCATGTGATGGCCGCATCGTGGATGTCGCCGCCGCGTAGATTTCGATTATCCGTTACCACTACCTCTTTTCGAGACCTCATCCATGAAATGCATCCTCACGGCGGTTTTCACTTGTCTGTGTTTATTCGCAAACACGAGCGCGGCGCAAGAGGTTTCGATTCTCGCGGCCAAGCTAAGTAACGGCAGCGAAGCGGAAAAGATCGCTGCGGCGATGGCGCTGGCCGACCTCGGTCCGAAAGCGGCGCCGGCGGTCGCGGAGTTGGCGGCCGCACTGCAAGACAAGAGCGAGTACGTGCGACTCAACACCGCCATCGCGCTGGGTAAGGTTGGCGCTCCGGCGGTTGCTCCGGTCGCCAAGCTGCTCAAGAGCGCGAACGCCAATGATCGCTACTACGCACTGTGGACGCTCGCCTGGATCGGCACGCCGGCGAAAGGCGTCATCGGCGACATCACGCAGGCCCTTGGCGACAAGGATGCGAATGTCCGCCGCAAGGCAGCGTATGCCCTGGGCCGAATCGCGCCGGATGCACAGACGACGGTAGCGCCACTGATCCGGCTCTTCGCCGACGACAACACCGACGTGCGGCAATCGGCGGCGGAAGCGCTGGGCAAACTCGGCGCGGGTGCTGTGCCGGGCTTGATCGAAGCGCTCAAAGACGACGCCAAGTTTGTTCAAATCTATGCGGCGAAGGCGCTGGCGGATGTCGGCGGCGATGCCAAGGCCGCCGTCGAGCCGCTCGGCAGGCTGTTGGCCTCCGCCGATGCTCAGGTTGAAGCCGCCGCGGCGGACGCATTGGCGAAGATCGGCAAAGCGTCGATTCCCATTCTCGTCAAGTCGCTCCAACACGAAAACCCGACGCTACGCACTCGGGCCGTGCAAGCGCTCGGCAAGATCGGCGGCGATGCCGTGCCCGCTCTCGTCGACGCCCTCGGCGACAAGCAGGCCGACGTGCGACTTGGCGCCGCCACGGCGCTCGTGCCGTTGCGCGTGTCCGACAAAATGGTCGTACTCGCACTGGCGCATGGCGTCACCGACAGCGATATGCGCGTGCGGAGTCAGTGCGTGCGCGGCTTGCAGTTCCTTGGCAGCGGCGCCAAGTTGGCGGCGCCGAAACTTATCGCTTCGCTCAAGGAAGTGGACGCCGCCACGAAGCTGCAAATTTGCAACGTGCTGACGAATATCAACGACGAATCGCCGATAATGCTCGCTGTCGGTGTGGAGTTGCTCAAGGACCAGAATCCGACGATGCGCCACACGGCTCTCACCATTCTCGCTCAACAGGGGAAGCCGGCCTTGCCTCACGTGATCGAAGCGATGAAGGACGCCGACATCAACGTGCGAATCGCGGCTGTCAACGCGGTGCAACGCATCCCTGGCGACATCAAAGAAGCTTTGCCGGCGCTGGTATTGATGTTGAATCAAGGCTCGACGTTTCAGAAGCGCACCGTGATTCTCGCACTGAGCCGAGTCGGTGAGCCGGCTGTGCCCGCACTATCGAATCTGATCCAGGACACCGACAACTTCACGCGAACCAACGCGATCACGGCTCTGAGCAACATCGGTGCGGACGCGAAGAAAGCCGTGCCCGCGCTGATCGAGATCGCCACGAAGGACGCCTACCTGCCCGCCAAGCGCAGTGCGATCCAGGCGGTGTCGGTCATCGAACCGGCGAGGCTTGGCGACATCTTCGCGATCGTGAAGAAATCGGGCGACGAGAAGGCCCGAGCCGCGGCCTACGGATCGCTCGTGCAGCGGTTTGGCAAAGCGGCGTCGGTGCCGATCCCCGCCGAGCTGGTACTGCCGTTATTCACCGACGCCGCCAAGGACGCCTCGGCCAATGTCCGCCTGGTAGCGGTAATGGGTTTGGGAACGATCAAAGGCAACGCGAAGGAGATCGTCCCGATTCTGACGACACTGACCGCCGATCCCGACCCGCGCGTGCAATCGCAGGCGCGCGTGGTGCTGGCGCAGGTGAAGAAGTGACCGGGAAAAACGCCCGCCGCTTGGTGAGGAAAGCGACGAACCAACCGGAAGTTATCAAAAAATTTTCATGTGACCGAGTTTTCGATTGACGGCGTTCAAACTACAGGTTAGTACGACAGCGCTACTTGATCTCTATCTTGGTATACAACAAGGAAGTTCGGCAAGGTTGATTCCGAGTCCAATGATTCGCTGATGGCGGGTCACGGTATGGCAACGGCGAGCGGTGGCGTTCTGGTGTTGGTCCTGGAGCAGCTTC
>SIAQ01000052.1 GCA_009697105.1 Gemmataceae bacterium | reverse complement strand
CCGCCTTCGCCGAACAGGCGATGACAGCTCGCACATGCCTTGTTGTAAATCGCCCGGCCATTGGCGAGATTCGCTTGCTTGAGCACGTTCGGCTTCAGGTCGGCCTTGTACTTGGCCATCAGCTTGGCCTTGTCGGCGGATGCGGGCCGGACTTCGCCGATGATCTTGGTCAACTTGGCGTTGAGTTCAGGCGACTTGAGCGTTTGCAGTTGGCGGATGTTGAACGAGCTGATGTCGCCCCGCGCGACCGTCTTCGCATCGATGGCATCGAGCAGCGCGATCGCATACGAGCTGCGCGACGACAGCGTCTGGATGGCATCGGTGCGTTCGTCGGCGTCCCACTTCGGATAGCCCGCGAGCAGCAACGTCGGCGTCTTGGCGTCGTCATAGGCGGCAAGTCCACGAATCGCGGAGCGGCGCAGCGCATCATCGCCGAGCAGATCGTGCAACATCGGCACGAGATCGGCCTTCTGCTGAAACAACAACGTCTTCAGCGCATCCTCCCGCTGCCGAGCCGACTTCTCACGATCCGGCACGATCTTGCGCAGCAGCGTGAACGCGCGTTCGTCGCCGAACTGCACGGCCAGGGCGAGGGCGCGTTCGCGCACCTCGGGGAGCGGGCTTTCGATGAGGAGGGGGTAGGTGTCTTTCCATCGTTTAGGCATCGGAAGATTCTTTCGGCCAATGAGCCCGTCACTGATTCCACGAAGAATATCTCGATGGCGTGCGGGATTATCCCAGCCTTCAATTGTGCGCAGCATCTCATCAAAAGCGGGTCGATGTAAATTCGCCTCCGCAATCCGGCGTGCGGAAAATTCGCGTAATAATGGCGTTTTCCATCGAACCTCGCCAGCATCGCTAAAAAGAGGCTCAAGGCCAAACCAATACATTAATGGCAGAAACCTGTCGTCTGAATCCACGTGAGTTTCTGCGAGTGCTTCCAGCAATGCGTATCTGTCACCTAATGAAACCCGCTGTAAACTGGATGCGAAATGCAGTCGAACTAACGGTGATATTTCTTGACGTGCGAATTTGTCAAGAGCGTTGAAGACCTGCTGGTTAAGTTTGCCGTCTTCGAGAATAAATCGAATCGCCCATGCGCGAATATGGTGACCATATGTGCTCGCTCCGGTTTTTAAGTAGTATTTCAACAAATATTTATCATCTAGCTCATTTATTATTCGCAAAGTCCATAACGCCCGAAGAACGAATCGCTCTTCATTTGCCAGCTGCTCTGAAAGTGAATCAATTGCAACTTTTTCGATTTTGCGTTTTGTTGAACGTTCGTGCAAGATTCGTCTCGCGTGCCGCGAATGCCATTCGCTGTCTACGGAAACCAATTTAGCCAACTCCAAATCATTCATCTTCGCCAGGTCGCCCTTGAAGGGTTTCGCGTCGCCGTAGGTGATTTTGAAGATGCGGCCGTTCGTCTTGTCGGCGACCTGGTAATTGTGGCATTCGCCGGTGTCGGTCCAGTCGGCTACGTAGACGCCGCCGTCGGGGCCGTAGTGGATCGCGATGCCGCGGAACCATGGGTCGTTGGCGTGCATGAAGTCCTTGGCGTGGCGGGCGACGTAGGTGGAGCCGTTGCGTTCGAGGATGTCGTGGTTGATGCGGTTGCCGTGGAGGTTGCACATGAACACGCCGTTGCGATAGCGATTGGGCCAGTTGTCGCCGAGGTAGATCATGCAGCCGGAGTGAGCGTGTCCGCCGCCGGCTTCGCTGTGCTGTTTATACCCGTCGCTTGCGCTCCGGGCTAACGGGGCCCGGCTGCTGGTCCAGGAGCCGCCGCCCCAGTGGATGTGGTCGCAGATGCTGGGCATGAGTTTGTAGACGTGCGGGTTGAGGTCGTTGCCGAACATGCGCTGGTAATGGCCGCCGGGGACGATGTGGAAGAGATGATCGATGACGCAGTTGGTGATGAACATCTCGCCGTGCTCGTCGAACGCGAGGCCCCAGGGGTTGGTGGTGCCGTGGGCGACGACTTCGAATTTCTTTTTGGTCGGGTGATAGCGCCAGACGCCGCAGTTCATCGACACGCGGTCCTTGTCGGGCGTGCCGGGCGCGCCGACTTTGGAGTTCGAGAGGATGCCGTTGCAACCGTAGAGCCAACCGTCGGGGCCCCAGGTTGGGCTGTTGAAGACGTTGTGGCGAGCTTTCGTGTCCCAGCCATCGAGCACGATCTGCGCCGGGCCGGCGGGTTTGTCATCCTTGATCGGGATAAACAGCAGGTTCGGAATCGCGCAGACCCAGACGCCGCCGAAGCCGTACTGGATGCCGGAGATATTGGCGATGTTGTCGGCGAAGACGGTGCGTTTGTCGTGGACGCCGTCGCCGTCGGTGTCTTCGAGGATGACGATGCGGTCCTTGCCCTTCTTCGGATCGGTCTGCCAGTTCGGATAGGACAGACATTCCGCGACCCAGACTCGGCCACGGTCGTCGAAGCAGAATCCGATCGGCTGCACGATGTCAGGTTCGCCGGCGAACAGCGTCGCCTTGAAGCCGGGCGGTAGCGACATCTTTGCCGCCGCGACCCGTGCGGGCAGCGGCGCGTCCTGGGCGTAGATGGAGGCGGCGGTGAGGCAGAGGAGGATGGAGAGAAGGTAGCGGTGCATGCGGTTCCCCGTTTAGCGTTTGCGCGATCAGTGCAAGCGTTGGACGCACGGGCCATTGTAAGCGAATCGGCTCGCGGAGGACAGGAAAAAGCTCACGCAAAGGCGCGGAGACGCAAAGAAGGCATCGCGCCTTCACTCTTTGCGTCTTCGCGTGAGTTTCGATTATGGTCGTGGTAGTGCCTTGTCGATCGCCGTCAGCAAATCCACGGCGGGTAGGCGTTCGAGGAAGCGGTCGGGGCGGAACATCCAGCGGACTGTGCCATCTTTCACGAGAAACGTCGTCGGTGCGTTGGTGTCCTTGCCGCCTGGTGCCGCACTGGCGTGGATCACCATCAAGGCCTTCGCCAAGGCTTGTTGTGAATCGCTGATAATGGTCAGGTGCGGGAATTTTTCCTGGGTCAACTTGGCGGTTTCGACATCGTCATTGGAAATGGCGAAAACGCGAACCTTGAGCGAGGCGAAATCTTGCTGCCGACTTTCGAGCTCACCGAGCTCGATCATGCACAGCCGTCACCAATGGCCGCGATAGAAGAGCAGCACCGCTGGGCGGCCGGTTGCAAGCACACGATCGGAAAACTCTCGGCCATCCGCATAATGGGCGGCGAACGTGGGTAGTTTCTCGCCGACCCGGGCTGGGCCGGTATACTCCGGTGTGCGCGAAAAGATAGCGATGACCAGCCAGGCGAACACGGTCGGCAAGAGCGCCAGCGCGACGAGTACGCCACGTAGGACGCCACGTAGGACGCCTGGCCTGCGCACGAACGCCGCCATCATTAGCACGACGCCGACCGTCGCGAAGGCTGGCAGGTACCAGGGCGTAACGAGCTGACCCATGGCGATCTGCGTGCCGTAGATGACGGGGCCAAGAACGAGGAACACGGTGCCTGCCACAATTAGGGGCCAGGTTCGCGGAGCGGGCGTGGATGTTGAGGTGGTGTTCATTGGCGTTTCCGATATGAGGGTATCTCTTCATTGTACATAGTGCTCGGAGCAGAGGCACGCCGGAGTGAGTGAAATCACTCCACAATCGGAAGGCGGATTGTCACCGTCAAACGGACGGTCTGGAACCGAAGGCTGGGATATTTACCTACGCAAGCGCCAATGCCTGTTGCTGGGCGGCGCGGATCTTGTCGAGACCGACCTGCTGCGCGGCCATGAACGATAATCTATTCCGGCCCGCTCTCTTCCATTTCATGAAACGCCGTGCCGCTGTCGAGGCGGTTCACGATCTCCCCGCGAAGTTGAAGCAGCACGATGCCGTAGAGCACGTACATTACCAGCGTCACGGCACCGACTACGGCGGCGGCGGGAATCCAGACGATGGCGCCGCCGAGGATCACGAAGAGGCCGCAACATCCCAGCGCTATCGACACGCTGAGCACGATCATCGCCAGGATCGCGAGTCCTACCAGGGATGGATACAGCATCGCCAGTAAGCCAACGACTTTATTGGCGACGCGCTCGATATCGGGTCGATCGACGTGGCGAGCGAGCGATTGCAGAAAAATTGTGAAGCAGCCGGCCGCGACGAATTGAAACGTGACCGAGCCGGCAAAGATCGAGAGTACCGCGGTCTTGTTCAGAGGGTTATTAGGCAAAGGTATGCCGCATGCAATCGCGCCGACGGTCGCGCACGTCAACGCCAGGAATTGGCACGCCACCGAACCATAGAGCAACCGTCGGCCTTGCACCGACGACGGAGCTGCCAGGCAGCAACATCGGCCTACCCAATCGAAAAGGATGCCAATACCGAGCAACGAAACAACGGCCGCAAGCCAAGGCCCCGGCGTAAGATTCTGCTGGAGTTGCCCAACGTCATCGGACCCGCCCCACAGGAACAAGCCGGCGAGGGCCAGCGGAAACAACACCACCGCAATGACCAGCCCAGCGAGTTTCAAAGCCAACCCGCGAGCGACCCAACGCCAGCCCGGTTCCATCGGTGACATGGTAGTTTTCATGACGTGGTGACGTGCTTGAGTAAGTTGATTATTGCTCGTATCTCTTGGTACGGATGGCCCCGGTTTGGGCGTCGATCACATAATGAGCGCCGCCGCCCTGGGCTTGCCGGTTCTTCAGTTCATAATCGATATGCCAACCGGCGTCGTCGAGTTCAACCAATACGCGATACGGCGAAAGGTCTCGATAGGCATTCTCCGCGTCGAGCCGGGCGATGCGCAAAGCCTCGTCGCTGGTAACGATTGTGTGATCCGAGATGGATGCGGTAGGCATGGTGCATTGCTCCGTTTAGAAAGAAATAGACCCTGAGTTATTCTGCCGGTTATGATTATTGCGGAAAACCCGGTCCGCCCGCAAGACCACCTCGGCGGCTAGTTGGCCCCGAGTAATGAATGCCATCGTCACCACGGATCAAATCAGGCACACCGTGAATTGCATCAACGGTTTCATCCTGACGACTTGGTCCCGGATCCCAACCCTCTGCAGACGGGTTTGGGTGAGTGTGAAACTTTCCTACCTACTACCGAACCAGAAACGGTTGGCGGCGAACTGAGGTCGATCCCAGCCTGCTGTCCCGGTTTCTGCCGGCGAACGGAGATTTGCCCGGTCGTGGTATCGAAATAAATCCAGCCACCTTCCTCGTGCCGTCGAGCGGGATCGCCCGGCAGAGAATCAACCCAAGCTTTCTCAATCGCTTTTTGCACGATTGGGTCGGTCATAAGTTCCGTAGCGCTTGGCGGCGAGATGGACATGGCAACCTATTTCCATGTTCAACAGCATCAGGAGCATCAAGCGTCGGCAATCGTTTCGGAGACTGGTGAAGCGATGCGAACAAGCTAAAATCGTTCGCTAACCGGCAAATACATGTACTCGACGCAATGGAAATTGAATACGAAACGTAGGGTCAAGCTGATCGTAAAATTCTAGAAATAATTCGACGAATCGCGCCCCGTCAATCAGGACCAGATTGGCATCATTTTGCTGAACGTGTCGCGCGTCAATAGAGAATCCGCCGAGCGAAACAAGCACGCCTTTTTCACCTTGGTTGAGCAGACCTCTCAGCTCTTTTACTTCCTTCGCCCCAATTTTGCTGGTTCCACTTTTCGCCTGAATTTTCAACAGAGGCGGCTGCACTCCAAGCGGATCGGGGTGAGCGATGACATCTACCCCAAGATCATGGGTGCGTTGCTGCACCTGAGCAGTGTAGCCCATCGCTCGAAACACAGCTGCGACAACGTGCTCAAATTGCTGCTTTGTCCGTGACCACGAACGTAGCAGGTAATCTTCCGTTTCCTCAACGGCGCGTTCAGCAAGGTCGACTTTTGTGTCTGTGACATTTACAATTTCGTCCGACGGTACGGGCGGATCATCAGGTTTTGGGTCAGCAGTTATAGCTAAATCAGTTGTCTTTTGGTCCGGCGGACTTCCTTTGTCGCTCTTTAGCACAGCAATGACTTCTTCGAGATAGTCATCAGAGGTTGCGACCGAAGAAAAGCCACCGAAACTATGCAATGCGTCCTGTGAGAAAACAATCCGAGGAACTGATCTGAGCCATTTGACTGCTCGTACGTTGCAGTAGTCGCTTGCAACTAAAAACTGATCGTCTGATGCCCAACGATATGGGCCAGAGATTTCACCAACCAAGATGTCTCTTGAGCCTTTGATTGGATAGACAACTGGGTCTCCGATATCCATTTCGTGAGCGAAACGGAACACTTGGCCGTAGGACGAACGGATGTGACCATCGGAGGCATCGGGGAAGGCTTTGCGATAGGCAGCTTTCATCTTGTCCCTTGAGTCGTAAGGTGCAAGATCGCCTATTTTGGTCCAGCCAATGCAGATAAAGCCTTCCTTTTGAGCTCGAAGGGCGCTTTGTGTGTGATTGGCAATATGCACAACCCAAAGCGTAGTCTTACTGCCAAACATACCGGAAGGCCTCAAGAAATTCGACCTCGATGACTCGCTCAACCTTCTACAGCAACTCCGCGATCGGCGTCGGGTCGTCGAGCACGTTGACCGGTCGGCCGCTGGGGTCGGTGATTTGCAGGCGGGGGTCGATGCCGAGCACGTTGTAGACGGTGGCGTGGACGTTGCAGGGAGTGACGGGCCGGGTGAGCGGGCGTTCGCCGAGCCGATCGGTTGAACCGACGACGGTCCCGCCGCGGACGCCGCCACCGCCCATGATCCAGCACATGGCGTTGCCCCAGTGATCGCGGCCCGGCGTGCCCATCGAGCGGGGCGCTCCACCGTTGCCGCCGTCGTTCATGCGTGGCGTGCGGCTAAATTCGCCGCCGAGCATGACGAGCACGTTGTCGAGCATGCCGCGTTCTTGCAAGTCAGTAAACAGGCCATAGACGAGGCTATCGACGATCGGGAGCAGGCGGTCGTAGCTCGGTTCGAGATCCCAGTGATGATCCCAACCGCCGAGGTGCACGGCGGCGAACGTCGAACCGGCTTCGACAAGCCGACGTGCAAGCAGCGTGCTTTGGCCCCAGTTGTGTCGGCCATAGCGATCACGCAAACGCGGGTCTTCACGGTTGATGTTGAACGCCTCGCGAGCCGCCGGACCGGTGATGAAATCGAAGGCTTCCTGGTTGTACCGGTCCATCGCCTGGGCGGTGCCGTTGGCGTCGAGCGTGCGGAGTGCGCGATCGAAGTGGTTGTTGAGCGTTCGGCGATCTTCGAGGCGATCGACGGTCAGGCCCGCGGCGAGATTCAAATTCTGCACGGAGAACGTTGGGCTGTTCGGGTCACCGCCTGATGCGAACGGGTTGTACTGGGCGCCGATCATGTGCCCGCCGAAGTAACCGGGGTTCAAGCCGATGCTCGACGCATACGGCACAGCGACGTAAGCCGGCATGCCGCGGCGACGCGGGCCGACTTCACGGGCGACAAACGCACCGATACCCGGGAAACGCTGCATATTGTTGACGCCGCTCACGCCCATGTCTTTGGTGGTGAGCATGCGATGCCCGCCGGCGAAATGGTCGCCGGTGTTGTGGTAGAGCGATCGCACGTACGAGAACAGATTCGTGATACGCGATTGTTTCGGGAAGAGCGGCGTGATGTCCATGCCCGGAACGCGCGAGCGGATCGGCCTCCAGATGCCGGCGTATTCCGATGGGGCGTCGGGCTTCATGTCATACATATCCATGTGGCCCGGACCGCCGTCGAGCCAAATCATGATGACGGAAGTATTCCGCGACGTGCCCGATTGCTCGCGGGCCTTCAGCATCTGCGGCATGGCCAACCCAGCGAATCCGGCCGCCCCGAGCGAGAGAAAGCTTCGGCGATTCATGCCGTCGCAATACCGCCCTGCACCGCCGAGATCGAGCTTAAACATCTTCCTGCCCCTCGTTTGATGAAATTGCTTTACCAAGCTTATTGGCAAAGTTTGTCGGTATGGTTCACTGGCATGAGGTCGAGTAGATTATACCTTGTTTGACGATAAATGGAAACAGAAATCCTGCGACAAACGGAAACAAATACGCCAGGCGTGATTCTGGAACCAAGGGAGCGTGGAATTGCCGTGAATGCATTCGTGTTGAAATATGTTCGTTGGATCGAACTGGTGGGCGTTCTCATGCGAATAACGAGCTTCAGCTTGGTGAGTTGGCTTGGGCCCGATAGCCCGTTCATGTTTGTGTGGATATTCAACACCATCGACGCCGTCATGCTCGCCTGGTGTTCGGTGTTGAGAAAGGACGTCGCCTACACGATCCTCAACGTGTTCTGGGTGCTGATCGGCATCGTCGGCATCCTACGAGCGGGCGGCGCGATTCCGCATTAGAGCGATTTTGGGTTGCAATCGGCTCGTGGCCGGGGTCGTACTCCGACTCCGGAGTCCCCTGCTTGATCCAATCCCGCCGATCAATGGAAACGCGTACGCCGATTCGCACGTCGCTCGCAGCTTTGCCTGGGTCGGAGTACCGACCCAGGCAACAGTCATAGTTTCCACATGCAATGCAACTGGTATTTGCTCTAATCCCAAGCGAGATTGAGTTCTTTGGTGGTTGCTTGAATTTCCACCACGACATTCGAATTCGCGGCGCTGAATTTTTCAAAGAACTCGGCGTGATTCTTGGAGAGCGCAGGTCTCTCACCCGGGATTTTTTCCCATCCCGGCCCCATCCTGGCGAAGACGTTGTGTTTGCCCACCACAGCACCCGTGTTCTCTTTATCGCATTCAAGCGCGAACTGTCCCTCAGCGTCGGTTTGCCCCCAACTTGGGCGGCCTGTCTCAGGATAAAAATCCAAAATGACGTTGGGAACAGGTGTCCCTCGGAAAGTCAAAACACCCTTCACGGGGACAAATTTGGGGCCACCGCCGCAACCGGATAGGAAGCCCAGCAGGAACGGGGCGGCACACAACAGGACAGAAAACAGCCGGTTCGACACGATGGCGTATCCTTAATTTGTGAGGAAATCGAAAACCGCGCTTTCATGGATTGGTGCCACAGACATTCCCGTCTGTACTTGCGGTTTGCATAGGCACGAATGTCTGTGCCTCTAATCCAGCCGTGTGAAGTATAGCACGTTGATATTGACTAGAAATCATTATTCACGGGTTCTTCGCCGTTGCGCGTGCCTAACGCCATCCAAACAGCCATGCTGATGCTGTTGGTGATCCAAACAACGCGGCCATCCACGAAAGAAACATTTAATCCCCCGGTGTGCGACCCTAATGCGGCGCGGGTGTTGAAGGCGGTAGAGTTGGGCGGCTGGGAGGCGGTGACCAATCCTTGCGATTGATGATGGACCCAAATGAACGGACTGCATCCCTGGTCGTAATTGCACCAGCTTTGGTTAGAGTAATTGGATTTCTCCACAATCAGGAGCGTGTTGCTCGTCCCATCGAATACTTTTGTGCTGGCGATCCTACTATTGAGCCAACCCATGCCCTTCCATATCCCAGCGTTTGCGTCGGACCTTTCGGGGCAGCAAACCTCACTGCCGCCGGGCTGTCCCGAATCGTAAACAAGTGCATAATCCTTGTTCGGAGTTTGCACGGCAAGCGATCCTCGCCTGGCGGAGGGGCACTGAAATACGCTTGGCATTGATTGAGCAGCCAAGATGTTGGGGTTGGGCAGGCCTCCAAAAGTGGCTTGTCCCGGTCCGCGGTCAACGCCCCACCCGCCAGCTTCCCCAATATTTCCGGCGTAGGCCGGCTTGTTGAAGTCGATGGAGTCGTAGATGGCGCCGCCGTCAATGTATTGAAGAATTCGGGCGGACCAGCTAAAAGCGCCCCACGGCAAGCCGCCGTTGTTGGGATCCCGCCAACCCGCATTCCAAGTGCCCGGCGCCGTCCACGCTACGGCGGGCGCATAGATGCCGGGAGGAAACACCTTGTGTGCATCGTGGTAGCTCTGGAATGCCAAGGCAAGATTCTTGATGTTATTGGCGCACTGAAGCCGTGCGGTAGCCTCGCGCACCTTTTGCACTGCGGGCACCAGCAAGGCGATCAGGATCGCGATGATCGCGATCACGACGAGCAACTCAATCAGAGTGAACCCCCGTCGTTTGCGAAAGATAGAATGGTTCATGAAACGTCTCCACAAAAAAAGAAGTAAAACGATGTATTTCGGTGGACTCCCGCAGGATGCTTCGCCTGCGCGCTTGCTGAGCACGGTTAGTTGGGTATGGTTCAAGATCGCGCTGTTTTGGGTGGCAATTGTTCGTAGTTCCGCCTTGAGGCGGTTGTTGGCTCCCAACCGCCTCAAGGCGGAACTACGAACAATTGGCTGCGACCCAGTATTGAACCATGCCCTCATTCGAGAATCCAATTGCCAGCTATGCAAAGTACGATTGAGTTAACGATACCAGACGACGGCGCGTTTTGCCAGCAAATAAATTTATTGTGGTGCGTCAAGCGAGACGCGTCCGCCTAAAGTTCCAGCTGAGTCCGCAGAGCAAGCAAGGAATACGGTAAAAATCTTGCTTGCTCTGCGGGCTCAGGAGGAAAATTCGTAAGTTCTCAATAACTCGGCGTTGGTGGACGGTCGTCGAGCGAGGATGGTTCCTGAAAATCTTAGTATCTTCCGTCTCACCTTCCCCTAGCGAATCACGGCGTGGGGTTTGCGGCAGCCGCCGCCGGTTTGGGCATCGCCTGGAAGATGCGCTCTGCCGCCGCGCGGATGTCGGGGTTGGCGTGATTCCGAGCCACGCTGAGCACTGGCATTGCGTCCGGACCGGCGGCGAGCAGGATCCGCCGCATCATGCTTGGGACCGGGCAATAGTGGTCGCCCAAGGCGTCAAGCGTTTCCTTGCAGTTCAGGGTGGCGCCGACCTTCGGCAGCGCCTTCAGCGCCACGAACCGCCCGCGGTAGTTGTCCCTGCTGCGAACGGCTGCCACCAGGGCGGCGACGGCTTCGGGCGACTCGCGCCCCAGCGTCACGAGGCGAGCTTCCGCGGCGGCCAGGACATCCTTGTCATTGACGTTCTTCAGGAAGCTGACCAGAAGGGTACCGGTGCCGGGGGTTGTGCGGGCCATTTTGGCCAAGGCGTCAATGGCGGCAATGCGGTCCGCGGGAGCGCCGTCTCGCAGCTTCAGTAGCAATCCCCCCTCGGCTTGCAGGTCGTTCAACAGCTTCTGGATGGTCGGCTCGGTGCGACCGATCACGCGCAGACCGATGGTGGACCATTTGCGAACGTTCGCGTCCGGGTGACGATAGCCGACCGCCAGAATAGGAGCCGCGTCCTTGCCCATCGCTCGCAGGATTCGCAGGTACGCTCCCGGGACGGGGCAGTAGGTCTCGGCCATGGCGTCAACGAATTCCGGCGTCCCAACGGCGGGACCGACTTGCGATAGCACCTTCACGCCGAAGTTGCGTGCTCGGTAGTTCGTCCCCCTGTCCCGAATCAGCCGGATGAAGGCCGACACGGTGGCGGGCGATTCCTTGGCCAGCGGGACCAGCAGTCGCTCGTGCTCGGCTGACACGGCACCGTTTTCCTCCGCTGCCATATGCCGGACCAGGTCGCTTGCGGCGGCCGGGTGCTTGCGGACGATGTTCCCCAGGGTCGTTCCCGCTGCGTTCCGCACGGCTGCGTCCTGCGACTTAAGCAGACCCAGCCAGGGTGCGGTCATTTCCGCCAGCGGGACATTGTTCGCAGCGGACGCACTCCCGGCCGAGCCGGCGACGAGGAACAGGGCCACCATCCAGAGATTTCGTGTCTTCATGTTAGCTCCTTGGTAACCACCGCGTGCCGACTTTGTCGCGGCTACACGGCGTGGTTTCGAGTAATCGGTGTTCATTGTCATTTCGGCAGCGGGATCAGGCAGCCATACACTTCAGTCTGTTCGAGCGGGACGGTCTTCCCAATGAGCAGGGCAGCCACGGCATCGGCGACGAATCGGCAGCGGATATCCTTGCCTGACTCGCTGTCGTCGAAGGCTCCGATGTAGCGCAGATTGCCGCGGGCATTGACGATGCACACCGTGGTCATGGCCGTCGCCCCCAGGGCTGCCGCCGTGCGGGCGCGGTCGTCAAGCAGCAGAGGGAAGCCCATGTTCTTCGCCTTCCATGCCGCGGCCGCTTCTTTTGCGGAACGTCCAGTGCTGTCGATGGCGAGAACGGATATGCCCTTGCCGGCGTGATCGGCTGCGAGCTGGCGGAAACGGGCTTCGTAGTTGCGGCAGAAGGTGCAGGTGTGGCTGTAGAAGATAACAACCACGACCTTGTCCTTGAGGTCGGAGAGGCGAACGTCCTTACCGGTGACCACGTCGGGCAGGCGGAAGTCGCATGCTGGCTTGCCGATGAGCGCCTTCTCGTCGGCCGTGATCGCGTTCGTCACGACGGTCATCGCCGCCACCAGCATAGCCAGAATGAGCAGATTATGCCGCATGGTCACCTCGTTGTCTGGGAAATTTTGTCTTCTACCCAACCAAGCGAGACTGGACGACCGGACCCGCCAAAAAATCTGGCACTTAGCTCTGGATGTGGGAAAAAAGTGGCTCCCGCAGAGGCGGAAAGAAATACATAATAATGACTTCGCGAATTGGTATTGCGGCGTCTTACGAGCGCTAAGCCGCAAGCGGCGAAATCGAGAAGTTGTTGTTTCGGTTTTCCCTAACGAAAACAAGCGTTTGGCCCTTGCACATCGCCGTGAAAAACGATACACTACATCCAGATAATTCCTACCTCCGCATTCCTTTTTCGGATCATCACACCATGAACCGACGCACTTTTTTGCGTGCCGGCTTGCTCTCGCCGATCGGCTTGGAGTTGGCCCAAGCGATGTATTTGCGGTCCACGGCTCAGGCCGCACCAGGACGTGTCGGCACAGCGAAGGCGTGTATCCTCCTCTACATGACCGGCGGGCCTTCTCAGCACGAAACGTTCGACCCCAAGCCGAACGCCCCCGATGGCATTCGCGGCGAATATCAGCCCATCGCGACCAGCGTGCCCGGTACGCAGATTTGCGAACTGTTGCCAATGATGGCCCAGCAGGCCCATCGCTATTCGATCCTGCGTTCGGTGTATCACGGATCCGATACGCACGGCGTCGGCGTACACTACAATCTCACCGGCCTACGACATGCACCGCGCCGCTCGGGCGAACCACAACTGGATCGCCAGGATCCGCCGTGCGTCGGGTCCGTGGTTCGGCAACTGCGTGGGGATCACAATGGCATCCCGGCGGCGGTGCAGCTGCCGCGACCCGTTGGCGATCAGAACAACGCCATGTGGGGCGGGCAGCACGCCGGCTTTCTTGGGCCACGCTTCGATCCGCTTTTCCTCTTCGACGAAAACTGGCGTCCCGGCGATGCGATGCCCGGCTTCACCGCACCGGCGGGCGTCGACTCGCAACGGCAAGCAGGCCGAGCAAGCTTGCTCGACACCGTGCAAAACCAACGGCCAGCAGGCGCGGCAGTCGAGCGCGATTACGAACGGTTTCAGCAACTTGCCTTCGACGTGCTGCGTTCCGGTCAGGCCTGGCGGGCATTTTCGCTCGACGATGAACCGCGCCAGATACTGAATCGCTACGGCGACAACCGCTTCGGCCGCAGCTGCCTCGTCGCTCGCCGATTGATCGAAGCCGGCGTGGCGTTCGTCACCGTGCCGTGGATGTTCAAACAATCCGAGCAGAACTTCGACACGCATAGCCGCAACTTTACAAAGATGCGCGAATTTCTCCTGCCGCCGGTGGATCGTGCATTCTCGGCTCTGATCGAAGACTTGACGCAGCGCGGCATGATGGACGAGACGCTGGTCGCCTGGACCGGCGAGTTCGGTCGCACACCAAGGATCAACGGCGGCGCGGGCCGCGATCACTGGGGCCGCGTGTATTCGACGGTACTCGCCGGCGGCGGCATTCGCGGCGGGAACGTCATCGGTCGTAGTGATGCCCAGGGCGGTGTGCCGGCATACAACCCCGTACACGTGTCCGATTTCGTCGCCACAATGTATCACGCGATGGGCTTTGGCTCCGACACGCGCGTCACCGATCCGATTGGCAGGCCTCATTATGTCGTGCAAGGCAAACCGGTGCTGGAGCTGTTCTGAGCTACAGGATTGACGCAACCGACATTAAGTCGAAAACGAGCCGAAAGCGGAAGCGACGGACTGTAGAAATCCGTCGCTTCCGCTTTCGGCTCGTACTATTATCGGCAAGTCAGGATTGAAATAATTTGACCACAAATAGCACGAAAATCACGGAAAGGGCGAACTGCTTCCGAAATAATCCCCATCTGTGTTATTCGTGTCACGCCCCTCAAAAGTCGATTTCCGAGGCTGAAGCGTAAGCGAGGCGGCCTGAATGCCTCTTCAGCCTCCGACGGAATTTGAGGCACGCATCATTCGTGCTCTCTGTTGTCGTATTTGGTTGCCTGTAACTGCTGTCGCGCACCTCTCGATAATCGATTTTCGCATTGACAGGAATTGGATATCAGGATAACAATCTTCATGAAGGAAATACTACTTCTTTGGATCGAGAATTCCCATGCAATCGCTGCCGATATCTGCCGGGAAACGAATGGCCGAAGCGTTCAAAGCGGGGTGTCGATTTCTGTGTCGGCCCTTTGTGTCGATGCTGCCCGACGCGCTCGCCAATCGTTTGCCTTTCCTTGGGCGCGTCTGCGTTCATGGGCCTGACGGCTTACGGCTGCGTTTTCACACCTACGGCCCGCACGGGAAAGATCGTATCGCGGTAAAACTCGCTCGCCGCGGTTTGCTCGGTTATGAAGGCGAGACGATTCGGCTATTCCTGGCTCTCGTAAAAGAAACACGAACGGTGATCGACATCGGTGCCAATACTGGGTTGTTCGCGTTACTGGCGGCGGCGGCGGAGCCGACGTGCCGGGTCTGGGCCTTTGAACCCGTCCCGTTTATTTTTGACATGCTGCAGAAGAACATTCAACTAAATAAGCTGGAGAACCTGGAAGCGGTCTCTTGTGCGGTCTCGGATTTCGTCGGCGAATCGACGTTCTTCATCACGCGCACTAACGTCGGCATCCCAACCGATTCGTCGTCATGCCAGGGCTTTCGCGACCAAGTCGAGGAATTTCCGCTGCCGACGATTACGCTGGATGAATACATGAGCCAGCAGGGCATCGATCGGCTCGAACTCCTGAAGATCGACGCGGAGGCGACCGAGAGCAAGGTCATCTGCGGGGCGATGCAAACCATCCGCCGTGACCGTCCGTTCATCATTTGTGAAGTGTTGGAGAACATCGATCACAGCTACCTACAGCAGACGCTGCCGGCGATGGGTTACCAATTCTTCCACATCACCCCAGAACTCCTGGTGTGTCACACACGTCTGCAAGGAAGCGTAAACGTCGAGCAACGAAACTACCTATTCGTGCCAACCGAGAAGGTGACAGCGTTGAAGGAAGTCTGCGCAAAAGCGGGTATTGCGATAAGACAGGAAGGCCAGGATCGCCAGGAACGCCTGTCGGCATAGGAAATCGGGGCTTCACTGCAGCACTCGTAAAGAAATTAACCACCGATAACACGGCGAGGGCAAGCCGCTACAAATAAAGAATCACGAAAGCCCGATAGTACGAAAAAACGAAAGAGAAACCCAACCCAAGCGATTTGCCCAACCGTACACCGTACTACCGGAAAATGCAGGGACGATAAGGAAGACAGGAAAGCAAGAATTGAATCAACCCTTTTTTCCTGTTTTCCTTATCGAGAATTGCTTTGGCTTGTGACTCGTCGTGAATGGTTATGCCGTCCTTTCGTGCTTTCGTGATTCTGTATTTGTAGCGGCTTGTCCGCACCGTGCTATCCGTGGTTGTATTTGATCTCCTGCTCATCGCGTCGCGCTTTCCATCGACAAATCCGCCTTGTTTGCCTAGTCCCGACTGTGGTAGAAATGTGGGCAATGGACTGTCTCTGCTCGCCGAAAGGACTTCGCGATGGGTATCAAGAATTTTCTTCGCGCGCTGCGTTTTGCGTGGCCCTATCGATACCGCCTCAGCATTTCGTTCGCCTGCGCCTTGCTTGCCGCGGGGTTGTGGAGTCTGAATTTCACGGCGATTTGGCCGATCTTGAAGATATTCGGGACGGGACAGAATCTGCAAACCTGGGTCGATGTGTCGATCGAGAAATGCCAGAAAGAACAGATCGATCCGAACAAGAAAAAAATCGACGAGTTGCACGAAAAGTTAGCCAAGATCGAAAGGGAACAGGTCGGCGAGGACCTCGACAAATTCAAACGCCACACTGCGCGCGAAATGGCGACGGTGGAGACGGACCTCAAGTCGGCCCACGATGAACTTTACCGCTACCACATCGCCAAACGGTTCATCGACAACTACTGCCCGACCGATAAGTTTCAGACCCTCGTTTGGGTCCTGTTGATCGTCGTCGGAGCGGTTTTCATTCGCGGATTCTTTGAGTTTTGGCAGGAGTCGCTAGTCGGCGCGGTAGTCAATCTGTGCCAGTTCGACCTGCGCAATCTTTTCTTCCGCAAGGCGATCCACCTCGATATGAGCCATTTTACCGATGTTGGCTCCAGCGATATGATGACTCGATTCACGACCGATGTCGATACCCTGAGCACTGGCATGAAGACGGCGTATGGCAAAGTCGTGGCCGAGCCGCTCAAGGCCGTGGCGTGCATTGCCGTGGCGGCGTGGATCAATTGGCCGCTCACGTTGACCTGCCTGGTGCTCGTGCCGATTGCGCTCTTGGTGCTGACACGTTTTGGCCGCATGATGAAACGCGCGACACGCCACCTGCTCGAAGGCATGGGCAGCATCTACAAGATTTTGGCAGAAGTGTTCCAGGGCATTCGCATCGTCAAAGCGTTTGCCCGCGAGCCGCGCGAACGCCGGCGATTCCACAAGACGACGCGCGAATTTTTCAAGAAAGCGATGTGGGTGGCGACACTCGACGCGATGACCAGTCCGATCATCGAGATCATGACGGTCATGGCCGTCGCCATCGTCTTCCTGATCGGAGCGTTCATGGTGCTCGAGAAACCGACGCATATTTTCTGGATCCCGCTGGCCGACCAGCCGCTCGAAGCCGAGACGCTGATGCAACTCTACGCGCTGCTCGCCGCTTCAGCCGATCCGATTCGCAGACTCTCAAACGTATACACACGCATTCAATCCGGCTGCGCCGCTGCCGACCGCGTCTTCCATTACATCGACAAAGAACCGAATATCACCAACGATGTCAACGCTCCCACCATGGAACGTCATCAGGTCGATGTCGAATTGCGCAACGTCTGTTTCTCCTACGCTCCAGGCCAAGTGCTGCTCGAAGGCATTGATCTGCACATCAAGCATGGCGAAATTGTCGCCTTCGTCGGCAAGAACGGCTGCGGCAAGACGACGCTCCTGAACCTGATACCCCGTTTTTACGATCCCGATCACGGCAGCATCCTCATCGACGGAATCGACATCCGCTCGGTCAATATGCGGTCATTGCGCAAGCAGATCGCGATCGTCACCCAAGACATGTTTCTCTTCGACGATACGATCTTCAACAACATCGCCTACTCCCGCCCGCATGCCACGCGCGAACAGGTCGAAGCCGCGGCGAGCAAAGCCCAGGCGCATGACTTCATCCTCAACGAGCTTCCGCTCGGTTACGACACCACGGTCGGCGCGGAAGGTAAGAAACTCTCCGGCGGGCAACGCCAGCGCATCTGCCTGGCGCGGGCGTTCTTGGCCGACCCGGCCATCTTGATTCTTGACGAATTCACGAGTCAAAACGACCCCGAAGCCGAGATTTTCCTGCATCGCACGATGCACGAGCAGCGCGACGGGCGGACGATCCTTCTTATCACGCACCGCATGCACACGCTCGAAATCGCCGACCGCATTGTTGTCCTCGACGAAGGCCGCGTCGCCGCCTGTGGCACGCATCTGGAGCTTTTGAAGACCTGCCCGATCTATCAACGCCTATACGACGTTCAACAACAGCGGCTCGTGGCGTGACATCATGACCGCGATTGGCGACCTCCTGAAGCATCACCGTCGGCTTCTGCAGACCGGCGTACTGCTCGTTTTGTGTGGCGTGCTCTTCTTCACCGGGCTTGGCGACCGTGATTTGACGAGCAGCCATGAAGCTCGGGCGGCGCAGAACGCTCAGACGATACTCGACGAAGGCCATTGGCTGGTTCCTCGGCTTTTCGATCGGCATCTCGAATTGCAAAAGCCGCCGATGTACTATTGGCTCGTCGCCTGCCTCGGCTGGATGCTCGGCGGCGTCGATGTTTGGGCCGTGCGCCTGCCCGCGGCGCTTGCAGCGATTGCGAGTGTGTTGTTCCTTTTCTACGCGGGTGTCCGCTCGGGTCGTGCGACGGTGGGTTTCCTCGCCGCGGCGATCCTGGCGACCTTCGTGCACTTCACCTGGCTGGCGCGTGTCGGCCGAATCGATATGCCGCTCGCCTCATCTGTTACTATCGCGTTGACGGCATTTCATCTGGGCAATCTGGCGGACAATTCGCGACACGGGCGTTGGGCCTGGCATGGATTCGGATATGGGATGCTAGCGATCGGTGTGTTGCTGAAAGGTCCGATTGCTCTCGTGTTGCCTGGCATGATCGCCGGTACCTGTTGGCTTTCGCAGGCTGGACTGCGGCTGCGCGATCATTTGGCCTTGCTACGCTCGACAACGCTGGGGTGGGGCATACCGCTCGTATTGGCGATCACATCGCCGTGGTTTGTCTGGGCGAATCATCGAACTAACAACCAGCTTTGGGAAGTATTCTTTTGGTATCACAATGTGGAACGTGGCCTGGGCGGCGCGGAAGCATTGGCGTGGCACCCATGGTGGTTCTACGGGCCGCGTGCCGTCGTCGATCTGTTGCCGTGGTCGTTGATCGCGCCGTGGGCGATATACGTGTTTTTTCGTAATGGCGCGATACGCAACGATCCATTAGCACGTGGTGGGTTGGTTTGGTTCAGTACGATCGCATTATTTCTGTCGCTGATGCGCTTCAAACGAGCGGACTATCTCCTGCCCGCGTATCCGGGATTGGCGATATTCCTCGGCGTGGGCCTGGAACATTGGCTGCACGAGAACGAAACGAAGCGTTTGCGGATGACACTCTCGTTCGGCACTATCGTGTGCGGCTGCGTCGTGGGCTGGCTGGTGTATCTGACGTGGTTCGTGCCTGCCGAAGAACGCGATTGGCCGTATCGCACGATCGCGCGCGAGATTCGCGAACGCACCGATGGCCCGGTGATCTTCTTCCGCGCGGAGTCGCATCTGCTCACGTACCACGTCGGCAAGCCGGTAGACACGATTCTGGAATGGGAGAACTTGGCCATCTGGGCGGAACGATCGTATCCCGTTTACATCGTAATGCCCGAAGCGTGTATTCACCAGATGCGCGATCATCTGCCGGCAAACGCTTTGGAGCCGTTGTTGTTCACGAAGGATTTCGTCACGGGCAAACGCGATCGTCCGCTAGTCGTGATGCGCAATCGCGCTGCACGACTTGGTTTGTAGCAGAGGCAAGCCCACGGGTGAGGTACTCCAAATCCCATACGCATCAACTTAAGGAAACGGTGTCAGCAAATCGCAATTTAACCACAGAGACACAGAGACACAGAGAAAATGCGCGGAGTAGGGAACGATCAATTTCACGATCCGGCGTGTCTTCCTTGTTTTCCATTCTTCGTATTTCCTCTGTGTCTCTGTGGTTAAAATTCTAACGGTGTTGCGGCTGAGCTTAAGTTGGTGCCTATGGGGTGAGGTACTCCGAACCCTTGGGAGCAATCGCCGACGCGAGTTCATCCCAGGGATTCGGCGTACCTCATCCCTGGGCTTGAATCAGCCGAAACGGGGTTCGCAGGTCATCCTCGTGGCGAATTTCATCGACGGGATCGGCTCGGCCCTCGCCGCGGTACAGGCGGTTCGGAGCGTTCCAGGTCAGCCCTGCCGTTACACCGACGTTGCGATACGCATGCACCACGCCAGGCGGAACGGTGACGGTCATCGGTTGATCACCCGGCAGAATCGCGATCTCATGGCAGAGATAGGTCGGTGATTCGGGGCGGTTATCCCAAAGGTGGAGATGGAATGTCGCCGGCCCCAAGAAGCAGAAATGGTCGGTCTGCTGCAAATGCTCATGTGGCCCACGTGCCTCGCCTGGCAGTGTTGCCGACACATAGGCCATGGCGGGGACCAGATCGCCAGCCAGTTCATCGTTGCGAAACAACTCGCACAGCCAACCGCGCTTGTCGTCGTATACGCTCAGTCGCCGAACGATTACATCTGCGATCGGGCCGGGATGGAACGGCAGAATGTTCTCGTGCATCGCCTGGTCGAAGGCGACACGTCGAGGCGTATGGTCGCTTGGTGGTGTTGTAGCCGGACGTGGCATGTCGAGTGCGATCATCATGATCATTTTCCGAAATGTGCTTCGAGCAGGTCCAGCCCGAAGGAACTTCCTTGTTTCAGCCGCTAGTGACGCGAAGATCGGCGGGGGTGTCAAACGTCGGAGCCGCCGGCGCTTGATATCAATTACAATTCTCAACTTGGGCAGCCGAAGAGATAATGTCGCTCATCGACGTTATTTTTGCAAGCCCAGCGCCGACCCGTGACTTTGATCAGCGACTTTACCCACCTCAGATATACTCCTGCGCCGTCGGCTTGATCACTAACTCCGGGATCGACACGTGCGGCGGCAGCGTGGCGACGAAGCGCACAGCGTCGGCGACATCTTCGGGACGCAGAATCTTGGCGCGGTGGTCTTCCGAGATCGGCTTCGGGCGGAAGACGAGGATCGGCGTGTCGACTTCGCCGGGGTAGATGTTGCAAACGCGAATGCCCGAAGCCCGTTCCTCCGCCGCGAGGCCGATGCCCAACGCCGCCTGGCCGAACTTGCTAGCAGCGTAGGCGACACCGCCGAGCGGCGAAGCGCGTTTGCCTGCTATCGAAACGATGTTGATAATCAGGCCGTCCTGGCGGGCGAGCATCGACGGGAAGACGGCATGGATAGTGTAGAACGCGCCGTCGAGATTCGTGCGGATGAGCCGATCCCACGATTCGGGCGTCAGCTCGCGGAAGGTGCGTTCCTTGAGGTTCGTGCCGGCGTTGTTGACGAGGATATCTATCGGGCCGAGCTTTTTGGTGACGGTGTCGATCAGGTTCTTGACCTGGGTTTTATCGGACACGTCGCAAGAGACGGCGAGAACGTTGCCAAGCGATTTGGCGAGTTCGTCGAGTTTTTTCTGATCGCGGCCGGCGATGGCGACATTGGCGCCCTCGTCAAGGAGCGCTTTGGCGCACGCCGCCCCGATGCCGCTGCCGCCGCCGGTGACGAGTACCGTTTTGCCTTTGAGTTTTGCCATGAGTGGGTCCTGTAAATTATTGTTGATATTTGAATGATTTTCGCTTGCGGCTTAGCGCTCACTTTGCGCTGTGCGAGCGCTAAGCCGCAAGCGGCGATCGGATCAATCCACGATGATCACGTGAATTTCGCCAGGGCCGTGTACGCCGGTGACGAGTTTTAGCTCGATGTCGCCGGTTTTGCTCGGTCCGGTAATGAGCGTCAAGCACGCCGGCGGCAGCGACTGCGTCGGCGTATAGAGATCGAACAAGTCGAACAAGTCGGGCAGAATTTGCGAACGCTCGGCAATCGCGATGTGTACCGGCGGCAGCAGGCTGACTGAGCGCGGCTCGCTCGGGCTGGTCGCGACCACGACGGAACCGGTCTCCGCGATGAGCCGATGGACATTGGTGATGCCGACGTCAGCCGCGAAGAGTTCATCGCGAGTCGGTGTTTCGTTCACTACGCGCACGTCATAACCAAGATCGCGCAATATGCTTGGCAACCCCAGGCGTTCCACCGTGCCGCCGGCGCTGAGCAACAACTTGTGGGCATGCAACGGTTGCAGAATCGATTCCACGACGCGCACGACATCGGTGATCACGTCGGCATGATGTGCGATCCCGCCGGCGTTCGCCAACTCCGTGCAAAATTTCTGAACGCTGTCGGTTCCCGCGCCCTGATAGCCGACCGTTCCTCGCCGAGGCAAGGGCGGCGCACCACCGGCGCGGTTGCCTTCGATCACCGCTTGCTTAATTCGATGCAGCATCAATTCACGCGTGGCCATTGATTTGATTATCCATCTTGTTTAGCCGCGACGCGCCAGTGGAGCGCGTGTTCGACAATGCGCTCCGCTGCGTGTCGCGGCTAAACTTATCTATTGATCAATCCATCACCGCAGAATCCAGTTCACCACGGTGGCGGGGTCGGATCGGCCTGCCACGTGATGCAACTTCTCGGCCTGCCGTGAGACCTCATACGCAGCGCGGAGGTGTGCAGTTGAACCCGCGCCTTTCGTGTTGTGCAAGTACAACTCGTTCGGCGCGATGACGCCGGCAAGCGTCATGAGTCCGCCGTACTTGAGAGCGCCGGGCAGCATGTTCTCGTGGTCGAAATCTTCGACCGTATTGAAGCTGAAACCGTTGACGTCGGCAGCGGTGCGCGTGACGGCGTCGCCACACAGGCCGCGAGCGAGCATGACCCACGGGCCAGCCTTCTCGAAGCCAACGAGGCTCAGCGACTTGACTTTGTCATTCGACCTCGCATACGTAACGGCCGTGAGGATGTCGTGCACGCGCTCGGCGACGAGGGCGCGGTTGTAGCCATAGAAGTAGCCGGCGTACGGATAGGCGCCGACTTTCAGGTTGGTCGTAGGCCGTTCGTCCTTGGCTGCCGCACCGGTGCGGAAGACTTCGACGGCCAGGAAGCCACTGCCTTTATCGACGATCGCCTGCGCCGCCGGCACGAGCTTGCCGTCTTTCCAAATGCTGGCGACGCCATCGGGGTGAACCCAAATCACACCTCGGCCATCGAAGTCGTTGCCATGCACGATGACGCACTTCACACGTTCGCCCTGGCCCTTACGGCTCAACACGATTTCCGTTGAAATGACGCCGTCCTTCTCGACCTTTTCGCCTTTGCTCACGACTACCACGTCGTCAGCTTTCGGCAGTTGATCCGTCATCATCGCTCGCAGCGCGGCATGTTCGGTCTTCTGGAACTTCGCCAGGCTGTCCGCGTCTTTCGGCAGCAGCGATTGCATCTGCTTTTCTTGAGCGGCGTTGAGCGTGCGTTTCAATACTTCGGCATTGGCGGCGTCCTTCGGCAACGGGTGGGCGCTATCGTACACCGATAGTTCCTTCGGATCGACGGGCTTGAATGGCTTCTCCGCGATTACGCCGTTGACTCCGAATTTCAGATGCTTGTTGAAGAAATTGTACATCACCTCGCGGCTCGGCTGATTGTAGTTGTGTGGGAAGCTGAGGTACTTCGCCATCACATTGTCCTCGACGCCATACATCTTGTAAATCTGTTTGAGTTCGGGCAGACCCTTGGTTTCGATTTCCTTGGTCCAATCGTTCGCGCCGGTCATGCCGAGCGGGCGTGGCGCGATGAGAGCGGAAAGCTCGATGTTGGTTGTGCCGACGCGCAGGTGCGACGTGTTTTCGCACACGCAACCGCCCTGCATCGACGCCGACACCATGACGGCGGGAAATGAGGCGGTCACGCGATCGTCAACGGCAGCGAGCAGAAACGACTGCGTCCCGCCGCCCGATGCGCCGGTGATGCCGATGCGTGTGGCATCAACGTCGGCAAGCGACGTCAGGAAATCGACGCCGCGCACGCAGTTCCAGGTTTGCAAGTTCATGAAGGTTTGCAGGCGAAGCTGAGCTTCGACATCCTTGAAGCCTTCGCGATGGGCGATCTGCATGCTGTCGGAATTGCCAACCATATCAAAATGCAGCACGACAGCGCCGAGCCGGGCGAGCATGACGCAGCCGGCTTGATGGAAATATTTCGAGCTTTCTTCAGTCGCCTCGGCTCCGGACTTTTTGTCGTTGTTCCAGCTGTTGGCGGTGGAGAGCCGAGCGTTGGTCCAGTGCCCGTGTGCATAGAGCACAGCGGGCATCTTGCCGGACTTACCCGTGGGGCGATAAAGATTGCCCGTGACGTAATGGCCAGGATGCGAGACAAAGAAGACCTTCTCAACGGTGTAGCCATCGCGTTCGATCTTGCCATGCACAACGGCGTTGAGCGGCGACTTCTCCGGCATGGGCCACATGCCTTGCGAGAGGAGGAGTTGTTCCTTCAGCACTTGCTTGCGGGCTTCCCACGCTTCCTTTGTCGTCGGCGGGGTCCACGGGTGGTAGGGCAGATTGTAATGTTTCGGCTTTTCGGTGAGCCGGCGGTCTTTTTCCTGCGCGGCGCTCGGCAGTGCGACGACCGTGGCGATGAACAGTGTATATGAGATGCGAATCATGAAATTCCCCCCAAGCCCCACCATGAGCGCAGCGATTGGTGGGGCTTGATGCCTCGGTGATTTCGACCCCCACGAATCGCTGCGCTCATCGTGGGGCTTGGGGAAAAATTAAAGCGGCTTCAGGAAGATATTGCGAAACTCGACGCGCTTGTTGTAGCTCTGAAAGCCGATATGGCCGTCTTTGCGCAGGAGGCCCGGATGGCGTTTGGCGTGTTCCTTCACGTAGTCGTCGAGGTTGGCGTCAACGAGTGTTTCGCCGTTGTTGATGACGGTGATCTGTCGGCCTTTGGCGATGACGGTCATCTGGTTCCATTCGCCGATTGGGCGATTCTTGAGCGTCTTGGGCGGGACGACGTTGTAGATGCCGCCGGTGTTCTGCCATTTCTGAAGTTTGTCTGGCCAACCTTCGTCGTCGATGAGTTGCAATTCCATGCCTGCGTAGGCCGGGTCGCCCTGAAAAGGCGAGCGAATGGCGACGCCGGAGTTGCCGCCTTTGGGCATTTTGTACTCGAGGCGAAGTTCATAATCGCCATACTGTTTTTCGGTCATCAGATAACTACCGCCGCCGCCTTCGCAATAGATGACGCCTTTCTCCGCGCCCCAGACCTTGGTTTTGACGGTCGATTTCCAGCCGTCGAGGTCTTTGCCATTGAAGAGCGATTGAAAGCCCTTCGGCGCATCGCCGGCGAGGAGCGGCGTGGCGAGTAGGATAAGTACAAAAACTGGGAGAGACCGATTCATGAGGTTACCTCGAATGGCGGGAATGTTTGCGGACAACCATTCGTTTAGCCGCTCGCCTTTGGCGAGCGCGCCAGGTCGCGCTCGCCAAAGGCGAGCGGCTAAACGGGGAAGGTTTATTCCTTACAGAATAGGAATACGAATCCACGGGCGATTTGGGCAGCGATGTGTCATCACTTCCCCCCCGCGATCTTCTTCAACGACGCGACGAGCTTGGCTGGGTCGTCACTGGCGATCGAGTCGGGGGCGTGCATCAACAGCATGCGTGTTTCGTCCTCAGCGCCGAACGTGCCGTTGAGGTGCAGCATCACGCCATGTTTACGGACACGCGGGACCAGAGTTTTATCGTTGAGCCATTTCGTCCACAGGCGGATCATATCGACCTTGGCGTCGGCGAAGGCGTCGATCGAATCGGTCGTCGGGATCAGCGCTATTTATTTCGTTTCGGGCAGCAGCTTGCGAAATTGCTTGGCGTGTTCAAGCGTCCGCACGCCCACCCAGATGCGCTTCGGCTCGCCGAACTTGCGCACCTCGGCGGCGATACGTTGGGCGTAGTCTTCGTCCTTCTGTTGAAGGTCGAGAAGGATGTCGATCTTGCCTTTGCCAAGCTCTAGGATCTCGCGCATCGTTGAAATACGTTCACCGGAATATTTGCTGTCGAACCAGGTGCCGGCGTCGAGTTTGCGCAGCTCGGCGAAGGTGAAGTCCTCTGCCAAGCCTTTGCCATTGGTCGTGCGTTTGACGTCGGCATCGTGCAAGCTGATGAGGACGCCATCCTTCGAGATTCGCACGTCCATCTCCATCATCGCCGCGCCCGATTCGATGGCGCGACGATAGCTCGCCAACGTGTTCTCAGGCCGATCCGCACACGACCCGCGATGCCCGACTGTGTGCTTGACCTTTCGCGCGGCTTCGGCCTGGGCGTGCACGGGCGTGGCAAACATCAGTAACGCGAAAACGAGGTAGATGGAACGCATGAGGATACTCCAGTCATAGTCCTTAGTCCGTGGCAAATACAGACAAGCCACGGACTACGGACTACGGACTACGTATTCAAGAAACTGCCGAGCACACCGATCCAGATTCGCCTCGCTGCCGCCGCCTTTAAGATACGAGCACATCTCGTATGCGACATAGCCTTGATAGCCGATGTCTTCGAGAGCCGTGAAGAACCTGCGATAGTCGATGAATCCGTCGCCCATCGGCACAGCACGGATAGCATCGGTCTCGCGCGTGTAGTTCACGAGCGGTGGTTGATAGCGGAAACGCGGACGACGCACGTAGTCCGCAACCGTGGTGTGCGCGAGGTGCGGCGCCATCTTTCGCACGGCAGCCTCCAAGTCCATCCCGTGCAGCGCCGGCGCCCAAGCGTCGAACGCCGCCTTACAATTCGGCTCCGCGATTTCCTCGAGCAGATCGAACAGCGCCTCATAGTGAACCGCTGTGTCGTGATGGTTCTGCACAGCAAGCGTGACGCCAAACTCGCCGACACGCTGAGCGCATTCCTTCAAGGACGCGACCGTGGCCGTCCACTGTTGATCGTAGGGCGTACGAAGATCATCGTAGCTCGTGAAAACACGAATGAGCGGGCATCCGAGCGCTTGCGCGAGCCGGGCCAACTCGCGCACATAGAGAATCTGCATCTCGCGGCACGGAATGTCGGGGCGATCGCTGCCGAGCGTGAAGTCGTTGTAACCGGCCAGGCAAGCGACGTGCAAACCGAGATCGTGCACTTGCCGGCGAAGCTCATTGACGCCGCGAGCATCGTAGTCGAGTACCGAGAGGTGAGGCCGTTTCGCCATCAGCATGACTGCGTCATAGCTGAGCGACTTCGCCTTGCCCAGAAACGCGGGCAATTCGAGCCGAGCTTGGCCGGTCCAAACACCGGCGTAGCTGACCGAATGCAGAGCGGTGCGGAGTGGCATGGTGAGTCTCCCAATTAAGCCCCACCATGAGCGAAGCGATTGGTGGGTGATGCTTTCGGCATGTCCGACCCCCAGGAATCGCTGCGCTCATCTTGGGGCTTGAGTCATCACTTCCCCTTCTGCAGTATCCGCCGCAGTTCGCGCACGCGATCGACGTCCGCCGGCGCGTGCTTGAGCAGATACTCAGTGTCTTCCAGCGAGCCGACGCGCAGCCCTGTCTGAAAGCGAAAGACCGCGCGAGCCCAGCGTTCTTCGTAAGCATCGGCGTTGATCGCAACGATGCCGTCAAGATAGCGCAACATCGTCGACACGTCCTTCTCCGATTCGGCAACGTTGATCAGATTGTGCAGCATACGTACCAGGATCGTCTTCTTTTTAGCGGGAGCGAAATCCGCATCGGTCGGCGCTCGGCCCGTGACCTTCTTGACCTTCGCCTCGGCTTCTGCTCGCGAAATCAGCTTGCCTTCAAAGACATCGATCAATTGCAGCTCGGAGCCCTTCGTCTCATGCCGCACCATGAAATGGCCAGGCAACGGCACGCCGACCACGGTCAGCTTTAGCTCGCGCGCGATCTCGATGTACAGCACTGACAACGTGATCGGCAACCCTTCGCGGTCGTCGATCACTTCGTTCAGGTAGCTGTTCGATTTGGCATAGTACTCGGTGTGACTGCCATGAAAACCACGCTCGTTGAACAGGAATTTGTTCAACGCGACGATCTTGTCCGCGGGCTTGGAGTTCTTCGGAAAGCGCTCAGCTGCCAGGCGGGCAAGGCGTTGGATTTCGGCACGGTAGAAGTCGATGTCCAGCTCTTCGTTGTCGAGCCGAGCGATCAATAATGCCGCACGGGCGAGGTCGATTTTCTCGTCCGGCAGTTTCGCTAGCTCGGCTAATTCCGCGATACCACGTTCGTGGAATACGGTCCGCGCGAGCTTGCGCATGGCGACGGCTTGCTGCTCGAGGACGCGGGCCTTATCACGCAACAGCATAGCACTGGCGGCGGGATTTTTCAGTAGCGGTGCGAGGTTCGTCGTCGTCGATTCCTTATCGAGCGGAATGGTCGGCAACGCTTTTTCGAAAGCGTTGCGGAAATCGACTGTCACACTTGAACTGGCGATATCGGGTGCGGCCTGGAAACGCTTGAACTCGGCTACGGTGTCGCGGAACTTCGCCAGGCCGACGGTCGTGCCGTAGTATTCGGGATCGGTCCATTCGATGATTTTCTCGTTGTTGACGTAGCACGTGAACTTCGCTTTTTCGACGCGGACACGCAGCGTGTTCCAGTCGCCAGGGCGGTAGGCGTCGGACTTTTTGTCGTGGAGAATTTTCCAGGAGAATACGGTCGGGCCATCGAAGCGGGTGAGACGCAGCTTGCCGCCGGTTGGGTAAAAGCCGTAGTGTTTGTCCTCGCCATCGCCGCCGAAGATGAGCCCGCCGGCACCGGATTCGTCATCGAGTTTGACGTTGACGACGAGATCGAACGGAAACGCCGGCGGCTTGCGTTCGGATAGGCAGAGCGTGCGCCCGCCGAAGCCTGTGCCCGCGCCATCGGCGAGGATGCGACCTGTACGCTGCCTCCAGCGGGCGCCGTAGAGCGTTTTCCATTCCGTCTTGTCGAGCGCGCCGATGGTAAGCCACTGTTCCATGGCAATCGGGTTCGGGCGGTCGCGGAGTTGTTTGAGTGCGTGCACGGGAACAGCAAAGCCGAGGTTCGCGGTGACGAGCGACTTCATGGTGACGATGCCGACGACGCGCCCGTCGGCGTCGAGCACGGGGCCGCCGGAATTGCCTTGCTCGATCGGGATCGCCAGTTGCAGCATGTTGACACCCTCGACATCGCGCGTGCCCGATAGCACGCCGGCGACGACGCTGTACTCCAGCCCCTGCGGATGCCCAATGGCGACAATCGCCTGGCCGACTTTGAGCGCGGTCGAATCGCCCAATGGCAGCGTCTTGAGCTTGCGCTTCGCATCGATCTTGACGATGGCGAGATCGAGCTTGCGATCCGATGCATGCACGGCGGTTGCTTCGTGCTTCGACCCGTCGGCAAGCTGCACGTTGATCGGCCTCGCTTCGCCGATGACGTGGTAGTTGGTCGCGATCAACCCGTCCTCGGAGATGACGAAGCCCGTGCCAAGCCCCTGCTGTTTGCCATCGCGCCCGGTATAGACGATGACGGCGATGGCGTCCTTGGCATCGGCGGCGAGCTTTTCGACGGATGGCGTCTTGTCCTTCTTCGGCTGCGCCAATGTCGTGGTCGGAATCATGACGACGCTGACGATGACAAACGTTAATATGCGAAGCATGGGATTCTCCAAATCGATATTGTTTAGCCGCTCGCCTCTGGCGAGCGCGACCTGCGTGCTGCACGGCATATGTTCGCGCTCGCCAGAGGCGAGCGGCTAAACAATATCGTGGTTTTCTGTCATATCGCCGCGCGTGCGTCCTTGAGCTTGTCGCGGTTGACGAGATTGCGCACGCGCTCGCCGGTCAGGATGCGGTGAGCCTCCAGTGCGCCTTTGGAACGCATCTCGTTGTAACCTTCCACCGAGTAAAACGCCGAGTGTGGCGTCAGCACGATCCTCGGATGCTGGCGGATGCGGTCATCGGCGAGCGGTTCGGACTCGACGACATCCAGCCCCGCATAAGCAACCTGGCCGGATTCGAGCGCGGCGAGAAGGGCGTCGCCATCGATACACGGTCCGCGAGCCGTGTTGACGACGTACGCGCCTTTGGGCAAGAGCGACAACGTGCGCGGATTGAGAATGTGTTTCGTCTCCGGCGTCAGCGGGCAGTGCAGGCTGACGAATTCGGATTGCTTCAGAAGTTCGTCGAGTCGATGCACGCGTTCGACGCCCAGAGCTTTTTCGAGTCCATCGGGTTGGTACGGATCATAGATGACAACGCGCATGCCGAGAACCTTGGCACGCAGGACCAGGGCCGAGCCGATGCGTCCGCTACCGATGACGCCGAGCGTGCGGCCACGTAGCCGTGGCGTGCCGAAAACGAGCGAGGGATCCCATGCGCCAGTGCGAATGGCCTTGTCGGCCTGTACGAAGCGCCGAGCGATGGCGATGAGCATCATGAGAGCATGGTCGGCGACTTCCTCGGTGCCGTAGTCGGGCACGTTGCAGACGACGATGCCGCGTTGGCCTGCGGCTTGCGTATCGACGTTGTCATACCCGACCCCGCAACGGATGATGCCGCGACAACGAGGCAGTTGCGAGATCGAACGCTCGGTCAGTTTGATGTCGTGATACACGAGCAGAATATCGGCGGTCGCGCCGCGGCGCACAACATCCATCTCGTCATGCGTTTTCAACAGGGTGATATCGGCGATCTCACCGAGGATCTCCGTCTCCGGCCCTGCTTCGGCAAGGTAATCGGTAACGACGACGTGATGGCGTTGGCTCATGGTCGATGCAATCTCCTGTAACTTGGCCATGCTCGAGCAGACGGCGAGTGGCATTGGTGGGTCCGTGCTTGGGTATGGTATTCATCGCCCGGAATAACGGCGAACTTGCCTACATGTAGATTCCCTTTGACAAGAAGGGATCGGCGGCTTAAACTGCTCAGTGAGATATATCGCGCCAACGGAATAATTCTTCATGCCGGATAGCGTCCCCAAACCACCTGATTCCGACGAGTCGACCCAAGCCGTGGAGCAACGCCGCCAGTCACGTTTCGTTTGCATCGACGGTACACGATTGAAGCTGTCGGTCTGCCCCGAGTTTCGCTGTCGGCGCGGCTTGTTGATGGACGTGTCCACAGGCGGAATCGGTGTGCTGCTGGAAGAAGAATTGGCGGTCGGCACGCGCGTGGTTTTTGAAGTGCTAACGAGCATCGGCGGCCCTGGCCTCAGCCGAACCGCAAAGGTGCGTCACTGCCGAACGCAACCCGCCCCGGTCAGCGCACTGTGGCAGCCGCCGGCACCGCCGGTGTCGGCCTTCTTCCGCACCCTCTTGGGGCTGACGCCGGTCCCGCCGGCCCTCGGCTGGTTCGCTGGCTGCGAGTTTAATTTCACGATGGCCCAGGACGATGTCGATCGGCTATTGGCGATGCTGGAACCGGAAATGGAGTAGTGCAGATTCGCCGGCGTTTGCTGCAATTTATTTCTGTTATCAGTTATCAACCGTCCGCTTTCAGCCATACATTAGATCTTCTCGCGATTCCGCCGAACACGCCACTCCACCAAGCACCTCTGGATGAAAGGACAACACGATGCGCACCATCTTGACGTTCACCATCGCATTCCTCGCCACGACACTTCCACTCGGCGCCGACACGCTCTCCGTTGCTACGCCGATGTCGCCGCCGACCTGGGCACTGCTGCAGCGCCAGTTGCTGCGTTCCAACTCGACGGCCTGTCGCGAGTTCTTTGCCAAGTATTTCGATGAACGCGGTTGGCTCCTTTGCGTCGAACGCTGGGGCGGCGATGACGGGCCGGACGACGCCATCGAAAATTGCACCGATTGGCCCATCCTCCACGCCCTCGGCGGTCACGATGACGTGCTCAAGATGTACAAGAAAGCCTGGGAAGGCCACCTGCGTCAGTTCACGCTCGCCAAGACCAAGGACGTGCCATTCGCGCGCGACGGGATGTACTACAGGGAATTTCCCGTGATGTTCGATTGGCTGCACAACGGCGAAGGTCTGGTCGTCTTCAACCTTCAGGGACTGTCCGATCCGACCGACCGCGCATTTCAGACTCGTGCACGCCGATTTGCCGGCTTCTATCTCAACGAGGATCCCGACGCCCCGAACTACGACGCGAAACACAAAATCATCAAGAGCATGTTCAACGGCTCACGCGGCCCGCTTCTGCGCAAAGCCACCGGGCTTGACTGGGCGGGCGATCCGTTCGAAGTCGGCAATCGCTTCAAGCTCGGCCACGGCGAACGCACCTATCAAGAGTGCCTCGATCACTTCAAAGATTACAACGACATCATCGGCGATCATCCGCAGAACATGCTCTCGACCGTCCTCGCTGCCAACGCCTACATGCTCGCCCACGAACCCAAGTACAAGGCCTGGCTGCTCGAATATGTCGATGCCTGGCTCGATCGCATGAAGGCCAACGGCGACATCATCCCCACGAATATCGGGTTGGACGGCAAGATCGGCTCGGCCGTGAAAGGCAAGTGGTTCGGCGGCGTCTATGGCTGGGGCTTCTCCGTCGTCGTGCCTCAGACCGGCAAGCTCGCCCATCGCAACACGCACTACCTCGGCCTGGCCGGTTTCATGAACGCCTATCTGCTCACCGGCGATGACAAATACCTCGATGGCTGGCGCAAGCAGATTGACAAAGTCAACTCCCAGAAGAAAATCATCGACGAGCAACCCCACTACCCCTCCATGTTCGGCGACAAAGGCTGGTACGACTTTTCGCCGAAACCGTATCAGCATGGCGCTCTCGAAATCTATGCCCTCACGCTCAAAGCCGAGGATCGCAAGCGCGTCGAAAAAAACGCCTGGCTCGATTACCTCGCCGGCAAGAATGCTGGTTACGCCGAGTCGGTCCTGCGCGGCGATCTCGAACGCCTGCGCAAACGTGTCGAAGGCATGCGCAACGACCCGACGACGCCCGATACTCGCTTGGCCGACGACCCGCTCAAATTCAATCCCGCCTGCGTCGATTCGCTCATCGAACTCGCGATGGGCGGGCTGCCGCCGAGGAACCGAGGCAAACTGCTGTTCTGCCAGTTGCGCTATTTCGATCCCGCCAATCGTCGAGCAGGACTGCCCGAAGGCGTCGCAGCGTTGATCGACGCCATCACGCCCGAAGGCGTCGAAGTCACGCTCGTCAACACGAACCCCGTCGATGCCCGCACTGTCACGCTGCAAGCCGGCGGGTACGGCGAACACCAGTTCGTGGAAGCCCACACCGCCGGCACGAAACTCGCCGTCAACGCCAACCGCGTCAACATCCGCCTCGACCCCGGTTGCGGCACCCGTGTGGTGTTGCCAATGCGCCGCTTCGTCAACCAGCCGACGCTGGCATTGCCGTGGTGACCCAAGCCGCACGATGAGGTTGGCCAAGCGCTTTTGCTTTTATTGGGCCTTTTTTTTGCGATTATTAGGGGGTGTTGGCCACGAAACCGATGGAGAGAGGGGGGTAAGTGCATGCCGATTATTTGGCCAAAAACAATCCATTGGGTCACCGCTGACTTTGACATACGGTCCGCCCGCGCGTTACGATGAAGAAAATAACACCCGCAAGCCCCAGGATGAGCTCAGCGATTCCTGGGGGTGATGCCGCGTCTGACGGCTCGGAATACTGCACGGGAAAGAACTTGACATCCGAATCTCGGCGTGGTTGAATATTCCGTAATATCGAACCGTGGAATCGGAATATCGAACCGGCGCCGGTTGGGCTAATCACTTGTTCGGCGGCATAGGAGGTGTGAGATGGATTGGAATCTAATCGTTCCCTCGGTCGGCGTAGCCATCATTGTGATCGGCTTGTACCTGGACACGACGGCTCGAATTGCACGCATCGAGCGTAGGCTCTACTTGTTGCTGCGGCACAGCGGGATCGACCTTCGGACGGCGCTGCCGCTCTCCGACCATGTCAAAGAAATCGCGCGCGACCCGGCCCGCAAGATCGAGGCCATCAAGGCTTACCGAGAGGAAACGGGCGCAGGGCTGGCAGAGGCGAAAGATGCCGTCGAGGCGTACATCAACAGCCGCGCGACAAACTGATCGCGACGACTGTCCGAGTAGATAGCGGCGAATCAGGCCGAATCAGTCGTTCGGCCTGACCGGGGCCGCATTCTCGTCGCGTGCGGCGTTAAAATCCTTGCAACGGGCCCGGCAAGTTAGCTTGTGTGTTCGACCGCAAAGTTGGGAAGGCCGCCAATGGAACAGCCTAGTGGTGCGAAAAGGCAGATTTGACAGGTGGGGCCAGGCTTTCCACAGCCTGGCCAGGCTGGAAAGCCCGGCCCCACCTGTCAAATCAAGCTGGTCGGACCTCTCGCACGTCGCCTGCTTGTATCATATCGGCATCGGCCTTTTCGCCTGGAACACTCACGAGGTCACCATGTTCCGATTCACTCTCCTCATCACGCTCGTCGCAACCGGCTTCGTTGCCGCTCAGGAACCCAGGGATCGCGTCACCGTCTCGCTCAACGGGCACACATTTACGCTGCCCAAGGGGTTCACCATTGAAGTCGCCGCGAAGTCGCCGCAGGTCGATCGGCCCATCTCCGCGGACTTTGATGAGCGCGGCCGGCTCTATGTCAGCGATTCGTCCGGCTCCAACGAGAAGGTCGCGGTGCAGCTTGAGAAGAAGCCGCACCGCATCGTGCGGCTCGAATCGACCAAGGGCGACGGCGTGTTCGACAAATCCAGCGTCTTTGCTGACAAGATGATGTTCCCCGAAGGCACGATGTATCACCGCGGTTCGCTCTATGTCGCCGCGCCGCCGCACATCATCAAATTGACCGACACGGGTACAGGCAAGGCCGACAAACGCGAGATATGGTTCGATGGCAAAACGCTCACGGGTTGTGCGAACGATCTGCACGGGCCCTACCTTGGCCCCGATGGCCGGATATATTGGTGCAAGGGCGCCTTCGCGCCGCAGAGCTACGACCTGGCAGGCTACAAGAAACTCCAGACGCGGGCCGCCCATGTCTTTCGCGCTCGGCTCGACGGCACGGGCGTCGAACCGGTCATGACCGGCGGCATGGACAACCCCGTCGATCTCGTCTTCACGCCGACCGGCGAACGCATCTTCACCACGACTTTCTTCCAGTTCCCCGGCGGCGGGCAGCGCGACGGTCTCGTTCACGCCGTCTACGGCGGCATCTATGGCAAAGACTGGGAAGTGATCCGCGACCCCGGTCATCGCTGGACCGGGCCACACGTCCTGCCCGTGCTCACCCAACTCGGCCCGGCGGCGCCGTGCGGCCTACATCGCTACGAGTCGAGCGTGTGG
>SIAQ01000051.1 GCA_009697105.1 Gemmataceae bacterium | reverse complement strand
AGCGGCATGCGCTGGGGAGAGGCAGGCACCGATGAGATGTGTCAACTGCGTGCCCTCTACCGCAGCGAACCGGCCCAATGGGAGCTTTTCTGAGCGCGAAAAACCAGATAGTGAACATGCGCTCCACCAACTAACAAGACGCCCACACGCCGAGGAAGAGTCAAAGGGGTCAATCGAGGGTTGCGAGTTTTTTTGTTCAGTCAGGCTTGGCTACAGTCGGAGTAGCATCGGCACTATCGGGTTTGCCATGAATGGCTTCGTAAACTTCCTGACGGTGGACGGGGACTTCTTTAGGGGCAACTATACCAAGCCGGACCTTATCACCGCGGATTTCCACCACAGTGATGGTAATGTCATTATTGATGACAATACTCTCGTTCTTCTTTCGAGAAAGTACTAACATTGCTGTCAATCCTTTTAGGACAGAGCATTGTTCTGTTATGAATTCCCACGCGCTGGGCAGAATCGAGCGCTGACTCGTTATGGCACGCCGGTGAAGCTCCGCTTCCCCTGAAGGAAATCGTGGTGAGTTTTGTGGAGTGGCACCAAATCCTTTGAGTTTCAATAAACTCCAACACTGCGAAAAACTCATCCTCATTTTATCGTACCCGTCATTTTTCATATGGTCAAGCACGTAGAGCGGTATTTTCCAATAATTCACTAGGGAATTGCGCGTATTCCAGCACGGGCCGCACAATCGGTGCGACATACCTGTGTGAAAACAACGAAGAAATACCCAAAAGGCGTGATAGATTCGATTTGTGAATAATATCGACCGGCTGCCAAGTCCCCCCCAATTTGGTGCTCTTGGGGATTTGGGAAATCCAATGACAACTAGCCAAGTGTCCCATCAGGCGGTGATCGGGGTCCGCGAATCAGGATCTATTTCATCGCAAGCAGCTGCCGACCGCATGCAGCTGCGCCGATGAAACCGGCATCGCTGCCGAGTTGTGCAAATACGATTTTCGTTCTCTCGGCTGGCACTGGGAAAGCTAACTCGCTGACATATTTCTTTATCCGCTGAAGGAACCAATCGCCCGTCTTGATCATGCCGCCGCCAAACACGACCATGTCAGGGTCGATGATGTGCATCATGTTCATGGCGCCGATGGCAAGGTAGAGCGCGATTTCGTCGACAATTTTGTCCGCAAGGATGTCGCCCTTTTGCGCCACATCGAAGATGTCTTTGGCGGTGAGTCCGTCAACCTTGCCGACCATCGCTTGGAGCTGCGACTTGGCGCCGCCGCGTTGCCCCAGTTTCTCCATCGCACGCTTGACGACGGAGGTGGCGCTAGCGTAGGCCTCCAGGCAGCCCCAACGGCCACAACCGCATTGGCGGGGATTCGTCATCTCGATCTTCATGTGGCCTAGCTCTGCACCATGACTGTGTTCGCCCTGTACGACGATATCGCCCAAGATGATTCCGCCGCCGACGCCTGTGCCGAGAGTGAAGAGCACAAGGCTGTGCACATCCCGTCCCACGCCAGCCCAGAATTCGCCGAGGGCAGCGGCGTTGCCGTCGTTCTGGAAGGCCGTGGGAAGCTGGAAAGCTTTGGCAACATAGCTGCGAACCGGTACGTTGCGCCAGGGCTTTAAGTTGGGCGGGTCCAAGATAATCCCGGCCGGAATGTCCATCGTCCCCGGCGTAGCGACGCCGATGGCGGCGATTTTTTTCATCGTCAGGCCGGCAGCGACAACAGCCAGGCGGATCGCCTCGCACATCCGCTCCAACCCAGGCTCTTGCCCGCGATGGGCTTCCGTCGCCAAGCTCACTGACGCCAGCAGCTTGCCGTTGTTATCCACAACGCCCGCCTTCATGGTCGTACCGCCAACATCCAATCCGACAAACAAGGGGTTCTTCATGATCCGAATTTCTCCACGCCATCAGAGCCCGAAGCGTAAGCGATAGTCAAAATACACCGCCCTTACGCGTCCAGCTCTGACATTGGCTGGGCGATCCAAGACTGGTCTCGTTTCAATCCGACATTGTTTTATAATGGGCCAATTCATTTGCCTACCCTCACGCAAATGGATTCCACGACGGGGCACGACATGACTCAGCAAACGCATGGACGCAGTTGGGACTACGCTCTTCTCTTAACAGTCGGCGGCTTGATGCTCTTCCTTAACCTGGGAAGCGCCTCCCTGTGGGACCTAGACGAAGGCCGAAATGCTACCGCCGCCTATGAAATGTTTGAATCGGGCAACTGGATTGTTCCGACATTTAACGGCAAGCTGCGCGAGCACAAGCCCGCGCTCTTGTATTGGCTGCAGGCGTTGGCCTACCTGACGTTCGGCGTCAACGAATTCGCCGCTCGGCTACCGTCGGCCTTGGCGGCGATGGCGACGGTGGCTGTGGCGTATGAATTGGCACGCGCAATGTTTGGCCGGGCGACGGGGCTGCTCTCGGCGTTTGCCCTGGCGACGATGCCCATGCTATGCGGCGCCGGGCGGTTCGCGAATCCCGATGCCCTGCTGAACCTGTTCACGGCGGCAAACCTGGCAGTCTTCTGGTTTACAACACGAAGACCAGCAGGGTCCGGCTTTGTTCTGATGGGTGTGACAGCCGGTCTTGGCGCTTTGGCGAAAGGGCCTGTCGGTGTCATACTCCCTGCCGCCACAGCGATTCTCTTCTTGATTTTGGAACGCCGATGGGCCTTACTGTTCCACCGCCGTTGGCTGCTTACGGCGTTCTCGTTCTGCCTGACGGCACTGCCGTGGTACATCTGGGTTGCCGTCGAAACTCGCGGCGAATTCGTTCGGCAGTTTTTTTTCAAACACAATATTAGCCGTGGTCTCGTCGCCATGGAAGCGCATGACGGCTTCTTCGGATACTACGGTGTCGTGTGGATACTTGGGGCCTTGCCGTGGTCGATTTTTTTATTCACGTCGCTGTGGATGGCGATATTCTCGGCCGTACGCGAACCGTGGAATCGTTGCCGATCGGCTTGGGAACGAAGTCATGATATGGAAGCGGAAGTTTCGCGCAGAAACGGCTTCGACACTGCGTCGAACTATCGGTTCTTGTTGATTTGGCTGGCGGCCTTCTTTACGTTTTATGGCATCGCCGCGACGAAGTTGCCAAACTACATCCTTCCGGTGACGCTGCCGACCGCGATCTTGGTGGGTCGTTTCTTGTATCGCTGGCGTGAAGGCAAAATCGGGGTGCCGTTGCGGCTGATGTTATCCGGTGTAGCGTCGATGATGCTGATGGGTCTGGTGGTTTTTGTGATCTTTTTCGCATCGAGTGGCGAGCAGTTCGGTCCGATCTTTGCGGGCGCGGAAATGCTGCAGTTGCGCTGGTGGTCCTTGACAGGACTCGCAATCGTCGCGTTAGCCGTTGGATGCTGGCGGTTCGCGAGGGCTGGGCAGAATCACCGTTTTGTCGTGACGCTTGGCGTTTCAGCAATTGTGTTCACCGGCATGCTCGGTAGCTTCGGTTTGGCCCTCGTGAATCCTGTAAAGGCCCCGCGACTCCTGCTTGAGGATGTGGGGTTGATCTCGCAGCACGCGGACGTTCGCCTGGCAGGTTGGGATGTCGAGTATCTGCCTAGCCTAAATTTCTACAGCCAACGAATGATCGAAGATCTTTCCGATGAGCATGAGATCAAAGAACTGCTCGGCAGTAGACTAACCGCCTATGTCTTCATGCCAGAGAAACATTGGCGACGAATCGCGCCGGCGCTGAACGGTTCGGTCCGAGTCGTTGGTCGGCGGCAGGATTTGTTCAAACGCGATGGCCTGGTTGCCGTAACGAATCAGCGATGAATGCGGGATCGACTCGCCGAACCAATCAAATTCGTGATTCGCTGGCGAGGCCTACTGGACAACCTGCTGATATTTGCTAATATTTCTTTTTCGATTCAACCTTGGTTTTCACGCAACGGTGGGTCATGGGAAAGCGTCGAACAGCACGCGATCAACGTCAAGTGGACATGAAGCTCTCGCGCAAGAAGAATGGCGTTCTCAAGAAAAAAGAGACCGTTAGGCGGAACATTCGGATGCTCGATATTATCAAGACACGCCAGCTCCCCTACATCCCGTCTGTGATGAGCTGGTTGAGCCAAACGCTGAGCAAGGCCAGCACGCGCATCACGCAGGCGGATGTGGATAGCCTGACGACGGGCTAGATTCCGCATCAATCGCGTAAAAAGGTCAGAGTCGGAGGCGTTAGTGACGTTGTATCCAATACCGTTGCTAACGCTTCCCACTCTGACCTTTTTACGCGCGTCGGAATTCTCAACCGCGTGCAATCTTCACGATCTTGCCGATCAATGACTGTTCGCGGGCGGCACTTAATCCATCACGTCGGTCGATGGCGCCCGTCGTCTGAATCCTTTTTTGCAGCGTGCCTGGATCGCCGATCACGATGATTCGACGGCGAGCTCTCGTCAACGCCAACTTCAAATCATCGGCATCATCTCCGAACGGAACCGCACGGTGGGCGTGGCTACGCGTCAGACTGATGATAAGGATGTCGCATTCACGCTGATGCAATTTTGCCGGCGTTGTGAGTTCAATGGTGCGCGACCGTCCTTTGATGAGCGTTGATTGCTCCATGAGCTTACGGATGAGTTCCAGCTGCCCCTCATACAACGCCACGACTACGAAATGTGCCCGCGTGGCATTCGGCGTTTCTTCGCGCACGAGTGCTTCGAGTCGGCGAATCACGGCCTGGGCTTCGTATAGGTTCGCGTACCCGGTGCTGGGCAACCCAGTACGAAGCATGCTCGGCAACTTGTCCGAATGCCGAGGGGCGGTCAGGTCTTGCTCGAGGCCAGCTCCCTGGCTGGGCCAATCGGCATTGCTCATTGCAGGTACCGCGACAAAGTCGATACCGCCTGCCGTGTTTGTGTCACCTGCTTCGATTGGCAACCAATCGCCCAATTCCAACTCGCCTAAGCGGTTGCATAGTTCGGGCATGAATCGATACGGTGTCTGCAGATAGACGGTGCGTTCGCTGTTTCCGCCTGCGCGATGGGTATGCAGCCAAGCGTCCGCTAATCGGCGATCCCAACCGGATGATCGGTCGAATTCGATTACCAAAACGCGAGGCAGTTCATTCGCAGTCAACGGTGCGAATGCCAAACGCAGCCCACGTTCGAGTTCAACCCACTCATGCACGGGATGCGTCGGCAGTCCGAACCAACGACAGATCGTTTTTTCATCCTCGCTCCACCAGGCCGTTCGGCTCAGCGGTTCGAGCGGAAATTCCTGCACTTCGCGGGTCATGAACAAGAACGCTTCAACAAATTCGCCACGGGACGCAAAGACCATCTGCGCCAAGCTCGGCCGCGTGCGCGGGCGATGCAAAATACGCAACTCGATGTCCGGCGAATCGGCGAGCATCTCGGTTTCCAGAAAGCGAGCATCCTCCGCTGTCAGCGGCTGCAGCTGGCAGATGAGGCGGCCATCGACGCGCTTCCATGTGCACGCCGAGCGGTTACCGGCGCCGCTTAGGGTCTGCCAAAGCCGATTCCATGCGGATGGCACCGGCACCACGGATCCGTTGAGTGGGCGGGCTTTCGTTTCACTCACCGGCAATAAAACCTCCGGCTGGGCGATGCCCACCATGACTACTTTCTTCGCATGTCGAGTAAGTTTCAGTACCTCGGCTTCCGTCAGATGTTCGGCATCCTCGATGACGAGTAGGTCGATCGGGCTGGTGAACGCTTCGTGAAATTTTAGGTCCGCATGCCATCGGCCAAACGTTACGGCGATGAGGTTGGCGAATCCAGGCAACTTTTCGGCGAGTGAGTCAGCAGCACCTTCGACGAATCGCGCCCATTGCAGAGCGAATCGGCATTGCTGGTCGGCAACGTGACGTTGCTGATCCCAGACGCGGCGCGATTGGGCAATCGCCTCGTCGGACCGTTCGATTCGACGGCGGAGTTGGGTAACACATGAATCCCACGCCGATTCAGCGTCAGTAACCGCGATCGTTGTTGACGCGATCCGATCGGACAGCACTTTGGTTCGACATGCGATTTCCTCGGCTACGCGGTTTTGGCGTGCCGCTTCAAATTGTCTTACGCTTTCCGATTTTCGCGATTCAAGCGTTGCGGCGTCCCGCGCCACGCCGTCGTGTTGCGTTTCGAGAGCGGCTTTGCGTTGGGTCAGCGATTCCATCTCGACAACGACATTGGAGTTGAAGAGGTTCGCCCAGAAGGACAGGGACCAGACCTGGACGGAGGTCTTCGCTCGGAAGGCAGGCTCGATGATCGCGATTCGTGCAAGCACTACGTGCAATTCCGCAGTCAATTTGGTTTTCACGTCGGTGACGGATTGCAATTCAGCGTCCATACCTTTTATCTCGCCGGCATGAAGCACGGCGGCGGTGACGATTTCGGCCGCAACGGTGCCAGACGCCGATTCGATGTCGCGCGCAACGTGCTCGCCGACCTGTGTGAGTTCGCTGCATGCCGATTGAAGTTGCCCCGACACTTCGGTGATGCGGCCCAGCGCGTTCGCCAATGCCGCCCAGGCCGGTTCTTGTTGGTGAAACGCCCTACAAGCCGACTCGGCGGCGTCCATGCTTACTTCGGCCCCGGCGAGGAGGCGTTCGCGAAAGGCTTTCTTTTGTTCGTCGGAGGTCTGACTTCGCAAACAGGGAGCCAGCCTGTCCGATTTTTCGTCCGCGTCGAGATATCGCAATATGAAGAGGTCCGCTCGCGCCGACAGAGGTTCCAGAGTAACATCGAGCGACTCCGCGTGTCTAGCAAGGAACAGCGACCGCCAACCGCGTGCGGCGGCCTGGGCCAATATCTCCGTCACGACGCGCGATTTCCCGGTTCCCACGGGGCCGTTCAAGAGGAACACATCGGGAGTCACCAAGGCGCGGGCAACCGCCTCGGCCTGCACGGCATCTAAATCTTTATCGAAGGTTTGGAATGATTCACGCTTTGGGATAGCCTGAAGATCGGGCTTGCCCGCGAACAGGCGACTGAACCAGGGCGCGAGGCCAGACTCGGTTGCTTTGCCGTTCTCGCTCGATTTGGTTCCGTTCGTAAGCGCTGACAGCTGGTAGGGATAGACCAGCCCCTGTTTCTTGGCGAGGCCGAGTGCTTCAGCACGTTGCTGGAGAGTGGCGTGGCGGAACCAGTCTTCCCATGAGAAAGAGGTGGCGCGATCCGTGCCGCCATCGATCCCGTTGCTTGCGGGAGCGGTCAATGTGGAGGCACCAGGTGCTTGCGATTGCCGAAGGGTCATGCAATTTCCTTAACCCACAAACTGCCGCCAAGTCGGCAAGCTATCCTAAAATGTGCCATTCCGATTCCAGTTTTCGAACGATTGCGGCAACGAAGCCGCGTTGTTGGATGATTTTTAGCGGCATGCGATCCGCTTTTACTAACTAATGGTGTGACCGACAATTGTCGCCGTCGATTACCGCAGCCACCACGCTTCGCGTGATGGGCGCGTTGAATTCATCGGGTTTCGCTGAGGCAACTGCGAGTTTCCTGGAAAATCCATTGCCCGGAACGTGTTGGTTAAGGTAATCGCGGATTCTTGTCGACGGCTCCTCTAATAAAGCGGCAATCTCTTTGCAATCTATAGACGTTCGATTAGTTACAAAGTATCGGAGAGTTTGTAATTTCGCAAGAAAAAAAGTTGGTGAATTATGGAACAGAAGAAAAAAAACATCCAAATGTAGTGTATTCGCGAGTGCTCTTTTTGGCGAAAAGCGAGTTCTTTACTTCGGATACAGTCATCGACTCTCCGCGCTAAGGACATCAATCATTACACGCCCGACGACGCGAATGACGGGAAAGATCGGCGTCATTGTCACCGTCTCATGCCAGCTATGATCGGTGATTTTCAGATGAGCCGCACCGATCCCGCCTTTCCCAATAGTGGCATCTATGGCTAACCATTGGCCGGCGATCCAGACCTCCGTCCACATATGGAAGCCGAAGCACGGCGATCTCTTAACCTCCGCGTAAACAAGGCCGATGGCGGTTCGGCTGGGTATGCCCTGCGCCCGGCACATGGCGGCGGCAAGCATCGCGTACTCCGTGCAATCGCCCTCCAGGGTGCGAGCGACATGGTCCGCGGTCGCCAGCGATTCGTGGTTGGCAAACCGCATGTTCGCATGCACCCAGCGCTCAATGCGAATCGCTTTACGCCACCCGTCGGTTTCAGCGCCGACCGCCTCACGAGCCAACGCCTGAACCTTGGAATCCTTGCTGTTGATAAAATAGGAGCTTTGGGAGCACTCGGCATCTGGCTTTTTTTCCGCCTTCGCCGACTCCGGCAACTTCCCATTCGCATTCACCAAAAGATCAAAACTGTTGCCGCGGACGTTTTTTACTTGTTGACGATTATCATTGGAGAACGTCGTGGCAACATTGTCATCGCCTCGCACCGTCACGCGGTAAACGGCCGAACGCGTTTGGTGGGCGTCCACGATACGGCTCTTAAGTCGAACGAGTTGGCTCATTCCCAGGTCAGTGAGTTGAGCGATTGGGCCCGGCGCGAGGGCCTGCTCTTTCGTTGATCGGACGAGTACGATGGGACCGAGCATCGGTATCTCGAACTCGGTCTTCACCGGTTCAAATTTTTCATCAAGCCAGGTCATCGACACCGGCAACTGAATCCGCTCTATTTTTCCACCTGATTTGAATTCGACGCGGTCCGGCGTTACTTCCACGAGCAGGAGTTTGCGTTTCGCTTTGGAACCTTTCAGAATTACCTCACGATGACCGTGAACGTGCACTTCGGTTTTTAGCACGAGATTGATGGACGGTTCAAAACTTTGATACGTGAATTTAGTACCCGGCTCGAGCGTGCGGTCCTTGAATATCGACTGTTGCTTGAAATAGCCGATTACGTCGGCACGCCACGGCGCCGCGAGGAGCGGGACTTTGCCGTCCTTAACGAGGCGGAGTTGCTTGCCGACGACCGTGCCTTCAACGAGGAGTTTTTGTTCTTTGCCTAGAAATTGCCGCATGAAGACGCCAAGAACCGCGCCGTCGTGGGTTTCGGTCGATCCGGTATCCATGGCCATTTGCAAGGTATCGTTGAATCGCTTGACGGTCAGGCGCATCTCGACGGTGGTGTGAAGCACTTTCATGCCGTCAAAATTGAGCTCGCGCGTGATGGTGCGGACGTAGCCGGCTTTACCGTCGTTGAGATAGGCCCTATCCCAGTTTTCGAGAACGATCTTTCCATCGGTCCCGCCTGCGAGTGCCGGGGAAATGCCAAAAACAAGGGCGAACACGATCCACGCAGAGCGCATTGAAGGACTCCGTTTTCTTCCGCTTGCGGCTTAGCGCTCGCGTGGGGCAGAAATTCATTTTTCAGACTACGACGCAGAACGTCATTCTACATTCCGATACGACACTCCGCGTCGTAGTATGCCACGATCCGTTACACCCATCATATTCATGAACATCGACCTATCGCAACCGACAGGCACAACGAAAGTCGTCCGATTTACATTCGTGACGGCGCACCGTGCGGATTGGCACAAAATGGCGTATAATATCGATTAATACGACAGCGCTAGATCGAGAATTTGGCCCGCATTGTAGCCGAATTCGTGAGAATTCGGACGACTTGGGCAAACGAGGGAAGGCCGAATTCTCACGAATTCAGCTACAGGATACGATGTAGCGCTGTCGTATTAAGAGGGTTCGGCGATCTTTCTATCATTTCCCGCGGGTGCCGATAGGCATGTGGGCGTTATTAAGATATGCGATACTGAGCAGCGCCGTCGGAGCGAGCGCGCTTGCGTGGTGGGCGAGCGGATTCGCCCTGTCCGATGGGGGGTTGGCCTGAGCAATCCCTGCGATCATTGTGGGGCCTGAGAAACTAAAAAGCAACTATCGGCATACGGAACGTGCGGCAATGTCCTACGAAGAAGCGTTGCGATTCTGGTTTGAACGCATCAACTACGAACAGAAAACTCCGCAGATCGGCGACTTCAAACTCGATCGCATGCGCCGCCTTCTACACATTCTGGGCGACCCACACCAGCGACTTCGCCTCGTGCACATTACGGGCAGCAAGGGCAAAGGATCGACCAGCGCCATCGTGGCGGCAATTCTGCAAGCTCAAGGATACCGCGTCGGATTATTCACGTCGCCACACCTCGTCGCCGTCGAGGAGCGGATTCAGGTCGATGGCGAGCCGATCAGCCGACCAGAAATCGCTTCGCTATTAACCGAAATACGCGCCGAAGCAGGCGATGCTTTTTGCCGCGAATTGACGTTCTTCGAGCTCGGCACTGCCCTGGGGTTTCTGCATTTTCTACGTCGGCGTACCGATTTCGGGATTCTCGAAGTTGGCCTGGGCGGACGATTCGATTCGACGAATGTCTGCCAACCTTTGCTGTCAATTATCACAAGCATCAGCTTCGATCACACGCAGATGCTCGGCAATACGCTCGGAAAGATCGCGTTCGAGAAAGCAGGCATCGTCAAACCTTGGATCCCGACGATCAGCGGTGTGCGCGAGGGCGAGCACGAGGCAAGCGACGTAATCGCCCCAATTTGTCGGGAGCGGCACTCCGTGCTACGCCAGCTGGGACGCGACTTTGAATATGTTTACTTGCCGGCTCGCATCGCTGAAGTGGACGAAATCCCCGCAGCCGTTGAGGTTAGCACGACGAATCGGCGCTGGCCTCGTCTGCATCTGGGCTTGATCGGCGACCATCAGGGCCACAATGCGGCATTGGCGATCATGGCGGTGGATGCCTTGCTCGTTCAGGGTGTACCGATCGGCGATGCTGCCGTCGCCAAAGGCTTGGCGAACGTGGTTTGGCCAGCCCGCTTGGAGATAATGTCGCGTCAGCCATTCGTGCTGCTCGATTGCGCCCATAATGTGGCGTCGGCCCGAGTGCTTGCGTCGGCGATCCGCACATCGTTTCCGCTGCCTTCTCCCGATGCTCGCCGATTGCTCATCTTTGCCGGCAACCGCGACAAGGATTTGGCGGGCATGCTCGCTGAACTCGTGCCGTTCTTTGACCGGATCTTTTTGACAAGCGTGCAGGCCACCGCACGCCGGGCGACCGTCGAAGAGCTATTAGATCTGCTGCAGCCTGACGCACGTGGTAAAGCGATTGCCTGCGGCGATTCCGCCGACGCCTGGCGACAAGCGCGAACTGCTGCATCGAGCCACGATCTTATTTGCGCGACTGGCTCCGTCTTCCTGGCGGGTGAACTCCGCCCCTTGATGGTGCGACGCGAATAGAAAACGCCCGGGTGCCGTCACTTGGTCCCAGCCAGACGGCCCCGGGGTTGACGTCCACGCGACGTCATGGAGGAGTATAACGAGCGATCGAGCAGTATTCAATAGTATATGTGTAAATTTGTATAAATTCATCGTAACCGTCACGCCGAGCATGATGGCTACGATAAATACATAGGCTCAATACATGGAAATACGCACGCTTGATGCGGAGATGTGGCTACCGTTGGAGGTCCAGACGGTTTTTCAGCGATGCCGGCAACCTCGAAGCCTTGACGCCGCCGTGGGTGCGGTTCAACATCCTGACGCCTGGGCCGATCGTATTGGCCCAGGGAACGATTATCGACTATCAGCTGCGCATCCACTACGTGCCGATGCGTTGGCGGTCGGAGATCACCTTGTGGGATCCACCGCGACGGTTGTTGATGAGCAACTCAGTGGCCCCTACAAGGTCTGGGTGCATCGTCACGATTTCGAGCAACGCGACGGCGGCACATGGGTGCGCGATCACGTCGATTGCCGCCCTCGCGGCTGGATATGCGAGCCGCTTATTAATCGTGTCCTTGTCACGCGCGACCTAAAGGCGATCTTTGAATATCGCCAACAGCGCATTCGCGAGCTACTCGCACCCGGCAGTTTTTGCGCTCAGGATCGTGTCGACCTCGGTTGACGATTCTCCTTCTTACCCAGATTCACTACGATAACCAAATGAAAATGAGCGCATAGGAATCGAAATGCAGTTACAATTGCATCTCTGATGTCCGCTTGCGGCCTAGCACTCGGCGAATTTCACGCGAGCGCCAAGCCGAAAGTAAAAATCAGTAATACGGAGGTCGTATCCATGGTTGGTCTCTTGCGTGTTGGATTTGGTTGTTTGGCCATGCTCGTTCTGATCGTGCCGATGGCGTCGGGATTCGGCGGTCGATTTGCGGGTGGGAAGAGCGTTAAGAGCGTGTCCTATGTGCCGTATACGTACTACGTCGAGCTGATTCCGTACTATTTCTGCCCGCCGATAGCCCCGCGGATTGTGCCAGTCCCGGACGTCAAACCAACGACAGCCCCGCCGATTCAAACAAACGAACCGCCGCTCAAACAATCACAGCCGGTAAAGGCGACGGGCACCTTACAGGCACCGATCATCATCACGGCGCAATCGTTGGGTGCGTTCACACCGGGCGCGACGCCGATTCCAAAGGACCAATGTCGGGTGGGATTTTGGAACCTTTCAGGCCGCAACGTGACGTTGACAATCGACAACCGCACGATGACGCTGGCGAAGGATCGGGCGTTGACGATCGATCTCGATCGCCAATTTGCCTGGCAAGCTGACCAACAGCCGCAACATGTCGAACGCATCGTCGACGGTCAGAGCACGCACGAGATCGTGATACGCTGAAACGGCTTTTCGCAAACGGCGCTGCATTTGGAACATCCCATGCGAGCGCTAAGCCGCAAGCGGAGGAGCAAGTCAACGTTGCGGATATTGCAGTGGGATGAGTTGCACATCGTCGGGGATGTCGAGAATCGGTTTCGCTTGGTGCTCGCCATTCACGGGCTGGCCGTTGGCGACGGGAGGGCCTTTCAACACCGGCTTGGAAAGCGACATATCGGGCAAGGCCACCGGCAATTCACAAGATTCTTCCAAACGAAGCAAAGGCAGCGCGAGCGCCGCCATTACCTGGACGCCGTTCTTCGACGGTGCACTCGCCGAATCGCCGGGTTCGTCGTCGCCCCATTTGACCTGATAACTCATGTTGCCGATCATCAGTTCGTCATTGGTGTGGAGGTTGCCTTCCAATACCTTGACGCCGTTAATGCGGATACCGTTGGTGCTGCTGAGATCGCGAACGACGATATGATCGTTGACCTGAGCGAGCAGACAATGGCGGCGCGAGATTTTCCGCGAAGGGATCTGAATATCGCACTCCTGATGCCGACCGATGAGAACGATCGGTTTATCAAGCGGAATATTCGCGCCTTCGGTCAGGGCAATCAACAGTGGAATCGTGTGCGGCGGCATCACGGCACGTGTCCAGGCCTAGGGATGGGTGTTGTTAGTCTAACCCCAACCCTGAGTTAGAGCAAGGGTTTCGTCATATTTTCTTCGCAGTTCCTCTATTTTTCGCCTGTCTTTCCTATCCTGCTTGCAGTCTGGCGCACGCTTTTGGGGAGCGCTCTTTTTTTCTTGCGCAACAATCGCTATGTTCCGCTCCGTTGGGACAGATCGAAGGTTGCCGGAACGACTTTCGTGCGTCAAATTATATTTCGGCGGGGATGGACCCAGGCCGAGCGTTGGAAACTCATGGAGAGAGAAGATGGCTCAGACACCGCGACCGGTGATTGGATTGAACCTCGATTACGTACCAGGCAGCAAGACGAGTCGGCCGCACCTGCGGTTGAATCAGGGCTATGCCGAGTCGGTGCTGACGGCGGGCGGCCTGCCCGTGCTGATGCCGATGCTGGAACGCGAGGACGAGATCAACGCGTTTCTGGATCGTGTGGACGGCTTCGTGCTGACGGGCGGTCTGGACATGGACCCGCGTCGCCAGGGATTGCCTCGCCATCACGCCGTGCAACCGATGCACGAGAAGCGTGAGGAGCGCGATCGGATCCTGGTGCGTCTTCTCCTGGAACGCCAAATGCCGATTCTTGGCCTGGGCGTCGGCATCCACCAGCTGAATACCGCGTCAGGCGGATCCATTTACATGCACCTGCCCGAAGATTGCCCGCGTTCGATGCCGCACTGCGATTCGTCCACACATGGGCCGCACCGCCATCTCGTCAACCTGAAGCCAGGCACGCGATTGGAAGAAATATACGGCAGCACGGAGCTACTCGTCAACAGCAACCACCATCAGGGCGTCAAGCAAGTCGGGTCGCACTTCCGCATCGCCGCCACGGCGCCGGATGGCGTCATCGAGGCGCTCGAGGCACTCGACCCGAACTGGTTCTGCGTCGCTCTGCAATGGCACCCGGAAGCCGACCAGTCGTCTGCACTTGACCTGCAACTTTTCGAGTGCTTCGTGCAAACGTGCTTGCGTGAAGCGCCCGTGTTCTCGCTGGTGGCGTAGTCGTTTTCCATATAGCCGGCCTTTTATGGCGGGCAGTAAACTCGAATGGATCGAATCATTTCCGAGCCGCGACCGTAAGGGAGCGGCCGACTGAATGCCGTGAGCGCCCTGTAGGCCCCTCCCTTACGGTCGCGGCTCGGAAATGTGTCAAACCCACACATCGAAAGCATGTAATGTCCCATCGTTTCCTCATCGGTGTGTCCGCAAGCCGCGGGGCCGCCGGCATCGATGCCGCGCTCGTCCAGGTGGACGGTGTCGGCGCCAACGCCTCACTACAGCTCAAGCACCACACGCATATGCCCCATGGCCGAGAGTTGCGCGAGCTAATCCATCGCGCGACGACGGACCCAACGCCGGAACTCCGCCATCTCGCCACGCTGCACCGCGTGCTTGGCGAATCGTACGCCTTGGCCGTCAAACAATTACTCGATCAGGCGCGTGTCACGCCAAGCTTACTCGCGTGCATCGGCTGTAGTGCCCAGCCACTGTGGCACGACGGCGACGGCAAATACCCAACGACACTGTCGCTCGGTATGCCCGACGTGCTTGCGGAACGCACGGGGCTGACGGTAGTCACCGATTTCGCGAGTAAAGATTTGGCCGTCGGCGGCTCAGGCGTGCCATTGGAAGCATTTGTTGACGCCCACCACCTTCGCGGCGCCGATGAAAGCCGGGCCGTACTCCACCTTGGCTCGATCGCGTCGCTTGTGTACCTGCCCAGCCGTCGTGCGACGCAAAATCGTGCTGTCCTCGGTTTTCACGCTTCGCCCGGGACCATGCTTCTCGACGGTTTGATGCGCCTCCTAACCAACGGCAAGGAAGCTTGCGACATCGGCGGAAAATACGCAGTCCAGGGCCGCTGCATCGAACCGCTCGTCGAACGCTGGCTGCAAAATCATTACCTACAAAAGCCGGTGCCGAAATGCCTGCCAGTCGGTGAGTTCGGCAGCGACTTTCTCAACCGCGCCATCCAGCAAGCGAATCGCGAAGGCGGCAAGCTGCACGACGTCCTCTGCACGATGACACACTTCATCGCGCAGGCGATCGTCGATGCCATCGAGCGTTTGTTGCCGGATCGGCCCGAGCGAATTTACGTCACAGGTCGGGGCACGCGAAATGGCTTGCTGTGGCATCTGCTCGAACAAAAGCTGCAGCCGACACCTATGCAACATACCGACGCGCTGGGCATTCCTGCCGAGAGTTACAAAGCATTCGCCGCTGCCGCACTGGCGAGCCTGACGCTCGATGGTGTCGCCGCGAACATCATTACCATCACCGGCGCGAGCGGCCTGCGGGTGCTCGGCAGCATCGTGCCGGGCTCACCGGCCAACTGGGCGCGATGTTTAGCCTGGATGGCTCGCTGCGCCTCCCAACCCCAAGCAGCGGCGGCGTAGCTTATCGTAGTCATCACCCTCCGCGTGATGACTACGATAAATGCAGAGCGCTAAGCCGCAAGCGGAAATGCAAATCCCGATGTTTCCCATGAACCTCTCCATGCGTATGATGATCAATACCTTTGACGGGTGAGTTTGACGCTTTTCCGAGCCGCGACCCTAAGGGAGCGGCCGACAGGGTGCCGTGCGGATTATGGCGGCCGCTCCCTTACGGTCGCAGCTCCGAAATGTTTTGATCGGATCGAAAAAGCGACAATTTCTACCGTGCGAAGTATAACACTGGGACCGTAGCTCAATGGTCAGAGCAGGGGACTTAACGCGGACAGCCTAAACGATACGTTCGCATGGCTGGTCGCAACGGGTTGCCGAGGTTTTTCGTCGGAAGGGCTTCGGTAGAATCTGCCAAACTCGGGGAAGGCTAACGCGAGTAATCGCCACGCTAATCCCGAACCAAGCCGCTGATAAACGGCGGAAGGCGTAGAGACTAGACGGCAGACGCGTAAAGCGAAGGTATAGTCCAGACCACAAACCCGAAAGGGGCGGCGAAAGCTGAAGTGGTATGCATAATCCCTTGGTTCTCGGTTCGAGTCCGAGCGGTCCCATTGATTTCTGTAGCCATCAGCCTTTAGCCAATGAGGATCACGTACGACTTTCAGCGGATGACTGAAAGCTGTGAACTTAAAAGAGCAGCGTGAGCGTCGTCGCTGCCGACTCTTCATCGGGCAGGCCCGGCGCATAGGCAGGCCATCACGCCAAGTTCCTCGCGCAACTGGATGGTCGTCAAGCTCACGGGGCACGTATCATCGCGCCGCATCCAGTCGATCAGCCCAGCTGTGCCGATGAAATGCATACTGGTACTGAAAAAAAAGAAGTAAAGAAACATGCCGATGCATCAATCTGAATCGGACCCCTTAGCCGACCAGCCGAATAGCCTGCCCGATCCGCCGATTCGACGCTGGTCGCGGCCGTTCGTTCGTTTCTTGCAGATCGAATCGGCCAGCGGCATCGTCTTGCTGATCTGCACCGCCATCGCGCTCGTGCTGGCCAATTCGCCAGTTGCCGCAAGATTCGGCGGCTTTTGGGACACTCACCTGCACATCGGCATCGACTCGTGGAAATTGGATCAATCGCTGCTTCACTTGGTAAACGACGGTTTGATGACGATCTTCTTCTTCGTTGTCGGCCTGGAGATCAAACGCGAAATCGTGGCAGGCGAACTCCGCGATCCGAAGAAAGCCGCCCTGCCCTTGATGGCGGCGCTCGGCGGCATGATCGCGCCTGCTGCCATCTATTGGCTGCTACTCGGCGGGAAACCTGGCGGATCGGGTTGGGGCATTCCGATGGCGACCGACATCGCCTTCGTTGTCGGCTTCCTTGCGCTGCTTGGCCCGCGCGTGCCGTTCGGCTTGAAGATACTCCTCCTGTCCCTGGCGATCGCCGATGACATCGGCGCCGTCCTCGTCATCGCGGTTTTCTATTCGACCAACATCTCGCTAACCGCGTTGCTGCTGGCCGCGCTCGGCTTCGTCGCGATTGTTATGTTGAACGTCATCGGCGTACGGCGAATCTCGGTTTATGGCGTGGTGGGCGGATTCATTTGGCTGGCGTTCCTGAAGTCCGGCGTCCATCCGACCGTCGCCGGCGTAATGCTCGGCTTGCTCACCCCCGCCCACGCATGGGTCGGCGAGCGGACACTTTTCGATCTCATCGCGGACACCTTCAATAGCCTGCGCACAGACGCCGACGGCAACCCCGAACACCATCACCGCCCGCGGCTCGGCGAACTCGAGACGGCGATCCGCGAATCGAACTCACCGTTGGAGCGGCTCGAATCCGCACTTCACCCCTGGGTGGCGTTCCTCATCATGCCGATCTTTGCCCTGGGCAACGCCGGCGTGACGATCGACCCCCACGCCGTGAGTCACCCGATCGCCCTGAGCGTCGCCGCCGGGCTGGTCCTGGGCAAACCGCTTGGCATAGTTGCTTTCAGCTGGCTGGCGGTGCAACTCGGCATCGCCCGATTACCGACCCGCGTCAACTGGAAAGTCATGCTCGGCGCCGGCTGCCTGGCCGGCATCGGCTTCACGATGTCGCTGTTCATCGCCGGCCTCGCCCTCCCCGCCGACCTGCTCGACGCGGGAAAAATCGGCACGCTCGCCGGCTCCACGATCAGTGCCCTCCTCGGCTGTGGCCTGCTGATTGTGTTCCTAAAAAAAGATGAAGTCGAGGCGATATAAGACTTTACACTTATAACGCCCCACGCGTCACACTTCACGCGGATAATCCGTTCGCTGCAACCAACAAGCCCAGGGCGGAGGTACTCCGAACCCTTGGGATCGGCACAGCTCCATTCTTTCCGTCCCTTCGCAAGTGAAATTCCCATCGACATTCTATCAACGAACCACAATTCGCGCTCGGCCAAAGTCATCGAGCAATCTCCCTCGTTCGCGGTCAGAGCTACTCATGCTTGCCGCGGGCGTGCTTGATGGCTCGAAAAATCATCAGGAATAAGCCGACGACGAAAACACCGGTGATCAGTCCGACCACGGCGCCAATGGCGCAGGAGTAATAAAGATACTCGAACGCAAACTGTCGGGCCACCAGCGCGCCGATACCCACTCCCCCGATCAGGCCGAGTAAGGCGCCACCTGCTTGAAGGAGGTTGTCCGATAGTCGGACGTTTACGCCGGTCACCGTGTCGGTCACCGCGTTGTAGGCTTCCTTTCCGGACATGCTCTTCTTTTTATTCTTGGGCTTTTCGTCGCTCATCGAATTCTCCATTCGAATTGTGGTGGCGGCATCGCAAACACCCCCACCAATCGCTGCGCTCATGGTGGGGCTTGATTGCGTTCATCCTTTACTTCCCAACGCTCAGCGTCCGATTGATGCGCGTCGTGTTGCCCTGCATGTCGCGCACGCTGACATTGAGGCGGCCCTGCTTCAAGTCGGTCACGGGGCGCGCGAGCGTCCATTGCCACACGCCTTGAGCTCCGGCTTTGAACTTCGGCGCGAGGTTCTCACCTGCCGCGATGCCGTCGATGGCGAAGTTGGCGGTGACGGTAAGCTTGGTCAAGTCGAGGCCCGAACCATAGTCGTGCATACCGATGACGAGCCGGGTGATCTCGGCATTTCGGCCGGCGACGGGCGTGCTGAGCGAAAGGATCGGCCGATTGTCGTCCAGCATCCAGCCAAAGCCCGTGCCTTTGATTCCTGACTCCTGACCCCCGACTCCTGCCTCCTGGTCTAGCGGGCAGCCGAGATCGATCCATCGTACCAGCGTTCGTTTGTCTTCATCGCTGAGCGCATGCACCTTGCCCGCCTTCACCGCGCCAGGCGGCGGCATCATTGGCGGGAGGTAATCGATATCCTGGCGCGAGCGGTTCTTGGCCAGGTCGATCTCCTCACCTTTCAACGACAGCGTCTTCGCGCCGGGTTTCGTCTCGGACGGGTGATCGTCGTTGCTGAAGCCGTCGAGCCGTTCGCCGAAAATCTTCCAGACGAGCATGCTTCGCCTGGCCTGGAACTTGCGAATATAGCGCGATGCGTTGGACGAACCCCAGCTATCCCAGCCGACCGGCTTATGGCCAAACTTTGCGGCACCGTCCATGGCGAGGCGGACGTAAGTTTCAGGCATCGCGCCGCGGTACTCGATGTTGACGCTGCGATGATCCGCGTCGAGGTCGAGATTGGCTGCGGGTTCCTTGCCGTCTTTCGCCGTGTGACAGGCGACACAGCTACGATTGAAAATCGGGCGGATATCGCGATGATACTCGACGTTGACCGCGCCTTTGACGGTGCGAACGCCGGTGTCGCTCTTCACGTCCCATTGACGTTTCGATTCGTCGCGCGATTTGTCGGTGACGAGCGGCGTGGCGTTGACGAGATCCCATACTTTGTAATCCGCCTTGTTCGCCGTGGTCTTGGCAAAATCGGTCGGCTCCTGGCTGTGCGCGTGGCAGCCGCCGCAGTTGTGGCGAACTTCGCCGGGCCGCAGTTGATGCCAGGTCTGCGACATGTTGAGCACCATGCCGTGCTTGTCGATCGTCTGAAACGTGAACGCGGTGTCGGCGGGTATCTTGGCGAGGAAGCTGGTGTCGGGGTTGCCATCGGGGTCCATCGGCTGCTTGCTATCCGAGAAATGACGTACAGGAACTTCACCTATAATGCGCAACCGTTCGTTGGCATGATTGTTGAAGCGTCGGCCCGAGTTCGCGCCTTTGCGTTCGGTCGTCGGTTCCATGACGAGGATGCGGATGGCGTGCACATCGTCGTTCGTGTAGAGACCGGCGTCGGCGCCCTGGTTGTGCCAGTTGAGCGGCGAGCCGTTGCCATGACTGGTGAAGGCGTCGAGGCCTTTCCAAGGGTCCTTACCGCCTGCGTAGGTCGAGGTGACCGAACCCTTGGGTACGACGCCGTTCGGGTAGCTCTCGCGTTTGTACATGCTGGAGGTGCCGATCAGCGCGAACGGCGTGCCTTCGGGCAGCAGCTTCGATTCTTTGCCATCGTTGGCGAGGCGAGGCAGCAGCGTCGGTTCCTTGACGCCATAGATGCGCTCGTAGGAAACGAGAGCACGCGGCCAGCACTCGTTGTACTCGGGATCGTTTTTGATGAGCAGCATCTGGGCCGGTTCATCGACGATGTCGCCGTTTTTCATGAGATAGATGCCGCTGTCGATTTGCGGCAAATACGTGTACTGGTGGTTGGCTGGGCCTGTGGAATAGGCAGTCAGCAGGTGGTTGTTCGGTGCTCCGGAGGGATGTGTGACCTTGCCAACGGCGGGCGAGGTCTTGTCGCCGCGAATGGAGCGGTCTGCGGTGCCTTCGCCGCCGAGCGCGAATGGGGTAAGCGCGATGGAACCGGTGGGCATGAACGGCATGCGATAGGTGCGCGGGTTGCCGTTGTCATGCCGACCCTGCCGCCAGGGTTGGTTGCGAGGATCGCTCATGTAGCCGGGACCGAAGCCGGCGGAACCTTTGGGCGGTGTCGCCGGCATCTTGATGTATGAGCCGAACCCACTGTTGTTCTGGTTGTAGTATTGCTCGATGACCAACGAGCCATCGCTGAGCTGCGTCTGGAAATGGAAGCCGTTCGGCGCGCCGCCCGGATCGAACGCGCTGACGAGCGGGTTCCAGTCGGTGCCGTCTGGGCGAATCGTCCACACGCCCCACAGGATGTCGCTGCGGGCGCCTTGTGATTCGAGCGTACTGTACATGATGCGGCCATCCTTGAGTATCACCGGATGCAGCGTGCCTGAGATGTTCATGTGGCCGATCTTTTCGAGATTCGTCGGCGTGTCGAAGTCGCCGATGCTGGTGTCGCGGTCGTCCATGACGAAGAGCTGCAGCGCGACGGCGGGGTAGCCTTTCGCTGGCCGATAGCCTTCGCGATTGCTCGTGAAGACGATGCGTCCGCCGGGCAGCGGGCATGGCCCCATGTTGTAGACGCCATACTCGAAATGGCTCTTGCCTGGCTCCGATTTGCGATAATCCTTGGACCAGTTGGCCGCCCCCGTGTTCGGGTCGAATTGCTGATTCGTGAGCCGAACGATCTTGCGCGTCGGCACATGAATCTTGTAAATATCCGCACCCTGGCGCGGCGGGTTCCATTGGCTGTACTTTTGCAAGTGATGGACATGCACGTAATAGACCCATTGGCCATCGAACGCGACAAACGGATCGGTGATCGAACCCTCGCCGCCGGGGACGAGCAGCTCTTCCTTGCCGTCGGGCTTGAGCAGCATCAGGTCGGCGCCGGCCTCGAACGTGACGGGAGACGAGAAATCACTGAAGTAGCGTTTGTGAATTTTATCGCCCGCGCGTTTGGCTCGGACGTAGACGATGTCGTAGTCGAGCTTCACCGTCTTGTCGGTGGAGATGTGCGGCACCTTGGTGTTAATCGGATCGAGGTACAGCTTCTTCTTGTCCGGCTGAGCCTGCACGCCAAACGTGGCAAGTGCGAGCATCCCGCCCGCGATGAGAATCATGGCAACACGGCGCATCGTAGTCCCCCTTTATGTTGAAAAATAACAAGCCCAGGGGTGAGGTACTCCGAACCCCTGGGATAGACGCGGCGATTGATCCCAGGGGTTCGGAGTACCTCACCCCTGGGCGTGCAAATTCGCTATTTCTTCCGATTCGGCGACAGCAACCCCGGCGTAGCGTGTAACCGCGCGACATCATCGCCAGTCAACGCGCGATTGAACAGCGCCATCTCGTCGAGCAATCCGACGTAATTGACGGCCACGTAGATGCCCGCTTTTTCGACGTCCCAGTCCATCGCGATCGGGCGGTCTTGGACATCGCCGATCTTCTTGCCGTCGATGTAGAGCGTGGAAATCGCGTCGGCTTTGCCGGTGTCGAAATTGGACCACGATACGACGACGTGATGCCATTTGCCAACTTTGAAGCCGACCATCGGTACGCGGACCATCGGAGCGTTCGGGTCTTCTTCCTTGATGCCGACCTTGCCGGTGGGAACGGCGGCAAAGACGCCCATGCGCATGTCGCGCGGTTTGGCGTTGTTGAAGTCGAACCAGATGCCGCCGTTGTTAGCGCCGTTCTGCGTAATCTGAATCGGATCGCAGAACGTGGTCTTGAGCAGCGTATTGGGATCGGTGTTGATCCACATGCTAAACGCCCCGCCCCAGCCGCCCTTCTTGAACGCGAGGTTGGTCTTCATCGGAAAGAAGATGCGCCCGTTGTTCGGCAGCACATCCACGGCTTCGAGGCAACCGCCGCCGCCGACGCCTTGGCCTTTGGCGATGCGGAATTTGGTCTTGTCGTAGCCGGGTTCGATGACGAACTTGCCCGCTTCCTTCGTGTTGAATCGCGTTGACAACGTGCCCACGCCGACCTCGGGCGTCAGTGCCTCGTCGAACGATGCATAGAAGCTGACGGCCTTCTTGAGATTGTCGGCGTCGCCGGGAATGGCGACGGTCCCCGTGGCGACGAATGCAACGATGCCGACTACGAATTTGAACATAATTAGAATCCCTCAAAAGATAGATTGTAGGGTGTGTCAAGCGCCAGCGCCGACGCACCAGTCCCTCGGTGGTTCATGGTGCGTCGTCGCTGGCGCTTGACACACCCTACATCGATTTCAATCCATTGCGTGAGGATTCCAATACCGCCCGCACGTCGGATTCGGGCACATCGTCGAACAGGGCGACTTCGCCCAGGCGTGTCGGCAGGATGAAACGCATTTGCCCGCAGACTGCCTTTTTATCCTTTCGCATCGTCTTTACCAGGTCGTCGATCGGCCAAGCTTCCGGCGCGATCGGCAAGCTGGACGCGCGAAGCAAACGCAGCTGGCGATCGGTGACATCGGCTCCGATCAACCCGCGGCGCTCGGCCAATCGGCTGGCACAGATCATTCCCGCGGAGACCGCTTCGCCGTGCAGCCAATGCCCGTAGTTGCCGGCCGTCTCGAAGGCATGCGCGAAGGTATGGCCATAGTTGAGCTTGGCGCGGATGTCGGTTTCTTCACGCTCATCCTGCTCGACAACATGTGCTTTCAACTCGCACGAACGCAGGACGATTTGCTGGATTGCGTCAGCATCGCGCATCAAAATTTTTTCGTAGTCGCGTTCAAGAAACGCGAAGAAGTCGGCATCGAGGATGACGCCATATTTCACGACCTCAGCCAAGCCGCTGCGAAATTCGCGTTCGGGCAGGGTGCGCAGCGTGGCGACATCAATGAAGACGCCGATGGGCTGGTGGAACGCGCCGATCATGTTCTTGGCACGCGGATGGTTGACGCCGACCTTCCCGCCGACGGAGCTATCGACCATGGCGAGCAGTGTGGTGGGCACTTGCAAGAACGGAACGCCGCGCGCATACGCCGCCGCCGCGAAGCCAGCGAGATCGCCGATCACCCCGCCGCCGACGGCGACAACGAGTGAGCGTCGATCCGCCGGCAGATCGACGAGCGCGTCGAGCAGATCGGACAGTGCCGCCAGCGACTTCTGAGCTTCACCCGATGGCCGCTCGACCGCGGCCACGCGGAACCCGGCTGCGCTGAGACTGACGCCGACTTGCTCCGCGTGCGGCCTGGCATTGATGTCGGTGACGATCAGCACGTTCCTGCCCCGTGCACGCTCAGCGGCAAACGCGCCGATCCTGGCAAGGCAAGCCGATGCAATCGCAATATCGTAGCTGCGCGGACCAAGATTGACGCGGAGGGTTGGCATGAAAATAGCGTCCGAGGGAGAATCGAGACAACGCCATGCTATTCGCGACATTCAAGGAATCAATACCCAGCGCGACTCCGTGGCCGAATTCTGTCGTTCACTTTTTTTCACCCAACGGCCGAACGGTTTGATAAGATAAAACGTATAACAAAGTAAACCCGCTCCGTTGCCCCCTACGAGTGAATATCATGCGACGAACCCATCTTCTTTTTTATCCTGTAGTTACAGCAATGTTTCTGTCCGTGGCGAGTTGCAGCCGACCGCCCGAATATTGGAAAGAAGCCAAGCCGGGCCAGATTAAGGTTCTCGTCACTTTTCCGCCGCTCTATGCGATCACGTACGCCATCGCTGGCGAGGACGCCTATGTGTTGTCGATGCTTTCCGGCCAAGGTCCGCATGGCTATGAAGGCGCGGCAACGGACGTCTTCAAGGTCAATGACGCCGATCTGCTAATCTACAACGGTCTGACGCTTGATGATGACTTCGTGGGCCGAATGTTGCGGACGCACCAAAATCGGAAATTGTCGCGTCTGAATGTTGGCCAGGTCCTGAAAAAGGAAGATGATGACCTGATCCAAAAAAACAAGCACAAGCACGATCATGGCGATGGAAAACCGTGCCTCCACGGGCCTCACGATCCGCATATTTGGTTGGGGCCGAAACAGGCGACGGCCATGGCGAGAATCATCGCGGCGAAACTGGGCGAACTCGATCCCGTCAAAAAGGACAAGTTCGCGCAGCGTGCCAAGGCGTTTGGCGAGAAAATGAGCGAGATTCAGACCTACGGCAAGAAGGCGTTCGACGGAATTGACAAGGAAAACAGAAATATCTTGACAATGCACGAAGCCCTCGAATATTTTGCGGAGGCGTTCGACTTCAAAATCGTCGGTTCGTTTCAACTGCGGCCGGGCATGGACGCCGACCCCGTCGCGATGAGCCAGCTTGCAGCGATTGTGAAGGAAAAGAACGTGCGCGTCATCGCCGTCGAGCCGCAATATTCGTCAGCCCAGGCCGAGGTTTTGCGGGATTCGCTCAAGCGTGACAAAATCGACGTCAAGATCGTGACGATCGATCCGCTGGAGACGGCGCCGATCGCCACAGGCAGCGTCAATCCCGATTCCGCGTTCTTCCTCAACAAAATGCGCGAGAATATCGACGCGCTTGCCAAGGCGTTCCAATGACCACATCGGCCCTTGTCTCGGTACGCGATCTGCATGTTGAACTCGGCGGCAACCCGGTCTTGCGCGGGCTGAACGCCGAGTTGCCGCGCGGCCAAATCACGGCAGTGCTCGGCCTCAATGGGTCGGGCAAGACGACGCTGCTGCGCGCCATACTACGAGAAATTCCCTATCGCGGCGAGATCACGTTCCACTGCGGCCACGACCACCGTCATCCCGACCCGCGCCACGTCGGCTATGTGCCGCAAAAATTAACGATCGACTCGTCCATGCCGCTGACCGTGCGCGACCTGCTCGGCTTGGCAATGCAGCGACGCCCGATCTTCTTCGGCTTCTCGCGCAAGGTCCACGCCACCAAGGCGGAGATGCTACACGCCGTTGGTGCGGATATTCGCCTCCTGGATAGGCCCTTGGAAAAAATCTCGGGCGGTGAGCGCCAGCGTGTCTTGCTCGCCCTGGCCTTACAGCCTGAACCCGAACTCCTATTGCTCGATGAACCTGCATCGGGAATCGACGTTTCCGGTCAAGAACAATTCTACGACCTCATCAGCCGGCTCAATCGCGAAAAGGGGACCACCATTCTGCTCGTATCGCACGACCTCTCGATGGTCGGCAAACACGTGCATCGCGTGATATGTGTTAAGGACGGCCAAGTCCATTGCCAGGCCGCCCCGAATGAAATCACGCCGAACATGTTGCAGCAAGTCTTCGGTGTCAACTTCGGGATGTTCGTGCACGATCATCAGCACAGTCATACGGACGGGTGATTTGTTTAGCCGCTCGCTTTCGGCGAGCGCAATCTGCTGTTGTGCAGCACCAATTCGCGCTCGCCGAAAGCGAGCGGCTAAACTAGCGCAAATCACTTCGCCAAAAAACTGCGATGCAGCACCACATTGCGATCGCCCGGATTGCAGGTTTCGAGCAGCAGATGATTGGCCGTATCGTGACGAATCACCGTCGTACCATTCGCGCCGGCACGCATCGCTTGCCCTTGCTCCGCTGCGGCGAGGAAAGTCATCACGGAATCCGCATCGAGCGTGACAGCAACGGCACCCGGTTGACGCTCGGCCACGGCTTCGACAGCGCTAGCTCGGATCAGCTTCGGCCATAGCTTCACGAACAGGGCGTTTGAACCGTATACATCCGCCGAGTGAACTTTGCCGTTGATAGCGACGGCGAAACCGATGACATCGGCTTGCCCCTCGACAACTGCCGCGAGCTTCGCCAACGATTGATGCACTTGTTGGTGAAGTAGCGGGTTTTCGAGCGTTAGTTGCAAGCTGGTGCGTGAGAGATTCGCCTGCACGGGAGCACCAACGTTCCGCGTGAGATCATTCTGGAACACCTGCACTTGCTGCCAGACCTCAGCCTGCGATCGCTTGGCGGCGGCGAGTTTCAACTTGCGGTTCGGCAGTTGCTCCGTCGCGGAACCGAACGACGTGCTGACTTCGTTGCCACGCGGGAACGAGCGCCCCTGTTCGACGCACAGCGCGGTCACGGGGTTCCGTGTCGTATTCGCCGAGACGAGCATATCGTATGGCAGTGTGCGATCCTGAGTGCCGCCTTTGACGATATCGCCCGCCTGAATGAAGAGCGGGGCGTTGCCGCGATTGTCGATAAACAGTTGACCCATGCCGGTCTCATGCACGATGGCGACGTTCTGTTCGATCGCTTCTTGCAGCGTCACGACGTTTGTCTTTTTCATCGTCTCGCCGCCGTGAATCAAAAACACGGTGAGATTATTGTGCGTGTGCGGGCCAGAGATTGTGTAGTCGGTCGTCTTGATCGCTTCGCCGCGAACGGCGGGCGAATCCGCTTGGGCGATCGGCGTGAGTTGTTCAACAGCCGGTTCGTCGGCAGCGATATTGAGAAAATCCAATAACGGCGCCGGAGCTTGCGGCTGAGCAACTCGCTGTCCAGGGCGTGCGGCCCGCTCCAGGCTTGGATAGATCGCGACCATCGTCGCGCCGGCTACGAATACCGCAGTGACAAATCCCGACAACACCAACATTGCGCCGCGATGGGTCATGGCTGATCTCCTTGATTAAATGAATCGGCCGGATCGATGCATCGATGACATGAGTTTCTTCGTTCCCCAGCGTCGCTGATTTTTCTTCGGCGCGGAGATTCCAGTCGTTCATTCCTTGCTGATTCTACCGCGATTGTCGGCCGCTCGCAACAACTTTATCACAAAATGTAGGGCAAAAATCGGGTGTGCATGTCACTTGAGAATTCGCTGCTTAGAATTCAACGCGATTCGACTCGACAAGTGGGCTACGCGGTGCAATGAAATAATAGCCTCGCTTCTGCGCGCGGGGAACGAACCGATCGAATATCATTTCTCCACGAAAAGGGTAGAAATATGACATTCACGCGTCTAGCGATCGCACCGATGGCGGTAACGGTGCTCATTATGACTGCCGCGTTGCCGTCGCCAGCCTTCGGGCAACTTATCCGACCTGAGATGGAAACAGCCATTTTCAATTGGACGAATACCGCCCGGCAGATGCAATCGAAAGTGCCGTTACGTTACAACGAAAGGCTGGCAAACGCCGCATTGCGTCACGCCGCGAACATGGCGATGCAGGACAAAATGAGTCATACGCTGGATGACGAAACCGTGGTCGACCGTGCGCGTCGCAGCCTGTATCTCTCGCCGTTCGTCGGTGAAAATATCGCATACAACTTTGGCTACCAATATCCCGCCTGGCAGATTTTTGATGGCTGGATGAAATCGCCTGGTCATCACGCGAATATCATGAACGATCAATACACAGAGATCGGCGTGGGCGTTGTTCGAACGCACGGCGGAAAATACTTCGCCTGCCAAGTTTTCGGAAGCCCGCAGCCGCACGCCATTCCCTACGTGGTTCCCTATGCGCCTACGCAAACGCGCACACCGCCTGTGCAGACGCGCACATCGCCGAACTGGTTATCGACGCCACGCCTGTCGGATTTTCATTGGTATTACATTCCGGATTGGAATTGAAAAACGAACGAAAGCTTCGACGGATTGGGGCGACAATTTCCATCGTGCGAACATTGTCGCCGCGGTGGGATCATTTCCATTGTTTCATAAAGATGGCCCTGGATCGTCGAGTATTTCGCGAGCCCTACGTGTCAGCGTTGCATTGGTGAAAGGCTTGGCGAGCGAACGACCTCTTCGTGCCCGCTGCCGCTGGCGAGGCTACCTCACCGGTGTGGCCTGAAACGAACAGAACCTCGGCATCCGAAAAGCTAATACCCTGGGAGCGTGATGGCTACGGTAGACGCGGACATTTGTCAGCGGCATTACTCATACCAATCGCGCCCACTTGCAAATTCGCGAAAAAAACTGCCCGAATAACAGTTTTTCTTGGGACAGACCGCAATTTCATGCTAAAGATTCCGTGAGCACAGGTGTGCTCCCTCGGAATTAAGTGTTTCCCCGATAAATTGCTAAACCCATCGCGAGGTGGGGGCGGAAAGCCATGGGTCTCGTCACCCTGAGATCGCCAGGCTGCCGAAAGGATGAGGGACAGCATGAGGTTCATCCAGCCGTACTGCGCGGCTTTCATGGCCGTCGCGCTAATTTCGATGTCCGTTTTCGCAACTGAGAAAACCCCGTTTTCTCGTCGCAATCCCGTCGCCGAAGCTGTCCAGAAAACCAAAGAAGGCATCGAAGGCATCGTTGCCATTCGTGTCGCCCGCCAAGGTGAACGCGACATGATCGGCTCGGGCGTCATATTCGACGAACACGGCCTGATCGTCACCAACCGCCACGTCACCGGCGGCTGATTGGCGACAACTATTTTTCCGGTCAGCGACAATTACCGACTCGCCTTAACTCCCAGCATGTTTTTCTCGTCCAATACGCCATGCGCCGCTAGCTGATGGCGTATTGGACGAGAAAAACATTGCCACGCTGCGACGACTTGCGTCATTCCGATAATTGTCGTTAGACACAAAAATAATTGTCGCTCATCACATCGCTGGCGTCGATCATGGCCTGCGATTCGAAGAGAAAGTCATAGCTGAGACGGGCGATCGCCAACGGGTCGTCGTCAAGGCGGCGGCGCACGCCGAACTAAAAGTTGGCGACGAGATCCGCCTGGTCGCCGACTGCCAAATCGTGAACGGGTTCGACATCGAACGTTCGCTTTGGCACAGCAAACCGGGCCAGAAAATTGAAGTTGAAGTCATCCGGCAGGGCCAACCAATGACCGTGACGATGACGTTAGCAGCCAGCCAAGGGGCCGGGACAGCAGTGGCGCTCGTCAACGAGCTGCCAGCGAACAACACGTTGTTCGTTGCCGACAAGAACGTTCGCGAGGCCAACCAACGCTAACACGCTAAGGACACGCGAACGACGAAGAGGCTAGCCCGCGGGCCGGAACCCGTGGGCTTTTTCCATTTCCAATCGCACTTCAATTCGCGACAATAGCACTGATGAAACAATCCGATTGTTTACGTTTAACGCTCGCGCGATATCTCGACGGCGCGAAATCCTACGAACGCTAAACGCAAACAAGCGAATCTCCGCCGAGGTCCGCCGCACACGATGCTCACCGCGCGAGGGTTCTGGTTCTTCGTGACCTGCTTCACCATCCTGGCGATGGCGATCATCTTGGCTGCGCATACGTTGACGCTCACCGCCGCGACACTACTCATCTGGTTCGTTGGACATTGGTTGCTCTTTCAGATGCGCGTGCATCTCTCGATAAATCGCCTAACACTGGAGCGATCCATCGCCACGGCTCGCGGCGAAGTCGATTCCGTCTGGGCCAGGCAGCGTATCGAGATCACGGTCGCACTGCACTCGAGCAGTTGGCTAGACGTGCCCTATCTCGTGATCACTGATCGCCTGCCCGCGCTGGCTCGACTGAAAGAGGGCACGCTCCGCGTTGATGGCCCGCTCGCGGACGACACACCAGTGCATCTGGCCTACGCCATCGAATGCCCGGCCCCCGGCTGGCTGCGCTTTGATGGCGTCAAAGTCCTGATGACCGATCAACAGGGCTTCTTCATGTACTCAACTTTCGTGCGTGATGATACGACTTGCCGAGTGCTGCCGATGTTGAACGTCGATAAATCGCACAGCACATTCGTGAAGCAGCACAACGCTCTACCGCTCGTTGGCACGCATCGTCATGCGCGGGCCGGCGGTTCGAGTGAATTGTTCGATCTGCGTGACTATCTCCCTGGCGATCCTCCCAAGCTGATCGCCTGGAAGATGTCGGCCCGGCGTGATCGGCTCATTACCAGGATATTTGAAAGCGAAGTACCAATCCGCTGCACGATCTTCCTCGACACGTCGCATTCTGTGCGTGTCGGCCCCATCGGCGAGACGGCGCTCAGTCGGCTTACGGAACTAACCGCGGGCATCGCCCAGGCCAACACGGCAGAGCGTGACCTTACCGGCTTGTGCCTGTTCGATTCGCACGAGGCCGGTGGCACCATGAAGCCGGGCCGCGGAGCCAAGCATCTCTTCCAAATGCTCGGCCTGCTGACCGACGTGGCCGAGCTGATTCCGCACACCCGCCATACGACGGTGCGCGCGTTAATCCCAATCGCCTATGCTTTGGCGCGCGACCTTCACCCGGAGCTGCTCGATAGCGACGTCAACTACTTCCCCTGGTGGCTACCATTCTGGTCGCCGCAACCCAAGTGGACGATCCCACCGGGAGCACCTCGAGTGCGAGGTCGGTTCTCGCCGGCGTATCATCGCGAATATCGGCAACGCAAGCAGCTGTCGGCGATTCTGGCGGTGCGCTACAATCTCGGCGAAGGCGGGCTAGCGCTGCTGCTCGAAAACGATGAGCGCAGCATTCATTACCTTCAGCGATTTCTCGTCGAGCACCAGATCGCGTTTCCGTTCACGCACTTCGATGCCGACGGGCGATACCTGTTCAGTTCGCCGGGCAAAGCGAATGTATTGGCGAAGGCGCTGCTGCGAAATATCCTGCACGCCAAAGACAACGAATTGTATGTTCTCTGCGTCGATCTGCTGGAGGCTACCGACGATCTTGGCGAGCTGGAACGTGCCGTGTGTCTGGCGAAGGCGAAGCATCACCAAGTGGTTGCGATCTGCCCCTGGCCGCCGGGCGTCGACATTCCCGGCACGCCACCGCCTCCGCTCACCGACCTCGCGTTGTCCGAGCGTGACTATGCAGATCGCGTGCTGCAGCGACTGGTCACGCATCGATTCCACGAGGCATTTGCCGAGGTTCGGCGCCGACTTGGCTGCGTCGGAGTACCGGTGATCTGCGCCGCCGAGCGTGACACGGTTCGGCAGATATTGCAGCGAATTCAACGCCTGCGAGCGCCGCAAAGGAGCATGCGATGAGCGAAAAATCCAAGCCGCGCATGACCGCCGCCCATTACCAGGCTGTTGCCGGGCTTGCCCTGGGCATGATGTTTCTGCTGCAACTGCAGCGCGTTGTTCAAGCAGCGGAAAGCAGCACAATCATCAACGTGACGATGCTTCTGGTCGGCACCGTCGGCATCCTGTTTCGCCGTGGGCCGAGTCCGCTGGTCCCGCTCGCCGCGCTGGCCGCCCAGCATCTGCTTGAGCAATACATGCTCAACCGGGATCTGAATCCCGATTTTCAGCGCACGCCGATCCTTGATTTGGGCGACGTGCTACTCTCAATCGCGACGCTGACCTATCTTGTTAGTATGTATCGACTCGACATGATTCCAAGCGGCACGTTGGCGAGCGACGCCAAGCAGCCACCGCTGGGCCGATCTGAGGAATCAATGCAACCGATCGAGCTGGTGACGCTGGCCTTCACCGTGCCGACAAGTGCGTTGTTCGCGGTGGCCGGGCTGTTTCTCGTGAAGCGACACTGGACGTTCATCGATATGCCGTCGCGCTGGGTGCAATTATTGATTTTGGCGTGGATCCTATTGGTGACGCTCTATCTCGCTCGCAGCTTTTTCCGATCCTGGCGTCGGGCGTACATGCATCGCACGACCGCGTTGATCATGATGCACGACATCGCCTGGAACGAAACCCGAGGCGAGCAACGCCGAACCCACCGCTGGATGATCTGGAAACAGCTGCGAGAACGGAAGGAATAAACTCCTAACCACAGAGGCACAGAGAACACAGAGAACGCAAAGTCATAAAATGGGGTCAAAACCCCTGCGAATATTCATAGTGCATTCCATCTATTTTGATTTCCTCTGTGTTCTCTGTGCCTCTGTGGTTAATGTGCATTTTTTTCTCAAACCGACACGGAGCGAACATTGATCCGCTACTTGACACGTGAAATCGCCGGCTGGGCGATGGTCTTGCTTGGGTTGTACATCTTCGCGGTTACGCTGTCGGGCTTGCTCGGCCCCGAACCGCCGATCTTCGAGGCACCGTTCCTGACGACGATGGGCGTGTTCGTTTTTCGCGGCGGGATCCACTTGCTCAAGGTCGCCGTCGCAGCACGCGTTTGTTTGCAAGCCCAACAAGATGTGGTCAAAGAGCAATCGACCGCCAAACGCAAAAGCCGTAACGAGGGCCCGTGGGATTGGTGAGAAAGTAGTCCGCTTGCGGCATAACGATCTACATAACATACGCGAGCGCTAAGCCGCATGCGGAGGAATAGTCACTACCCCTTCTTCGCCGCGTCGGCTTTGCGGTAGAGGTTCGTGGGGATCAAAATCTGCGGTTCCACCTTTTCACCCTGAAAATAGCGCATGATCGCCCGGGCGGTCTCGCGGCCGATCTTGTCGGGATGCTGCACCGGATCGGCGAAAATCTTTCCCTCGGCAATCGCCTGCTTGCCTTCGGGTTGGCCGTCGAAACCGATGATCTTCACTTGATTCTCCTTGCCGGCTTTTTCTAAAGCGGCCCGGGCACCGAGCGCGGCCGGATCGTTAATGGCGAAGATGCCGACGAGATCGGGATGTGCCTGCAGCGAGTCCTCGGTCGCCTTGTAGCCCATGTCGCGTTTGCCATCGCAGGGTAGCCGTTTGACGACGTTGATCTTGCCGGACTTGCGTTTTGCGTTGTGTGCGTCAATGATTTCGTCGAAGCCTTTGACGCGAAGGATACACGATTCGACTTTGTGGAAATCCAATAGCAGTACGTTGCCACCCGCATCGCCGAGGGCTTCGATCATCGCCTCGCCCGCCTGTTTGCCGCCGGTGTAGTTATCGGTGGCGATATGGGCAACGACTTTGGCATCCTCGGCGAGACAGGCGATGTCGGCGGTGAAAACGGGCACGCCGGCCTGGTTGGCTTCACGGATGACGGCGCCGATCGCTTTGGAATCGCACGGACACAACACGATCGCTGCCACTTTGCGCACGAGAAAATCCTGCACCTGCTTCTGCTGCTTGGCGACGTCATGATCGCCGCTGACTGCACTTACCTCATAGCCGTGTTTGCCTGCCTCCTCAGCCAATACGTCGGCGATTTCCTTGAAGAACGGGTTCGCCATGGTAAGTACCGAGATGCCGATCGTGCCTTTGGACGCCTTCTTGTCCTTCGTTACGTTGCCTTGTCGACTCGGACAGCCGACGAGCGGGATGAAACAGAGGTAAACGAGAATGACAACAATTGCCTTGCGCATGGGAGAGGCCTCGCGATGTATTATTCTTTTCTGCGTGGAGTAGTATAGCCGAATGCGTCGGCGGGCCAACCGAATTCCACACGATTTTCCCTGCTGTCGCATTGCGCTCTTGCCAACGCATCGATCAACTGCGAAGAAAGCAGGACGAACGTTCGGTCTTTTGGTTTTGTGATTTCGAATTTGTTTCGTATTTCGAGTTTTGGATTTACCATGCGTTATCTGATCACGGGCGCAACAGGTTTCGTCGGCGGGCATCTCGCGGAACGCTGCGTGCGCAAAGAGCACACCGTTACCGCCATCGCTCGGCCTACCAGTGACACGCGCGATCTGGACAGGCTCGGCGTCACCATCTTTCGCGGCGAACTCGACGATCCCGCGCTTCTACGCCAAGCGCTGGCGGATGTCGATGTCGTCGTCCACTGTGCCGCCAAGGTCGGCGATTGGGGGCCGATCGAGGAATATCGTAAGGTCAACGTCGAGACACTGCGAGTGCTGCTCAACGCCTGCAAGGGCCTGGCTCTCACGCGATTCGTACACCTGAGCACCCTCGGCGTTTACGCGGCGCGGCATCATTACGGAACCAACGAAACCGAACCACCGCCCCGAACGCACCTCGACAGCTATTCGCAATCGAAGGTCGAGGCGGAACAACTCGCCCTGCATTACTACCAGGAATTTGGCGTCCCCGTCATTGCGCTCCGCCCGGGCTTCATCTACGGCCCGAAGGACCGCACGGTTCTGCCTCGCATCATCGGCCTTCTACGCAACCATGCGATGCGTTATCCCGGTGCGAAGGGCGCTCGTGCCCTGAACACGATCTACGTGGAGAACCTGCTAGACGCGATCTTCCTCGCCGTCCAGCGCGAAGAAGCCGTGGGCGAGGCGTTCAACCTGACCGATGGCGAGTTCGTATCGAAACGGCGATTCATCGAGGCCGTCGCCGATGCGTTAGACCTACCGCACCCGACGCTCATGCCGCCGTTGTGGTTTGCCTATGCGGCGACCTGGATTTCGGAGAAAATCGCCCGCTTGAAAGGTGCGAAGGAGGCGCCGCAGTTCAACTTCCCTCGCCTCAAGTTCATGGGCTACAACCTCGAATTCAGCATCCAAAAAGCCATGGACCAACTCGGCTATATCCCCCGCGTGACGTTCGACGACGCCATCCGCGAGACGATGGCAACGTATAAGTGAGAAGTGGCTAGTGCCCCGTCCAAACTAAAATTTCGGGTTGCCAAGACCGGCGATTTTTGGGAAACTCCACGTCAACAAGGAGGCTCCCATGTACAAGAAATATATCGTGCGACTCACGAACGAGGAACGGACGATTTGCGAAGCCACCATCAAAGCGGAAAAAGGCACGTCGGAAAAACTGCGGCGAGCAACGATCTTACTACGACAGCGCTACTTGATCTCTATCTTGGTATACAACAAGGAAGTTCGGCAAGGTTGATTCCGAGTCCAATGATTCGCTGATGGCGGGTCACGGTATGGCAACGGCGAGCGGTGGCGTTCTGGTGTTGGTCCTGGAGTAGCTTC
>SIAQ01000050.1 GCA_009697105.1 Gemmataceae bacterium | reverse complement strand
AGCAGAGGTAGACGATTGCGCAGCATCACCATGTTGTATGGATGGAACCGTTTAGCCGCTCGCCTTTGGGGAGTCCCGAGGTGGCAATTTTCAATGAATCGTGAAGCGCCGTGCCCGCGCTTGCCAAAAGCGAGCGGCTAAACAACAAAACTTATTTCGACGACAGGCTGAAATCGAACGAATTCGTTCCCGATTTCACGGTCGCACGCAGTTCACTGGTCACCTGATCGGCGTAGCGTTCGGGCAGGAGGTTCTTGCCGGGTGCGCCGCTCGGCTCAAAGAACGGCGTGCGGAGCGTGATCGAGACGCGGTACTCGCCTTCTTGCAGGCCGTCGTTGGCGGTATAGCTGGACATGGAGTAGGAGCCATCGGGTTCGACCCATGCGTCGGAAACGCGAATCACCTTTTTGCCTTCCTTATCGGTCAGATCAGGCCGCCAGAAGATGATCTGAGCGTTCGCAGCCGGTGAACCATCGAACGTCACCTTGCCGGCAACCGGATGCGTCGGCTTGCGATTGTAGATCGGCATGCCTTCTTCGTCGGTGATCGATTGCTTGAGGGACTCGTTGTAGATGCCATCGAGCATCAGGTTGGCGATGATCGGCGTTTCGGTTTTCTTGACGGTGACCCAGGCAACTTGGTCGAACTCACCATAACGTAGGCCACGGAGCTTGCTGCTGCCGCCCGTAGTTGCGAGCTGGTAGTAGTTCATGCCCTGACGGACGAATTTCTGATAGCGGTGAATATGGCCGGCGAAGACCGTGTAATTTCGGCCATTGAGCAATGCTTCCATTTCGAGCCAACCGTTTTTGTCCAGGCCTTTCTCGGTCCAAATCGGCTTGTGCAGGCAGATGAAAGTCCAACGCACGCCGGCATTGGCCTTCAGCACGGCGGCAAAATATGCGATCTGTTCCTTGCTGATCCGAGCCGCTTTGTCTTCGTGGGGGTCATCGGAATTGACGGCGAGAAATAGCACGTCCTTGTAGATGAAGTGATAATAGCGCCGGCCGAAACGACGCTTCCACTCGTCGGTTTGGGTCGGATTGGCGACGTCGTGATTTCCAGGGACATAAAAGAACGGCATTTGCAGCCTGCTCGTATAGGTTTGAAATTCCTTCCATTCCTTGGCGAGCCTGGCCTGATCTTTGGTATAGCCTTCGATCAAATCGCCAACGGAGATGACAAACGCCGGCTGGAGCAAATTGATCTGATCCACTGCCTGAGAAAAAATGCGTGCTCGATGTCCGCCCGTGCGATCGCTCACGACGACGAAATGAAAGTTGTCGACCGCGTCGTTGAGACGCAGATTGGTCCAGGGATTGCGATTCTCAACGTCGATCTGTAGGTCGGACTTGAGCGGAGTCTTCTGCCCGCCCGAGATGGCGAACGCGCCCACCAAGAGTCCCACAACCAACGCACCGGCGGCTATTCGTTTCATCGTAGATCCTTTGTTGCGAATCGATTTTCTTTTCCGGTAAGGAGATATTAGTCATTCGAACGCGACGTTGCATCGGGAAAATCGTAAAAAAACGATGAATTTCAGTCGAACCACCAGGAGCCGAATCGGATGGAACTGCATGCGTTGCGATTGTCGCTTACCGAGCACGACCTCAACGAGTTGTTGCGTAAGTATGTTTCCAAGAACATCGACGTCGAGGATCTGCGTGTCAAACTTGCCGACCATGCCGTACACATTACGGGCATCTATCCGCTGTTCTTTCCCGTAAAATTTGAAACAATCTGGGAACTTGGCGTCGAGGACGGACATGCCACCGCCAAGCTCACCTCGTTCAAAGCGATGGGCGTGCCCGGAAACATCTTCAAGAGCGCGGTCGTGAAGATCGTCGAAGACCTTGCACGCCAAGAAAGCTGGATCCGCATCGTCGGCGATCGCTTCATGGCCGATGTCGAACTTGGTTGCTCGAAATACGCAGTATTGGCGCACCTGCACCTGAAATCGATCAGCATCAAACCCGGCACGATGTTCGTCGAAGCGGGGCATTGATTTTCCGCTAAATCAGGCATAATGGGTCCAACCTGCGCTGCATGCCAAAAAGAATTCTCGCGAAAATTTGTCAAATCCGAATTATGAGTTATATTCGTATGTGGGCCATTAGGTCTCCGCTTGGCCCGCGCACCATTCTATTTCTTGTTTCCTTAGCATAGAGGTTCTCGCCATGACTCAAGAAATCACTGCCGCGTTCGCCTCCGAATTGTGTGTAACGGATCGCCGTGGGATTGATCGTCGCAAAAAGGATATCCCTGTTGCTTTGGATCGGCGTTCGGGCAAGGAACGCCGAGACGAGAAAGGCGAACGTCGCCGGCAGATCGATCCGACGACCTGCGAACGCGATTATACGAACGACGAAATCGAGTTCATGAAGGCGATGGACCAGTACAAGCGCGACAACCGCAGGCCGTTCCCAACGTGGAGCGAAGTGCTGGAGGTGATCCGTGCCCTGGGTTATCGCAAAGTCGCGGAGCAGTCACAGATGCCGGGCCTGGGAACCTCCATGCCGCCATCGATGGATGTGTAATTTGCGCGTTTACGTTATGAACCGCAAGCCCCACCATGAGCGCAGCGATTGGTGGGGCTTGCGGAAGAATCCTCCTCCAACCGCCAAAGTTGCTATAATACACTTCGCAAGAGGCCACCGCTCGCAGATCGGGCGGGATAACGGCACCCTCATCTCAACACCGATTCTTGCGGGGCTTCACCATGAGCGCTGAATCCTTCAATATCGAACGGCACGGCGAAATCGCCGTCGTCACTCCCTCGGCCAAGGTCGAGGAGATGCACGAGACCATGATCGAGCAGGCCGCTCGCATGGTCATTCAATCGCTGAAAACCGATCCGCCGGCGGGCATCGTCGTCGATCTCAGTCAGGTGACTTATTTCGGCTCCGTGTTCGTGTCGTTTCTACTTCGCTGCCACTCCCAGGCACGCAAACATGGCAGCGAGATCGTGCTCGCCGGCGCCAGCGAACCGGCACGCGAACTACTCAAACTGCTCGACCTCGAAACCCTCTGGGCCATCTACGACACCCGCCAAGAAGCGATGGAAGCACTCGGCGGCTCGGATTGATCAATCCCCCATATCCATTAAAGAGCGAAACAAACCGTTGGGATGATGGCGAGGCGATGCTAACGGTTTGCTTCGCTCATCATTGGGCTTGCAATTACTATCATGTCCCATCTCGCAGTCCTAATCTCCGGCGGTCTCGACAGCGCCATCCTGCTTGGCGATGCCTTGCGTCGTCATTCCACGGTCACGCCGATCTTCATTCGCTGCGGCTTATCCTGGGAAGCCGTTGAGTATGCGGTTCTCCAGCGCTTTCTTGCCGCGTTGAAGTCCCCTGCCCTTCGCCCCCTGGTCGTGCTCGATCAGCCGATCGCCGACGTATATGGCAATCACTGGAGTATTACGGGAAAAGACGCGCCCCTGATCGGCACGCCCGAGGAAGCCGTCTTCCTGCCGGGCCGAAATGTGCTGCTGTTGGCCAAGTCGCTGCTCTGGTGTCATCTGAACGGCGTGCAGGCGCTGGCGCTCGGTTCGCTGCAAACGAATCCGTTTCCTGATGCGACGCCGGCGTTTTTTCGCGGCTTTCAAGACCTCGTCAATCAGGCGATGCAAGGCAACGTCGTGGTCCGTTTGCCGTTCGGCGGGATGAAAAAGGTCGCGGTAATGGCGCTCGGCCAGGACTTGCCGTTGGAGCATACGTTCTCGTGCGTGTCACCAACAGATGGCCTGCACTGTGGCCGTTGCAGCAAATGTGGCGAACGCCGCGACGCGTTTCGTGATGCGGGGATGCCGGATCCAACCGCCTACGCCGCTCGAACCCCCTGTGGTCGGGGTTGACCCCGCGAACAAGAGTCGTTGTTGAAAAACCGAAACTACAACCGCCCTATTCCTCCGCTATCGGCAAACCTGAATCGGGACGAAAGCCGCTGCTACAGCCACAAAGGTGCGGCGTATTTGCCAGATTCCGCTTGCCAGTCTGCGGAAAATGTGGAAAATAGAAGAAGCCGTAAAAATCCCTCCTGCCGATTGTTCGCTTACCCGTTGGCATTTTGGAAATCATCGCATGCTTACCCGCATTCTCGTCGTTTCACTTGGACTCTTGGCTGCCACGAACATCTCCCTGGCGGGCGATGTCGACAAGGTCGCGTTTTTCGAGTCAAAGATTCGGCCCGTCCTCATTGAGAACTGCCTCAAATGTCATGGCGAAACCAAAGCCAACGGCAAGCTCCGGCTCGACAGCAAGTCAGGCGTGCTCAAGGGCGGTGTGAGCGGACCGGCGATTGTCATCGGCAAGGCCAAGGATAGTCTGCTTATCAAGGCGATTCGCCATGCTGACCCTGAGTTGGCGATGCCGTCGAAAGAGAAGAAGCTGCCCGATAACGTGATCGCCGACTTCGAACGCTGGATCGACACCGGTGCCGCCGACCCGCGCGATGGCAAACAGCCGGCGGTCGCGGACACGATCGACTGGAAGAAGGCGCGTGCATTCTGGTCGTTTCAGCAGCCAAAGATGCCGACGCTGCCAATCGTGAAGAATAGCAGCTGGGTGAAAACCCCGATCGACCGCTTTGTCTTGGCGAAACTAGAGGCCGAGCAATTGACACCCGTGCGCCCAGCCGGGAAGCGCGAGTTGATTCGGCGAGCGACATTCGACCTGACCGGCCTACCGCCGACGCCTGACGAGGTTGAGTCGTATTTGCGAGACGAATCGGGCGATGCGTTTGCGAAGGTCATCGATCGTCTGCTGGCGTCGCCACATTATGGCGAGCGTTGGGGCCGTTATTGGCTCGATGTCGCGCGTTATGCGGAAGACCAGGCCCATACCTTCGCGGTAACGCCGAACACGAATGCCTGGCGCTATCGCGACTGGGTAGTCAATGCGCTGAATGACGATATGCCGTACGATCAGTTCATACGGTTGCAGATCGCGGCTGATTTGATCGAGAAGGACACGCCGACACGCGTGCAGAACCTGCCGGCTCTCGGCCTGTTCGGTCTCGGCGCCCAATATTACAAGAACACCGATGCCGCCAAGGCTGCCGCCGATGAACTGGATGATCGCGTCGATACGTTGACGCGCGGTTTCCTGGGTTTGACGGTGTCGTGCGCTCGCTGCCATGACCACAAATTCGACCCGGTTCCGCAGATCGACTACTATTCATTGGCGGGCATTTTCACGAACAGCAAACTCGCGAATGTGCCATTGACCGACAAGGCAAAGACGAAGCAGATGGAGGAAACACAGGCCCGAATCAAGACGCTCGATAGCGAGATCAAAGAGACGTTGCGCAAGGAAAAGGCCCAACGCGCGGAGGCAAAATCGAACGAGTTGGGCCAGTACCTCGTGGCCTCGTGGAAATTCCAGTCGTTGAAGCAAAGGAATCCGAAAGCATCGCTCACGGAATTCTCCAAGACCGAAAAGATCGATCAGGCCGTGCTGAGCCGATGCATGAAGTTTGTGGAGAAAGCTGTCGGTTTCGAGATGATGCGCAAGATGACCGCCTCCGAGATGGAAGTACGAACCGCCGCCGAGACGATGCAGAAACAGGTGCGTGGCCTGATTAGTGCCAAGGGCAAGCTCGATAAGATGAAGATGGAGTTGCTCAACACGCTTTTCTATGCCGACAACTCGGTGTTCCAACTCTCCGACAATCAGGTCAAAGCCCTTTTGCCCGAAGCGACACGGAAGAAACTCGACGAATCGGCAGTGGCGTTGGCGAAGCTGCAAAAGAGCGACAACGCCAAAACCGTGCCGATCGCACATGGCTTGGCCGAGGCGGGCTCAACTGACATGAAAATCATGCTGCGAGGCAACCCCGCCAAACTCGGCGAGGTCGCGCCGCGGCGGTTTCTCAAGATTATTGCTGGCGACGAACCGGCGAAGTTCACGCAAGGCAGCGGTCGGCTGGAGTTGGCCAACGCCATCGCCAGCAAGGACAACCCGCTGACGGCTCGCGTCATGGTCAACCGCGTTTGGCAGTATCACTTCGGCCGCGCGATCGTCGGCTCGCCGAGCAACTTCGGCGAACTGGGCGATCGACCGACGCACCCGGAATTGCTGGAATATCTCGCAGTCCGATTCATGGACAACGGCTGGTCGTTCAAGAAATTACACCGCGAGATCATGCTCTCCGCCGTCTATCAGCTCGCCGCCGAGCGCGACGAGAAAAACTTCAGCAAAGATGGCGACAACCAATGGCTGTGGCGTATGAATCGCCGGCGGCTCGACGTCGAAAGCTGGCGCGACGCCATGCTCGCGGCCAGTGGCAAGCTTGACGCGAAGCTCGGCGGGCCGACGACGAACCTTTCCGCCGTCGATAATGTCCGCCGCACGGTTTACGCGAAGATCAGCCGGCACGACCTCAACCCGCTGCTGCGGCTGTTCGACTTCCCGGACGCGAACATCACGAGCGAACGCCGTAGCGAGACAACCGTGCCTCAGCAGCAACTATTCGTGCTCAACAGCCCGTTCGTGATCGAGACGTCGAAAGCATTTGCCGCCCGCGTGCAGAAGGAAGGCGCGACCGATGCTGAGCGTTTGCAGCGTGCGTTCGCGGTGGCGTACGGTCGCCCCGCGAGCGGCGACGAATCGCAAGTATTTCTAGCGTTCCTGAATGGCAAGGACGAACAGCCGACGGAGAACCGCTTGACTCGCTGGGAGCGGGTGGCTCAGATTCTGATCGGGAGCAATGAGTTTATGTATGTGGATTGATGGTTCAGGTTTAGCGCCCGCAAAATGCTGTGCGGGCGACGAACCCAGGCAAATAATAGTAGAAGCAAGAAAATGAGCCAAAAAAACGCCTACGTCCGAGTCGATGAAAACGGCGTCTATCGCGTTGGTGCTACGCGCGTGATGCTTGATTCCGTCGTGGCAGCGTTTCGCCAAGGCCATTCTGCCGAGACGATCCGACAGGAGTACCCAGCCCTGAGCCTTGAGTTTGTATACGGCAGCATCGCCTACTACCTCGCAAATACGACTGAGGTTGACGACTATCTTTTGCGCCAAGACGAAGTCTGGGCAAAAGCGAGAGCCAACGCAGAGGCGATGCCGAGTGCCGTTATCGAGCGGCTTCGAAAACACAAAATGGCGGACGCGAAATGACGCCGCGTTTTTTTGCCGATAATGACTTGAACGAACATATCATTACCGGTGTTCATCGAAGCGAACCGGCGATTGAATTTGTTCGAGCGCGTGATGTCGGCATGGGCGCCAAGGAAGATGCCGAAGTCCTTGCCTACGCCGCTCGGCATGGATTTATCGTGGTATCGCATGACGTAAACACGATGACGAACGCCGCGTATGATATGGTCAATCGCCGCGAAACGATGAACGGCTTGTTGATGATCCAGCAAACCAGACCCATTGGGCCGGTGATCGACAGCCTAATCTTGATCTGGTCCGCGAGTGTGATGGAGGAGTGGATTGGCCAGGTGCGTTTCCTTCCGCTCTGTGAGTGGCAACTCGGCGAACACGGAGAGGGGCCTGTGGACTATGCGGCATGAGACGATACCACACCAGCAAAAAGTAAAGGCTCGTCGGCCGATGCGAACATTCAAAATAACACCGATGGTAGGCGTGGGGCCCGTTTGTTTTGGCATTGCTCGCGAACAGGTTCGCAAGGCTCTCCGGGCCGATTTCGATACGTTTAGAAAATCTCAGAAATCTCGGCATGAAACGGATGCGTTTGACACACTTGGCATGCACATTTATTACACCGGAGATGAACCCGTTGTGGGCTTCGTCGAATTGTGGGATGAGGAGGATTCGTCCTTTCTGTTCGACGGTCACGATGTATTCCGGACGGAGGCATCAAAGTTAGTCGGGATTCTCTCCGCCCGATCGGATTACAATAATGACCAAGGCTCGATAGTCTTTCCAAAGCTTCAGGTTGCGCTATATCGTTCGCATCCATTCGATCCAGATGTTGAGGAGTTCGACGCCTGGGAAGCATTTTCGGTCGGACCCACTGGTTATTTCAAGCCAAGAATTAAGAATCGTTCAAAAAGTTGAGCTACTATAATAAACCTACTGTAACGTCCCTAAACAGACCTAAGCAAGGATTTCCTATGCTAACTCGTCGCGACCTCTTACAACAAACCGCCACCGGATTCGGTATGCTCGGCCTGGCGACGCTCATGTCGGACCAGAACCTGCTCGCGCAAGCGCCGAGCAATAATCCGCTCGCGCCGAGGCCGGCGCATTTCGCTCCCAAGGCGAAGCGCATCATCCATGTGTTCATGAACGGCGGGCCGTCGCAGGTCGATACGTTTGACCCGAAGCCGGCGCTCGTACGCTACAACGGTCAGCGTCCGCCGACGGCCGACCGCGGCACGGAACGGCGCACCGGCGGGTTGATGATGTCGCCCTTCCGCTTCAACCGTTGTGGCAACTCCGGGCTGCCTGTCAGCGAAATCTTTCCGCGCATCGGCGAATGTGCCGACGATCTTTGCGTCATCCGTTCGATGTACACGAACGTGCCGAACCACGAACCGTCGCTGCTCATGATGACCTGTGGCGACATGCAACCGGTCCGCCCCAGCATGGGCTCGTGGCTCCTCTACGGCCTCGGCTCGGAGAACCAGAATCTGCCGGGCTTCGTGACAATGTGCCCCGGCTTCCCAGTTATTGGCCCCGCGCTGTGGTCCAACAGCTTCTTGCCGGGCATCTTCCAAGGGACGCACATCAACAACTCGAACATGGACCCGCGGCGCGTGTTGCAGAATCTCTCCAACACCTACATCAACCAATCAGCCCAGCGCGAGCAGATGGACCTGATGCGCCGCCTGAACCAGATGCACCTGCAAAATCGCGGCGGCAACGACAACCCGCTCGAAGCACGCATCCAGTCGATGGAGATGGCGTTCCGCATGCAATATGAGGCGCAGGAAGTCTTCGACCTCAACCGCGAAACCCAGGTGACGCGCGACCTCTATGGCCGAGGGCAGTTCAACGACGCTTGCCTCGTCGCCCGACGACTTGTCGAACGCGGCGTGCGGATGGTGCAAATCTACACGGGCAGCGGACAGCCGTGGGACGACCACGGCAGCATCGCCAACCATCGCAATAACGCTCGCACCGTCGATCAGCCCGTCGCGGCGTTGCTCAAAGACCTCAAGCATCGTGGCTTGCTCGAAGACACGCTCGTCCTTTGGGGCGGCGAGTTTGGCCGCACGCCGACATCCGAGGGTGCGACGGGGCGAGATCACAACAATCACGGTTTCACCGTGTTCATGGCCGGCGGCGGCGTCAAAGGTGGTTACGTCTGGGGCGCGTCCGACGAGTTCGGCTTCGCCGCCCAGGATGGCCGCATGCACGTTCACGATCTCCACGCAACGATGCTGCACCTGATGGGCATCAACCACGAACGCCTGACCTACCGTTATTCAGGTCGCGACTACCGCCTGACCGACGTGAGCGGCGTAGTGAACCACAATTTGATCGCGTGAAATAAACGCCCGCGACAATAGTCGCTAGCGACGGACCGATAATAACCGTCGCTTACGCTTCCGGCTCGTAGCTTTGTCGGGGCGCGTCAAATAGCGAGCGAACGGCTACATTTGGGATGAACCCAAAGTGCTGAATGTTTACCAGATTGTTGCGCTCATCTTCAGGCGCGACTTTTGAAGTTGCGCATTTTCGAGCACCGATAGTGCAAAAATGTCATAGCCATGGGCTTTACATCGTACATCTTCGGTACCTCGCAATAACCAGACGACACGCCTCCCTGCTAGCCGCGTCGATTTTGGAATTCCTCCTCCAATGCGGTCGCACGCAACCGAAGTTCCTCGAGGGCCAAATCCGCCAAGTCGTCGTCCGATTCGATCGGCAGACCCAGCAACCGCTGGTATAGCTGGATCGACGCAATCGCCTTACCGTGCGCACGTCCTTCGACCTGGCCTGTTGCATGGCCTCGGATGTAACTTTGTTCTGCTTTGCGCTCGGCGACCTCCTGAAATGCCATTGGGTCACGCTGCCATTTCAGCCTGGCTTCGTATTGCTCTCGTTCAAGGTCACTTTGTGAAAGCATATCGAGTACCTCCATCGCTTGCTGAATCGGTGGCGTTTGAAGCGTATCAGGCAATGCACTCTTGTCAAGTTCCGCACCGTGCGCCAAAAAGTAAAGCCAACGGTCCAACGGGGTCTTCAATTCGTGCGACTACAACTTGAACTTTGGCAGTTCGATCAAATAGATCGAAATTTGTTCGCCAAACAGCTCAGCCAAATGCGATGCGCTCCGCAATTGAAAATGCTGTATGAATTCATTTACATCGGGATACAGCACCGCATTCACGATGGCGATCGAAATCGTCGGCGTCGGTTTCGCATAACTGTCGCCTTCTCTCAGTTGCGAGGTATGCAGCTTCGCCCAATAATATAGTATCCGGTTGGGCAACGCTGCAAAACCGAATAATTGCATTTCGATGTTAAGGTGTCGGCCTTTCGCATCGCGCGCTTTGATGTCGAGTATGGCGAGCTTATCCGTTGCTGAGTCCTTCACGCTGAAAGGTTGAGCAACTGAAGTTCCATCAACGGATCCTCCATGGTCCCCAGGACAGCCTGCAGAAAGCTTGGCAAAATGGTGGTATACTCGACGCTGCCAAACACAATTTTGAAGGCGTAATCGACACAAGGATTGATACCGGTCTTCATCAGAAGGTTTCCGAAACCAAATTGCCGTTACTTCCGTATCGAAATCAGAATCGGCACGCTCGAATAGTGGACCTTCACGACGAAGTTGATCGACACATTCGCGATCACGCTGATCGGCACATCGTCGATAGGCTCGGCGTTCGCTGCCACTTTGAGCGTGATGAATCCCTTGCTGGCATTTCCGAGCAGCGTCTTGCTTTTGCCGGGCACAATGGTCACGCCAGGCGGCAGCGGGTTGCCGATGATCGAGCCGAGATGTTGCAACATCACGTCAAGGAAGACGCCCTTGTCGTACTCCGAACTACGGTGCAGCGTCACTTCGATCTTGATTTCTTCGCCGGGCTTGAGCGTGATTTTGGAGATACTAACTTCGACTTTGACAATATCCGACGTGGATGTTACGGCGACGCTTTGCAGATTCACGTCGAAGCGCCCGCGCCCGCCACCGGGGAGATAGATTTCCTGATTAGAGACGGGCCTGCGGACGATCACTTCGTCCTTTCCCTCGGCGTTCTTGATTTTGCCGAAACCGACGACCTCGACATTCGTCGCGGCTAGTTTGGCATCCGGCGCGGCTGTCAGCACGATCACGCCCTGGGTCATGCTTGGCGGGATGGCCAGTTGGCTTGCCGTGATTTCTTTGGGCAAGCCGTTCACTTTGATTTCGACGGGCCCGGTGAAGCCGTTGGCGCGGACGACGTGGACATACCACGACGTCGCACTGCCGGGGCCGATCATCGTCTTGTCGGGATCGCAGCGCACGGTGAAGTCAGGCAGCGCCCAGTCGGCTTCGATATGGTAGACAGCGGATTCGGAGCCTTTGCTGTTAATATCGCGAATGCGCAGAATGTAATCGCCATCGACCGCAGGCGTGAAGACGAGCGACGCTTCCAGGCCGTGCGTGACATCGCTCGACGCAATGACAACGCCTTTTGTGTTCATGATTTCGAGGATGCCGTGAAGCGATGAGTTGAGCAGCGTGCCGAATCGGCGGGCCTTGAGTTCCAAGCGGATCGCCTTGGCTTTCGTCGCATTGAAAACGAAATGATCGATATCGCGTTTCTTGCCGATTTGGCCATTGATGCCCGCCGGCAGCGTGACGCGCGTCGCCTTGGCGGGATCGTCGTTTGGTTCTTGCTCGACGAACTGCGGCAAGTTGCTGACGATGAAGGTGGCGGGGTTGGTCTTCACGCCGTCAATATCGAGCTGCACCTGCTGGATGCCAAGCTCCCCGGGAATTTTGAAAAGGACCTTACCCTTCGCGCCGGCGGAACCGATCGGATCGACGTCGATCGTCTTGCCGGGATTTCCCGCCATCGGGAAGAGGTGCGACGCATAGGGCCGGTTCGTCGCGACGATTGCATAGACCCAGCGCGGATCGCCGTCATAGGTGGATTCGCGTACTTGCAAATAATACGTGCCCGCCTTCGGAATCTTGTACGCCAGCATCGGGTCGGCGAAGAAGAACGTATCATTGGCGGCCAATTCGCGGCCTTCAGCGTCGAGCAGCGTCAGCATCGGCTTGGCGTGCTTTTGCAGGTCGTGAATCTTGTCCTGTATGCGAGCGCAGAACATTTCAAAGGCTACGAACTCGCCTTCCTTGGCCTCGAACTTGAACCAATCGACGTCCTCGATAATCTCAAGCTTCCCCGCCAGCACGCACGGCAGCTTGATGTCTTGTGATTGTGGCACGGTGTTGTTGTTCGGCCTTTCCATGACAACGGGATCATCGACGATCACGAGTTGCCCGACCGACGACAGGCCAAGCGAGGTGGCGATGCGGAATTCACGCACGCCGAGTTCGGCGTCCTTGGCAACGGTAACCTTCATTTTTACCGTCTTGAGAATGACGCCAGGCACGGGAGGCGGGCTGTTCACTTCCGCGCTTATGCCGGCGCCTTCAAACAACGCTTTGTACGCACCGGAGAAATTCATCTGGCCATCGGCGGAGATTTCCGTCGTCGTGCCACGTTGTAGCGCCACGGGGTAGGCGTGGGTGATCATTGGAAACGACGTTTGCGCCGCGACGGGGCCAACGACGGACGCAATGATTAGAACGGCAAGGATGCGGAAGTGTGTCATGGTTGTGGATTTCATCAGGTGATGGATTCGGTTTTTCGTTGAGCGTTCGCGTGGCACCTTACGAGCGCTCAACGGTTAACGATCTTACTTCTTGTCAAACATCGGCACTGGCACAATATCGCTGCGTAGCGCCCCGGCCACATGCGACGGTTGGCGTAACAGCGCCCACGCGGGAACGATTGCGGCCGCCTGTCCTGCGACTCGCCATTGTGCCGCAGCGAGCAGCTTGTCGCTGCCGTGGGCGAAGCCTTCAGGTGTGATCGCCAGCCAATCGGGTTGCTCAGCATCGGTGGCGATCGCGAGCAATGTGACGAGGTGCCGGCCTGACACTTCGTCCCAGATTCGCACCAGGCCGTCGAAGCTGCCGGAAGCGAGTCGCTTGCCGTCGGGGCTTATGGCGACGGCGTAGGTGACGGAGCCAACCGGCATGATCTTGACGACCGTGCCTGCGGTACCATCCCAAGTGCGAATGGTGCGATCGGCGCCAGCGGAGACGACGCGCTTGCCGTCCTTGGAGAACGCGAGTTCATGCGTCGCTACGCCATGGCCGCCCTGGGCCTTGATTTTCTCACCGTTCTCGGCATTCCACCAGTAGATGGCGGCTTCAAAGCCGGACGAGATGATTGACTTGCCGTTCGGATGAAACGCAACCGCCATGACATCCTGGTCCATGCCGCTGAACGTGAACACGCTTTTTCCCGATTCGACGTCGAAGAGCTGCACGGTGCGGTCCTTGCTCGCGGAAACGAGTTGCTTGCCGTTCGGACTGAATGCGATGGCGTAAACGAAATCGGAGTGGTGGTGATACTCTTTCAGCGTTGCCTGCGATTTCAGGTCCCACAGACGGACGGAGTGATCAAAGCTCGCCGACGCCAGGCGAGTGCCATCGGGGCTAAACGCCAACGAAAAGACGACATCGTCATGGCCACGCATCGTGGCGATGAGCTTCCAGTCGGCGGCTTGATAGAGCCGCAGGTCGCCCTTGGCCGACGGTTGCCCGCCGCCGACGGCCAGCAGATCGCCCCTGGGACTGAAGCGCAGATCGTTGACCGCGCCGAGCACGTTCGTCAGCACCTGGACCGGCTGACCCTTGACGATATCCCACACCGCGACCTGACCATAACTGCCGACGGCGAGTAATGAGTTCGATGGATTGAACGCGACGGCCGTGATCGGCGCCAGCGGCCCGATCTTCATCGCGAGATCGAGCTTGCCTGCCGCCTTCACGCCGAACGTCCCAGCGGGTGCGATTAATGTGGTGGCGATGGCGACATCGAGCTTGCGCGTGGCTGTCTTTTTGGATGCAGGCGTGGCGACTTCGATGGGCGGCGTGCCTTCCTTCGCGCCGGAGTCGATCCACCGTTTCACAAGAGCGATCTTCTCCTTCGATAGCGGATCCGAATCGAGGGGCATGCGCTTCTTCGTGTCCTTGGTCACAAGTAGATCATAAAGAGCGCTTTTCTCCGCATGGCCGGGCGACAGCACTGAACGCTTCGCGCTTTTCTTGACGGCATCGAAGCTGTCCAGCGCCAGCCCGCCAGAAACGTCGATCTCACGCAAGTTGCGCGCACTATGGCAGGCTGTGCAATGCTTGCGAAAGATCGGGCGGATGTCCTGCCAATAGGTGAGGTCGCCACCGGGCGTTTGCGCGAGAACGGCGGATGAGGCCACCAGGACGCCAAAAGTTGCCAGAATGATTCGCATGGAGATTTCCATAGTGTTAGTTGCTCGCCCTGTGTGAGCGCGATGGGGTGATTGACTGCATCACACCTTCTTGGCGCTCTTCAAATAGGCATCCACTTCAGCGCGTTTCGGCTCGCGCTGCAACGCATCGTGCAGGAGTTCCTTGGCAAGTTCGCGGCGAGGAATACTCTTTAACACTTCTTCGGTCGGAACACGCTTCAAAAGTTCTTTTGTCGGAACTCCTTCCAAGCGTTGTTCCAGCGTCATTTCACCGAGAAATCTCTGTTGGGCTATGCGATTGAGATCGGCAAGAGTGACAGCCATTTTTTCATCCTCCTTCTTGTACAGTTGTATCAATCTGATCGATAACCCCGCGCGCGTCGTCGGTTGTCCTTCGAAGTGTTGGCACGCGAATGCCAGCTGATTCGTCGCTTGGCTGAAAAGCAGCAGGATCGTGTTCGCGTCCGCAATCGGCAGTTCGCGGATCACGATCAGCCGAATCGAAAGTGGTCCCCCTTCAATATCGTACACGCCCGACTGACGCTTCACCAGCGGAATTTCCTTCGCCAGTCCCTCCGGAAATCGGGCCGAAATGGCGATCAGGCGAAACTCGGTCGGTGGCAAGAGCTTCTTCTTATCGCCGCTTTCTTGTTTGCGATAACAAACATAATATCCGACCAATGCTTGGAGTGTCCACGTATCGAACGTATCTTGATGAGACTTGAAGCTGATGAGATTTTGATTTGCCAGCGGCCCAACGCCATCCGGCAGCGGGCGGTCAAAATCTCCCGAGCGTTTTCGGAACACGACGAGGTTCAGAAACAGCTTTTTCAGCGACAAATCGACCTCGGTCTCCACAACAAATGCAGAGCCTGCGAAGTAATCGATCAGCACCGCGCCTAGAAGATCGTGCCATCGCATCGGGGGCCTCGAGGGCAATTATCCGCCGGCCGATCTCTTCTTCAAACCTCGCAACAATTCGTCCACTTCGCCGCGTGTCGGTTCGCGTTGCAGTTCAACTCGCAACATCTGTTTAGCGAGTTCGCGGCGAGGAACCTGCTTCAACATTTCCAGGCGTTCTTTCGGTGTCATTTCTTCGAGTATTGCCTGGTGAGACAATCGCTTTAGGTCGGCAATTGTAATTGCCATTTTGTCATCCTCCTTCTTGTATAGTCGTATCATCTGGTCGATGACGGAACTCGCATCGTCAGTTGTCTTATGATAATGTCGGACCGCGAAGTCCAGCTGGTTCGTCGCCTGGCTGAACAATAGAAGAATTGTGTTCATCTCCGCGAGAGGAAGTTCGCGAATCACAATCAATCGGATCGCAAGTTTGCCCCATTCGATATCGTACACTCCCGGCTGACGCTCCACCAGTGGAATCGCCGTCATCAGCCCAACCGGATATCGGGCGGAGATAGCAATCAGACAAAACTCGGTCGCAGGCAGCAGCTTTTTCTTTTCACCGCCTACCTGCTTTCGATAACAAACATAGTAGGCAACTAGCTCCTGAAGTGCCCAAGTATCAAACGCGTCCTGATGCGACTTAAAACTAATGAGGTTGTGATTTGCCAACGGGCCAAACCCGTCGGGCAGTGGCCGATGAAACTCGCCCTCCCTTTTCCGGAGGACTACGATGTCCAAAAACTGCTTCCTGAGAGTGACATCGTACTCCGTATCGACATCAAACGGAGAGTCGGCGAAAAAATCGATCAGCACAGCGCCTAACAAGTCATGCCATTGCATCGTAGGCCTCGACAGTAATTCGTGGATACCCTCAATGCTGAAACAAAAACTCGCGCGAGTTCAACAGCGTCCACAGCAAATCCTGTAGGCCTTCCCGCACATTCGGTGCTTCCCGGATCCAGCGGTTCGCCCGGTCGATCTCGTCCTGGTTCGGCAAGCGCGAGAGCGTCGAGAGATACAAGTCCTCCACGACCTGCTCGTTTTTCTGCTTGGCCTTCAGCAGCCCATCGATCTTGCCCGTCGGATCGCCGATCTTTTTGTTCAGGATATCGCCGTTCAACAAATGCAACGCTTGCGAGATGTTCGGCTGCGAGACGCGTTCGCATTCGCAGGTGATCTGACGCGGCGGCCGACCAAACACGTCAAGCAAGTACGACTTCACGGCCGTGTCAGGCAACTGAATCGCTCGTGTGCCCAGCGGCAGGCCGAGGTATTTCTCGCGCGTGCCGGTGGCGAAATCGAGCGCGTCGGCGATCTGCTCAGCCGTCAGGCGCCGCACCGTGAACCGCGTGTAGTGCACATTCGCCGCGTCGGATTCGTTGCTTGGAATCGTGGTCGAGGCGAGTTGATACGCCCGCGAATTCATGATCGTGCGGAGCAGATGCTTCAGGTCGTACTTGTGCTTGACGAAATCGCTTGCCAGCGCGTCCAGCAGTTCTGGGTTGCTCGCCGGGTTCGTGGCCCGCATATCATCGAGCGGTTCGACCAGACCTCGGCCCATCAGGTAGCCCCAGAAGCGATTGACGATATTGCGAGCGAAGAACGGATTATCCGAGGCCGTCATCCAGTCCGCCAGCTTCACCCGGCGATCGATCGGGTCGTCCATTGCCTCGCCGTCAAGCGGCCGCGACTTGACCAACCCGCCTTTGCGCGGATGCGTTTGCTCGCCGATCGATTTCAAATACACGACCTTTTCTCGACCGAACAATCCGAACTCCTGGCTGTTCTTCGTGCCGAGCCGAACGAAGAACGCAGCCATGCCGTAATAGTCGTCCTGGCTCCATTTCTCGAACGGGTGATGATGGCATTTTGCACAGCCGATGCGAACGCCAAGAAACAGCTGCGTGGTCGTCTCGGCCCAATCGGCGGCGTTGTTCGCGGTCATGAAGAAGTTCGCCGGCCCTTCGGTATAGGTGCTCCCCTCGGCGGTGACGATGTCGCGCACCATTTCATCCATCGGCTTATTGTCGCGGATGTTCGCACGCACCCAGTTGTGAAAACTCCACATACCACGTTCGTTCATTGATGTGCGATTGATTCGCAGCAGGTCGCCCCATTTCTGCGCCCAGAAATCAACAAACTCGGGCCTCGCGAGAACCTTGTTGATCGCCTTGGCACGCTTATCGGGCGACTTGTCGGCGAGGAACGCACGCACCTCTTGCGGGATGGGCAGCGTGCCGATCGTGTCGAGATTCATGCGGCGGAAGAACTCGTCGTCCTCCGCCAAGGCCGACGGTTGTAGGCCGAGGTCTCGCCATTTCGCGACGAGCTTTTCGTCGATGAAATTGTTCCTGGCGACTTCTGGATACTTCTCGTATTTGGCGTAAGGTAGTGTGATCTGTGCAACCGTCGCTTGCCCCATAAAGCGGATCATGACATGCGTTTCGCCTGGGCCTTTGGCGGTGACGAAGCCTGCGGGTGTGACCGAAGCGACGCCTTCGTTGAGTGAATCGAATTGGGCCGTGGCAGTGACGTCTTCGATCTTGCCGTCTTTCCATTTCGCTTTGACGATGATCTGCTGCTGCTCGCCCGAAACCATGATGCGGCGAGCGGGCCAAATCTCCAGCGATGCGGCTTCGGGATCCTTGGCGCTCGGTTCGGGCGTGCCGTCACCCAGCCAGCGCTTCAGAATGTCGTATTCGCGCGAGTTGACGACAATTCGTTCGCCACCGCCGTGCTCCATGAGGAGTGCGGGCTTCATGAGTACGATGCTGCGTTCGGGATCGGAAAGGACGACGCGCCGGCCCTCGGCACTCTGCACGATCTGAGCGTGATCGAAGAGCGGATCGAATCCGAACAAGCTAAGCTTGAACCCGCCGCGGCCGTGTTGGGCTCCATGACACCCGCCGCCGTTGCAGCCGGCCCGCGTCAGGATCGGCACGATCTCGCGCGTAAAGGCGACGAGGATATCCGCAGCCGCTTTGCTTACTTTGACGTTGATCGTCTCGCTTTTCCCCGCAGCCGTGACGGTGATCGTCGTCTGCCCATCGCCAACGGGTCGAACGATGCCGTGGGCGTCCACCTCGGCAATTTTGGCATTGGCGCTGGCATATTTCGCGGAGCGCGTCCATTCCCACGATCTGCCATCGGCGTACTCGCCAAGCACACCGATGCGATGCTCGTCGCGTGGCCCGACGAGTTCCATCGTCGCTGGAAATACGGTGAGCTTCCGCAACACCGCCGTCGGGGGATTCGCGACGACGGCTTTGCCTTGCTTAGGATCGAACGTCTGTGCCGTTGCGATCAACGGCAGCAATACGAGAAGTGCACCAGCCAAACCGAGGCGGATACGAGGTTGCATGGTCATTCCTTACAGTCGAGCGACGAAGGTCATGGAAACGGATCAACGCGGCGGGATAGCAATGATTATCGTGCCGAAAAAGCAGCCGATTGTCAAGCGAAATAGCCAAGGAAACCCAACGCAAATACTAACGCTGACCGATCTAATTGTCAATTCCCCAAGGATGCATGCATGTAACGCTTCCAGGGGACGAACAGAAAACGCGTCGCAACGAGCGGGTCCTGCACAAATCTCGTTCCAGGATCCATTCGGCACGTTCGCCAGACAGGCCCGAATTCTTGCTTGTGCCTTGCATTCGCGTTCGTTGTCGGACATAATGAGCATTAGGCGACGGTTACGCAATCTTTTTCCCTTCGCGAGAAATCGTGGTGCCCGTCAAACTTGTCGAATGGGCTCAAGTCCACCGTACAAGATGCCGTCTGCGCGACTGGACGTTATACTTCGGGCGGTTGAGGCTGTCGCATTTTCAGAGCCTGAGCGCCAGCGAAGGGCACACAGCGGCCCTTCGCTGGCGCTCAGGCTCTGACCGGACAAATTCATCCGCTCGCAGGAAGGTTGAAGCCCAGGTCCACCACGTTCGGCGACAGCTCCAACACGCGATAGCCTCCAGCCCAACGGCGCGTTTCATATCGGAAGGAGGATAGCATGGAAAACAAACGCCATCACGAGATCACCTTGAACATGCGGCCCCCTAGCGATCACGGGGGGGCCAACGCTTCGCCCGTGCCAACGTTCTTTGGGAATTTGTTGGCATCATCACTCGTTCTGACGGAAGATTTCGAGAAACTTTCGGCTCAGGCTCAGGAGGAAATCCGGGGGTGTTCAGAACTCGCGCGGCTCTTGCCGATGCTTGTCCATCACGGTCTTCTGACCGAGTTTCAGGCGGCCCGTATCGAGGCAGGTACAACGTATGGGTTGATCCTGGGCAACTATCGTGTTCTCGACCGCCTGGGTTCAGGTGGCATGGGTGTTGTTTTCAAGGCCGAGCATGTGGTCATGCGTCGCACGGTGGCCATCAAAGTTCTGGCCGGCTTTGGCGAGGAAGATTAGCGTATTCTACAGCGATTTCTCACGGAAATACGGGCCGTTGGCCAACTCCAACATCCCAATATCGTCGCTGCCATGGATGCCGGGCAGATTTCCGGTTCCGATTTTCCGACGCTGCGTTATTTCGTCATGGAGTTTGTTCCCGGACAAGACCTGGAAGAATTCGTCAACACGCATGGCCCACTTTCGCCGGTAAAGGCCTGCGATGTCATTCATCAGGTGGCTTCTGCGCTTGCTGAATCGCATAAGCACAATCTGGTGCATCGGGACATCAAGCCCTCCAATATCCTGGTCAATTCGGACAGCCAGACGAAACTACTGGATTTCGGCCTGGCCCGTCATTTCTCGCACCGGTTGACCGAGCCGGGCATGTTGTTAGGCACACTAGCGTTCATGGCCCCAGAGCAGATTGGCGACGCCGGCGCTGTGGACATCCGGGCAGACATCTATGCACTTGGAGGCACGCTGTATTGGTGCCTTACGGGCAAGTATCCTTTTGTTACCAAGACGAGCATTGGCCAACAGATAGCCTATCGCTTGACGCAACTGCCCCCTCCCGTTCGTGCCTCGCGGCCCGAAATACCCGCCGAACTGGATGCCGTCGTGACGCGAATGATGGCGCCACGTCCCGACGATCGTTATGCCACTCCCGCGATAGTGATGCAGGCATTGCTTCCGTTTCTCAAACCGGACGTGCGGGATTGCATCGTCCCAACAGCCGAGCGCTATGCTGCCCAGTCCGGAAGGAAAGGAAGCTTTCGAACTCACCACAACATCCTCATTGTGGATGACGAGCCGAATATGCGCCTCTTTTGCCGATGCGTGCTGGAGGCCAAGGATGGTCCTCAATGTGATGAAGCTGCCGATGGAGTATTAGCCCTGGCGAAGATCAAAGAGAAAAGATACGATCTTGTGCTAACCGACATCGACATGCCCGAGATGACCGGGCCCGAGGTTTGTCGATATCTGCGCGAGAATCCACCGTATCCGAATCTCAAAATAATCATGATGTCGGGCCGAGCGGAACCTGACGAGATGGCGAAAATGCTGCTTAATGGGGCCAATGATTATCTCGTCAAGCCGATTAGCCTCGTGCAGCTTCAATCGAAGGTTAAAGCCTCGTTATTCCTCAAAGACACTCAGGATCGCGCCGATCTTCTGTACTCTCAGATGTTGGCCGTCAATCGGGAACTGGAGCAGACCCTCAGCGCCAGCAATAGCGATCTGATCTACGCCCGCAACGGTCTGGTGCAGACACTTGCCAAGCTGATCGAGTTTCGGGAAGGCGGAACCGGCACTCGCCTGCGGCGGATGGGACACTACGCCCGATGTCTGGCGGAGGAGGCAGCCAAGTCGCCCGTATTTGCCGAACAAATTGATACCAACTTTGTCGAACTCCTGGTGTGCTGTGCGCCCTTGCACGACATTGGCAAGGTGGGGTTGCCTGACCACATTCTGTTGAATCCAGGCAAACTCGAACCGGATGAACGCATTCTTATGCAAACCCATACCACGATTGGGTCGGATAATTTGAAGGCGGTCATGAAGCAGCATGGCTCCGCACTGGCGTTCTTGCAATTGGCTGCCGACATCGCCCGACATCACCACGAGCGCTTTGACGGCGAAGGCTATCCGGACCAATTGGCAGGCAGCAACATCCCCTTGTCAGCCCGGGTTGTGGCGCTATGTGACGTATACGACGCCCTGCGCTCTCGTCGTTCCTACAAACCGGCCTTGTCTCATTCGACGGCAATTCAAGTAATGACCAAGGTGTCCGGTGGCCAGTTTGATCCTGACCTCTTGCAAACGTTCCATCGATGTGCCAACGACTTCGAGCGGATTTTCCGTGAGGTAACTGAGTGAAGGATCAGAAATCGCTCGATTCATTCCGGGCATCCGCATGGCGCCCCGCCTCTGCCATCCAGCTCGCTGATCATGCGATTGCCTGCGCAAATCCATAGGATGCACAGCACCAGCCCTCCCCTACCGTACGATCGGAGTTGCCACATGCGTTTTGCTACTCTTGCTCTTGGCTGCATGGCGTTGACGTTTGCGGGCCACGTGCACGCTCAGGAGGTGCCGGTTGTCGTGGCGGCTTCACCGAAGGCGGGGGGACATATTCATCCTTCCATTTGTCGGGCCAAGGATGGAACTCTTGTCGTCGTCTACAAGGGCCCGCAGGTGTTAATGTGTGCTCGTTCGACCGATGGCGGCAAGACGTGGGACCCGGCACAGGCGATTGCTACTTCCGCGAAACGGCCCGACGTCATTCGCGAAGTCAAGATATACGAGGTCTACCCCGGCACTGCCGACACGCTGCCGGATGGCCGGATTGTCGTTACCTGGAATTACATCGCTGACGACAAAGCGAAGGACCGCTATTACGAACGAGCATTACTATATACGTTGAGCAGCGACAACGGCCGCACCTGGAGCGAACAACAATTGATTGGGCCGGTCGAGAAGAAGCATCTCGGTGCGGTTCGGCATAATGTATTAGCGTGGAGCGGAGGCCATTGGGTGTTGCCTTTGCGTGCGGGGCCGCCGCGGTTGTTTGATCCGAAGAAGAACGAGTTGTCCGTGTTTCCGGTGAAGGCGTCGGCAGACAAGCAACATACGTTTCAGCAAATTGCTCGCACAGCGAAGGGAACCCTATTGGCGATGGGGCCGGTGTTTTTGCGTTCCACGGACGAGGGCCACACCTGGGCGTCAATCCCAAACTTCCCGGCAGTACCCGATGGCGACAGTGCCGAGGGGCGCTACCTGACGACTCTCTCAGATGGCCGCGTACTCGTAACGTGGGGCGTGGGCACGGCGAACAAGGGACTGCGGTACAACTTCTCCGCGGACGACGGGCTAACCTGGAATGCCGGGAGCACCGTGACGTTGTTGCCGACGACGAACATCGCCGCCCGCTACTACTCGGCTCGGACGATTCAGGTCGACGACCAGCACATCGGCACGGTATACTTGAATGGTTCGACCGTGTACTTTCTGAAGGTCGCATCGGATCACGTGGCAAAGGCGCGCCAGACACAAGCGGTTGGTGGCCCATCGATCTGTCCGCAACAGAAGGGGATACCGTGACTGGCAACCGATTGGAACGCGTATCATCCAGACCGAGCCGACGGAACTTATTGTTCGCGGGCGTCCTCGGCGGTTTGGGGTTGGCACTACCTGGCTTGCTACGGGCGCGAGGATCCGAGCGTGCGACGCGAGCTCGAAGCGCTATCCTCATTTGGCTGAACGGCGGGTTGACGCATCACGACACCTTCGATCCCAAGCCTGGCGCGGTGGCCGAGGTTCGCGGCGAAATGGGCACAATTGCAACCAGCGTGCCAGGGGTACGCTTCGCCGACTCGATTCCGCACCTGGCCCGTGCGATGCGCCATCTGACGGTCATCCGCTCAGTGACGCATCCGAACTCGGCCCACGATGCCGGACAGGCCCACATGCTGAGCGGCTACAACTTTGCACCAGGGCATAACTATCCCAGCATCGGCGCCGTCGTCGGTCATGAAATCGGCCCACGTGGCGGCTTGCCCCCCTACCTGGTCGTCCCAAGCGAGAGTTCCGCCTATCTGCACGCTGGCCATCTGGGCAGTGCCCACAACCCTTTTGCAGTCGGCGGCAATCCCAACGATCCGCTGTTTCAAGTACGCGACGTGGACGAAGCGGACGGCATCACACGCGGACGCTCACTGCGCCGGCAATCGCTGCTCCGTCAGGTGGACGAGGACTTCCGCCGCGGCGACTCCGCGGGAGTATTGGAGAGCGTGGACCGATTCACGGCTCAGGCGTATGACCTGATCCGCTCGCCGCAGGCCCGTGCCGCTTTCGATCTCAACCTTGTTGATGACCGGACACGCGACCGTTACGGTCGCACGCAGCTCGGCCAGGGCTGCCTACTGGCTCGCCGCCTGGTCGAAGCGGGGGTGCCCGTGGTCACCGTCAGTTCGGATGATTGGGACCACCATCAAAATTTGTATCCACGTCTGGGTACTGGCGAAATGCTGCCGGCGTTCGACCGAGGTTTCGCCGCCCTGGTGGAGGACCTCGATCAGCGTGGCCGGCTGGATTCGACGCTGGTGGTGTTCCTGACCGAGTTCGGCCGGACGCCGCGCATCAATAGCATGCAGGGGCGCGATCATTGGTCGCGTGTATTCAGCGTGGCGCTGGCGGGCGGCGGCGTTCGCGGCGGCCAGGTCATCGGCGCTTCCGATGCCGAAGGGGACTCGCCACGCCATCGGCCTGTCACGCCGGAAGACGTGGCCCACTCCATCTACACGCTACTCGGCGTCGATCCGGAAAAGGAGCTGCCAGCGACCTCCGGCCGCCGCATTCCGATCGTTCGTGGCGGGCAGTTTATTCGCGAGTTGATCGTTTGACACGTCCGAGCCTGAGCGCCAGCGAAGGGCCGTTCGGTGCCCTTCGCTGGCGCTCAGGCTCGGACTAAAAGGAGGTTCCCATGCGAGTCTTCCCATGGAGCGCCGTCATCCTGGCGATCACTCCAACCTTCGCCTGGACAGCGCCGCCGGAAATACGCTCAACCGTTCCGGCGGGATTACAGCGCGGCGTAGAGACGCAACTTACTCTCTACGGCCCGGGATTCGGCCCCGGCATGGAACTGGTGCTTCCCTTCCCCGCCGAGATTAAGTTGAAGTCTGCCAGCAGCGAGGTAGCGACCTTCGCCGTCAAACCGGCCAACGATGTCCCCGTGGGCATCTTTCCCGTTCGGGTGCGGACCGTCGACGGCGTTTCAAACATGCTCATGCTGGCGGTGCATGACCTGCCACGCGTTGCCGAAGTGGAACCTAACGACCGCCTGCATGAGGCGCAACCCATTGACTGGCCAAGCGTGATCACCGGTGCTCTGGGCGGCCGCGGCGCTCCGCATCCCAGCAAGGACGTGGACACCTACAAATTCACGGTCAAGGCGGGACAGCGCTTGACGTTCGTCAGTGAGACGCGACGAGTTGGTCTGGCGCCGGACCTGGCCATGCGCCTGCGAGACTCCAAGGGGCGCGAGCTGGCGTTTTGCGACGACACTCTTGGCGTGGGCGTCGAGCCGCGCCTCGATTACACCTTCAAGGAAGCCGGCGATTACACGGTGGAAGTGCACTTCAGCCACTTCAACTACACTGGACGGAATCACAATTATCAGCTCAAGATCGGCGCATTCAGTTACGCTCGCAGCGTGTTTCCCCTCGGCGGCAAACGCGGCGAGAAAGTGAGCGTGACGGTGACAGATCGCGACGGCAAGCCGGCCACGCTTCAGACCCGCGTCCCGGCCGATGCAGACGCCGAGGAATGGTGGCTGCCACTGGTGAACTTCCCTGGCTCGCTGCCCTGGCGCATGGCAATCGGCGATCTGCCGGAGGTCATGGAGGCACCATCCGGGCCCCAGGTCATCGCCTGGCCCGCCACGGTCAATGGGCGGATCGCCAAACCCGACGAGGTGGACCGCTTCCGCTTGCTAGTCAAGCCTGGGCAGAAGATCCGCATATCGGCCGATGCCTTCTATCACGGCTCGGCCCTCGATGGCGTGCTGCGAGTCTACGATCCAGCCGGCAAGATGCTGGCCGCGAACGATAACCGCGGCGCACGCATGAACCCCGATCCCCTGGTCGATTTCATCATTCCCGAGGCCGTGAACGAAGTAATCGTGGCTCTGGAGGACGGCTTCGGGCGCGGCGGAGCGGAGTATCCCTATCGCATGACGATCGAGCTGGGCGGGCCTGATTTTGAGTTGTTCACCGGTGCCGTCCGTTCGCTCACGAACTGGCCGGAAAATGATGCCCTCAACCTCGCCGTTGGACAGCCGGTCAAGGTAGCGGTGCGCGTGGTGCGGCGCGGCTACCAGGGGGCCATTCAAATCAAAGCGATCGATACGCCGATTGGAATAACGGCGTCTCCCGTGCTCATCTCTGAAGGAAAGGACATCGGCGAGATCACGCTCACCGCCAGCTCTCAGGCGCCTGCGTCACTCTTCGAGATCGGCCTGGTCGGTGAAGCCAAGGTGGATAGGAGGCTCATCTCCCGCAAGGTTGTGCGGCACATCCATATCGCGGAGCCGTCTTTTACGAACATGCGCTGGGACTGGCGGCTGACGCGATTGATCGGCGCCAAAGTGGGAGGTGCACGATGAAGCAGTTTTGTTACGAGCCGGAAGCGTTAGCGACGAGTTTTTCGCGGCCGTTCCGTCGCTTACGCTTCCGGCTCGTTGCCGCTGTGTTTCTGATTTTCAATCAGGCCGTGCTTGCCGATCAACCGAGTCCAGCGCCCGCGTCGAAGCAAGTGAGTTTCGTCAACGAGGTGATGGCAGTCCTCGGGAAGGCCGGATGTAACGCGGGCGTCTGTCATGGCAACGCCTCCGGCAAGGGAGGCTTCAAGCTCAGTCTGCGCGGCTACAACCCGCGTGCCGATCTTGAGGCCATCACCCGCGAACTATTGGGACGGCGCGTGAACCTCGTGGAGGCTGAGGCCAGCTTGATTCTGCAAAAACCCGCCGGGCTGGTGGAGCATGGTGGCGGGCAACGCTTCGGCGTGAATTCCGATTTCTACAGGCTGACGCACCAATGGCTGAAGGAAGGCGCCAAGGGAGATTTCGACCGTGCCCCGCGTCTCGAAAAGATCGAAGTCCTCCCAGAATCGCGCATCCTGTCCAAGCCCGGAATGACCCAGCAGCTCGTCGTGCGTGCCCACTTCGCGGGTGGTCTAGTCCGCGATGTGACCGACCAGGCCATCTACGAGCTTATCAACCAGGGCATTGTTGATATCGATGAGCACGGCCTAGTGACCGCCAAGGATGTCGGCGAAGCTCCGGTGCTGGTGCGCTTCCTGGGGCAAAAAGCGCTCTGCCGAATCTCGGTGATCCATGCCCGGCCCGACTTCGCGTGGAGCAGTCCATCGGGCCACAACTTCATCGATACGCATGTCTTTGCCAAGCTGAAGGCCGTTCAGGTGCTGCCGTCGGAGTTGGCAAGCGATACCGAGTTCTTACGGCGTGTCAGCTTCGACACGGTCGGGCTGCCGCCAACTCCGGCCGAGGTGCGCGGGTTCCTGGCCGACAAGCGTCCCGACAAGCGCGCTCGCAAAATTGCTGAGTTGCTCGATCGCCCGGAATTCGCGGACGTGTGGACGCTGCACTGGCTCGATCTCCTGCGAGCGGATGAAACACCGGGTGTCATGTACCCCAAAGGAGTCTGGGCGCTCAGCCGTTGGCTGCGCAAGTCGATCGAGGACAACATGCCGTACGATCAATTTGTGCGTGCGTTCCTGACCGCGCGGGGCAGCCAGCTTGCCAACCCGCCGGCGGCGCTGTCGCACGTTTTCCGCCAGCCACACGAAAAGGCCGAGGCCATCGCCCAGATTTTCCTGGGCACGCGTCTCGAATGCGCCCAGTGTCACGATCATCCCTTCGATCGCTGGACGCAACGCGATTACAACTCCCTCTCGACTTTTTTCTATCAAGTAGCCCGAAAGGACGGACAGGATTATTACGCCGAGGGGCAAGTGTACCTGGAACCGGAAAAAACCAAACAAGTCCGCCTGCGCTTCCTCGACGGCAGCGAGGTGAACTGGCCTCCCGCGGATCGCCTGGCCTCCGAAATGGGAGATGGCGTGCGTGATCGCCGCATCGCCCTGGCCGACTGGATGCTCGGCCCCGCCAAGCACTGGACCGCCCGCGCACTCGTCAACCGCGTCTGGGGAAAGCTGCTTGGCCGCGGCATCGTCGAACCGGTCGACGACTTTCGCTTCAGCAACCCGCCGGTCAACGAACCGCTCCTGGCGGCGCTGGCCGAGGACTTCATCGCTAACGGCTACGATTTCAAGCTCCTGGTCGGCACCATTCTCAAATCGCGAACGTACCAGGCCAGTTCCAAACCCAACGCAACCAATGGGACGGATCAGACCTACTTCTCCCACGCCATGTTGCGCCGGCTCAGCGCCGAGCAACTCCTGGACGGACTAACGCAGGCCACCGGCATCGAGGAAGAATTCCGCGCTATACCGGCCGGTTATCGCGCAGCCCAGGTTCCCACCATTCACACTGGCTCCTATTTCCTAAAAACCTTTGGCCAGCCGCCGCGCAAGAGCGTCTGTTCGTGCGAACGCTCCGACACGCCCACCCTGCCTCAGATTCTGCACCTCATGAACGGCACCACCATGATAAAACGCCTGCGTGCCGACGGCGGCACCGTCGACCGCCTTCTCAACGCGAAGCTGGATGACAATCTTCTCATCGACAATCTCTATCTGCACGCCCTCAGCCGCCCGGCCACCGCCGCCGAAGTTGCCCTCGCTCGACAATACCTGAACCAGAGCGACAACCGAGCCCAGGGTGCAGAGGACCTTTTCTGGGCTTTGCTCAACAGTCGGCAGTTTTTGTTCAACCATTGACCGCGTCCTGATTGGGAACTGGCCAAGCAACAAACGCCTTTGAACAAAATCGATTCACTGGAGTAAGGAGAGGCGGTCTGGCAGGTGCATCAAGAGCCCAACTGCAAACGCCCCGCGAGCAAGCGTTAGAGTTGCCCTACGCAGCACGACGCTAATTGTTGGTTTTTTCCTATCTCTTCCGTGGTGAAGAAATTGCGAGGCCGATCGAATTCGTGTCTTGGGGCAGGGTTACAACTTGCTAATTGCTCCGACGATTCCTAGATAATCTCCCAGTCCGATTTCCGCCAAGACTTCAATTGGCGGAAAGGGAACCAAGACGCCCGGATCGATATTCATGCCTCAATTGCGAATTTCATGGAAAGCCGACTTATGCTGAAAGTTCTCGTGACCGATCATTCGTTTGCTCCACTCGACATCGAACAGCAAATCCTCGAACCGTTCGGCATGGTAGTCACCTCGCACCAATGCAAGACCGTCGAGCAGCTTCTGCCGTTGGTTGCCGACGCCGATGCGGTGCTCACGCAATTCAGCCCGGTGAACGCCCAGGTAATCGCTGCCATGAAGAAGGTTCGCGTGATCGTCCGCTACGGAATCGGCGTCGATAACGTTGATCTTGAGGCGGCGAAGGCGCGTGGCATCCCCGTCTGCAACGTCCCGGACTATTGCATCAACGAAGTTGCCGACCATACGCTGGCATTCATTCTTGGTCTCACGCGACAGGTGACGTCGAATTGCGTTCGTGTTCGCGGCGGCCAGTGGGGCCTGGCGGTGCCGCTTGCGGAAATGAAGACGCTGCGCGACCTGACAGTCGGCGTTGTCGGCTTCGGGCGCATTGGCCGCGAAGTCGTTCGTCGGCTACGCGCGTTTCGCGGCGTGGTTCGCGTCTTCGATCCGGTTGTGGACGCGCAGGAGATCAAATCCGCCGGTGCGTTGGTTGCGTCGTCGTTTGATGACCTGCTCACGCAAAGCGACGTCGTAACATTGCATTGCCCCTCCACGGCCCAAACTCGGCGGATGCTGAACGATGCGGGATTCGCGAAGATGAAAAGCGGTGCGATCCTCATCAATTTAGCACGCGGGGACCTGGTGGATACCAACGCGCTGGTGGCGGCGCTGCAGAGCAAGCAGCTTGCTGGAGCCGCGCTCGACGTGTGCGATCCCGAGCCGATTCCGCCCGGCCATCCGCTGCTTCAGATGCCCAATGTCATCGTTTCGTCGCACGTTGCGTCAACTAGCGTACGAGCCGTCAGAATGCTGCGTGAATCCGCCGCGGGTTTGGTGGCAATGGGGCTGCGCGGGGAACCGCTGCCGAGCGTCGTCAATGGCGTCACGACGTGACCGTGCGAAACGGAATAGCTATATTAGCCCGAAGCGCAAGCGAGGGAAAGCATCCTTCCCTCGCTTGCGCTTATTGAAGTTGCGTTTTTTTTTGCATTCGCACCGAAGGTGCCGTAACAAATCAGCCCAGGGCAACGCCCTGGGTTTGAGCATCAACCAAGGAACATTGCCCTGAAAGGGCAGTACAATAGCCGAGGCGTCCGTTTGTTGCGCCCTAATCAGGGCTTCGTCCGGCGGTGGCCCGTTTCCCCAGAGCGTTGCCCTGGGCTAATTTGTTGCGGCGCCTTCGGTGCAAGAAATGCGCAACTCCAAAACTTGCGATTCGGGCTAACAACCCTTGGTTCCCAATCGAGAATCCCATGCCATCGAACCCCATGCCCAAAGATCGCCTACTGAATTTGTACCGCAAGATGCTCGTTATCCGCCGTTGCGAGGAGCAGCTTGCCAAGTCGCATCAGCGTGGCTTGATTCACGGCGCCTGCCACACGTACGTTGGGCAGGAGGCGATTGCCGTCGGCGTCTGTGCACACCTGCGAACCGATGATGCCGTCTTCAGCACGCATCGCGGACACGGGCATGCGCTGGCGAAAGGGGTGCCGCCCGAACAACTGATTGCTGAGCTTTACGGACGGGCGACCGGATGTTCGCGCGGTCGAGGCGGCAGTATGCACTTGTTCTCGCCGGAAGTCGGCATGATGGGCACGAGCGGCATCGTCGGGCCGTGCATTCTTCAGGCTGCCGGCGCGGGATATAGCTTCAAACTCATGAAAACCGAAGGTGTCGGGGTGGCGTTTTTCGGCGACGGCGCGGTGAACAACGGAGCCTTTCACGAAGGCCTGAACCTGGCAAGCATCTGGAAGCTGCCGGCGATATTCATCTGCGAGAACAACGAATTCGCAACGGAGGTACCCTTCCGCTACGCCGCCGGCAATCCGACCGTCGCCAGCCGGGCCGCGAGCTATGGCATGCCGGGCGTCGACCTCGACGGCAACGATGTGCTGGCGATCACCGCGGCGGCCGAGGAAGCGGTGCAGCGAGCTCGCCAGGGCGGCGGCCCGACGTTACTCGAGTGTCGCACCTATCGCACACGGGCCCATGCGGAAGGCATGAGCGATTTCGGGTACCGCACACGCGAAGATGTCGAAGCGTGGAAGGCCCGCTGCCCGATCCTGCGGCTGCGAACACACCTCCTCAACACCGCCTGCGCCAGCAAGCAAGAACTGACGGACATCGAAACGCAAGTTGCAGCCGATGTTGAATCGGCCCACCGAGCAGCCGAAGCGGCGCCTTGGCCCGAATCCGCCTCGGCAGCGACGCACATCTACGCCGAACCACCTCGCAAAGCCGTCGCGCCTCTCTCCAGCGCCGGCCGCGAAGTCACCTATATGCAAGCCACTCTCGAAGCATTGACTCACGAGATGGCGAACAATCCGAAAATCTTCGTATTAGGTGAAGGCATCGGCAAGCGTGGCGGCAACTTCAGGACCACCGCCGGGCTCTACGACATCCACGGCCCCGAGCGACTCTGCGATACGCCAATCGCCGAACGCGGCTTCGTCGGTCTCGGCGGCGGTGCGGCCATGACGGGCAGTCGGCCTATCATCGACTTCATGTTCGCCGACTTCGTCCTCGACGGCGTCGGCGAGATCATCAATCAAATCGCCAAGATTCAGTACATGAGCGCCGGCCGCATCAAAATGCCAATCCTGTTGCGTGGCTGCATCGGTATCGGCCACTCGGCGGCGACGCATCACTCCGGCAACTACTACCCGATGTACGCTCATTTCCCCGGCCTGCGCGTCGTCGTCCCCTCGACGCCGTACGACGCCAAGGGATTGCTACACCACGCGCTCCGATGCGACGATCCCATCCTCTTTCTGGAGCATCGCGAGTTGATGGGGCTGAAAGGCCAGGTGCCGGAAGGCGACTACGAAATTCCCTTTGGCCAGGCGTCCGTGGTTCGTGAGGGGAAGGATGTCACCGTGGTCGCTCTCGCCCTCATGGTGCAGCACACGCTAAAGGCTTGCGAGACATTGGCCAAGGAAGGCATCTCGGTCGAATTGATCGATCCGCGCACCGTGGCGCCGCTCGATGCCGACACCATCGCTCGCTCAGTTCAGAAGACGGGCCGACTCTTGATTATCGATGAAGCGTTCGCGCCCTTCGGCATCGGCGCCGAGATCGCCGCCCAGATCAGCGATCGCAGCTTCGACGATCTCGACGCTCCGATTCGCCGACTGAATGGCCTGCACACGCCGACGCCGTATAGTCCAACACTGGAAAGCGCCGTTGTTCCGAATGTGGACGCGATCATCCAGGCAATCCGCGATCTTGTCGCAGAATAAGGCTCCAATCATGGCGATCCCGATTACCGTTCCCCGGCGTGGCTGGACCATGGAGCAGGGGGTATTTGTCGGCTGGCTCAAAGCCGAGGGCGCACCGGTTCACGCCGGCGATGCGCTCTTTTCTCTGGAGAGTGAGAAAGCCACCGAGGACATCGAAGCCGTTGACGACGGCATCCTCCACATTCCCGCCGATGGCCCGCGCCAGGGCGATGTCGTGCTCGTGGGCGCCGTCATCGGGTTTGTGCTGCAAGCAGGCGAAGTAGGGAATTGCAGATTGCAGATTGCAGATTGCAGATTGCAGATTGCAGTCATCGACGCGCCGCCGTCAACGATCACTCCTCCGCTATCGGCAATCGGCAATCGGCAATCGGCAATTCCCAAGTCGGCTAGTTCGCCGCGCGCACGACGCACTGCGGAACGGTTGGGCATCGATTGGCGAAATGCCAAGGCTAGCGGGCAGTCCGGCCGTATCCGTGAACGCGATGTTCTCGCCCTGGCTCCAACAACTCCCGTCAGTTCGACACGTCGAATCATCGCCGAACGGATGTTGGCCAGCCATCGCTCTACGGCTCCCGTCACGCTGATGACGACGATTGACGCCACCAACCTCGTCAGACTGCGTGAACAATCGAAAGTCGGCGGCGGCCTCATTCCTTCCTACACCGATCTCTTCGTAAAACTTGCCGCGAGCGCCCTTGAAAAACATCCCACTCTCAACGCTCGCTGGGAGAACGATCGCATCATATCACCCGATGGCATTCACATCGGCATCGCTGTCGACACGGACGCTGGCCTCTTGGTCCCCGTCGTTCGCAATGTCACTCGGCTTAGCCTGATGGACCTTGCGAATCACTCGCGTGACCTCATCGAACGGGCACGCCAGCGCAAACTCTCCGCGAGCGAATTGCAAGGCGGCACCTTCACCGTCACGTCGCTGGGCGCTTTCGGTATTGATGCATTCACGCCGATCATCAATTATCCCGAATGCGCCATCCTCGGCATCGGCCGCATTCGGCGGTGTCCTGTCGTAGTCGATGACCAGATCGTCATCCGCGATCAGGTGACGCTGAGTCTGACGTTCGACCACCGCATCGTCGATGGGGCGCCGGCAGCGAAGTTTCTGCAAACGTTGAACGCCGCCGTGGCGAGACAGGTTTAGCCGCGACGCGCCAGCGGAGCGCGATTCGTATCCCGCGCTCCGCTGGCGCGTCGCGGCTAAACGATCATTCCCGAAAACGATGAATCCGATCGAGGTGCATCATGAAATGCGATTTGACGAACAAAGTGAGTCTGGTCACCGGCGCCGCCCGCGGCATCGGCCAGGCGATCGCGGATCGCCTCGCGGCTAACGGCAGCCGCGTCGTCTACACCGATCTCGACCTTGCCGCGACGGAAGCAGCGGCAGCGCGATCCGCCAGCGCAGTGGGATGGCGTATGGATGTCACCCGTGCCGACGAGGTTGAAGCGGTGATCGGCAAAATCGTCGCGGAGTTTGGCCGGCTCGATATTCTCGTCAACAACGCCGGCGTCAATACGTTCGCGCATCGCGTCACGATCGATCAATTTCCGCGTGAAGAATGGGATCGCCTGCTAAGCGTCGATCTGACGGGCTTGTACGAGGTGAGCCGATTTGCCGCCCGAGTGATGAAAAAGCAGAAGGCCGGCCGCATCATGAACATCGCGTCGATCGTTGGCCTGGTGCCTTTGCGCTTGCAATGCGCCTTCGTGGCGGCCAAGGCGGGTGTCGTGAATTTGACGAAGGCCATGGCGCTGGAACTCGGCCCCGACGGCATCCTCGTCAACGGCATCGCCCCTGGCTCGACGCTCACCGAAGGAACGAAGCAACTCTTCTATGCGGAAGGCGGCAAGTTTCGCGACAACGTGCAACGGATGCTCGACCACGTCCCACTCGGTCGCCCTGCCACGACCGACGAGATCGCCGTTGCCGCGTTGTTCTTGGCCGATCCGGAGAACAGCTACATGACGGGCCACATCTTGACCGTCGACGGCGGCTGGACGGCGGGATATACGCGGGATTTTTGAGAGTTATCGCGATCGATAGAAATCGATGGTCTTTCGCATGCCCTCGCGCAAGGATGTCGCCTGCCAATCGGGAAATAGCGTGTCGATCAAGCGCAGTCGCGGCGGCACATTGGACGGGATCGGCGGGCCGTCGATTCGCAGCGTCGCATTGGGGACGACCATTTTGATGGCGGCAACGATCTCCTCGACCGTGGCCAATTCGCTCGGCAGGTCAACTATGTTCGCTCCGCGCGGCGTTTCCAAAGCAGTGCGGACGAACGCCTTGGCCACATCTTCAACGTAATCGTATCCCGCCTTCCCAGTATAGTTGATCGTGAACGGTTCGCCGTACGCGGTGGCACGGGCTGCCAGCGAAGGGCCAGCCGTCAGGCCCTGATCGCGATCCGGGCCGTAGACGACGTGCGGTCTGACACCGATCGATGCGATGCCGAAGTGGCGCCAATACTGCTCGGCAATCATCTCGAACGCTTTCTTGAACGCACCATAAAAGTTCGGCGGCTGATTGCCGAGGCTTGGCGCGTAGGTGCTAACATCATCAGGTTCGGGGCCGAAGATGCCAAGACTGCTGGCGTAGGAGAACCCGCGAATCTGCCCCGCCAATCGACGAGCTTCCTCGAACAATGCGATACCGGCAAGAACGTTGACCTCGCAGCCGGCCCAGGGATCCCGCTGGCACGCCGGAGTAAGTAGCGCGGCGAGGTGAATAAAATGCGTGACGCGATGCTTGTCGCAAGCCTGGTGCAAGCGTTCGCGATCGAGTAAGCTTCCTTGTGCGAACACGACGCGCGATACATCGGCGCCGAGAATTCGCCGCCACCGCTCACGATTCTCCGCCACGTCAAAAACCACCGGCGATAGATCGCGAGCCAGGAGTTCGCGCAGAACCCAAGTGCCGATGAACCCGCTGCCGCCGGTGACCAGGATGACGTTGTTCAAGGTTCTCCTTACGCTTTAGCTATCAGCCATGCAAATACTGCCGTTGGCTCAATTTATCGGATCCGAACCTATACTGCTGGGGGTTGAGAATGTCGCATTTTCAGAGCCTGAGCGCCAGCGAAGGGCCGCCGAAACGTTGCCCTTCGCTGGCGCTCAGGCTCTGACCGGACAAATTCATCCGCTGGAAGTATAGCTTAAATCAATACAGTGCAATCGCCCGGCCCGGGCCACCGTAGCAACCTTTTATCTTGCCCGCGGCGAACATGAAATAACCGCCCGTCGGCAAGTTGCTGAGGTTGGTCAGGAACTCGACGCCGACCATGCCGTTGGTTCCGAGCATCCAGTAGGTCCAGAGGGCATGCTTCGGGTCGGCGCCGCCTAGACTTGGCGCGTCAGTGGCGACACAGCGGATGCCTTTGCCCGCCAGATATTGGATCGCGTCGGGACCTGGTGCTGGCCAACCTTCCCGGGTGCCGTTGAGCGAATCCTCCATGCAGGCGCTGCCTTTCGGGAGCGGCTTGTAGTACGACAGCGCTACTTGCATTGCAGCTGTCAGTTATGGTACACTGTAACTCCTTAAACCGCGGACGTTTGCAAGGAGTTACGGATGACCCTCGATCAAATACTTTCGCTTGGTCCTCAACTCGCCGATTATCTCGGCGAATTTGA
>SIAQ01000049.1 GCA_009697105.1 Gemmataceae bacterium | reverse complement strand
AAGCTGCTCCAGGACCAACACCAGAACGCCACCGCTCGCCGTTGCCATACCGTGACCCGCCATCAGCGAATCATTGGACTCGGAATCAACCTTGCCGAACTCCCTTGTTGTATACCAAGATAGAGATCAAGTAGCGCTGTCGTATTAATTTCAAGACGAGAAAGGGCCAAGAGTTGGAATAGGTGATTATTTCTAGAGCGACTTTCCTTCAGGCACCTTTGCATAACACGCTGCAAGTGCCTTCGCCGGTCTGCCTGGATCCGTGGGCTTTAAAGAGCATTCGCCCTGAGTCCGGCCTGTAAACATGCGTGCATCATCGCCGGTGGGCGGTTCGTGAGAATTTTATTTTACGTTGGTGAAGTATTGCCAACGAGTTGCGCGCGGCGAGCCCTTTTTGACCTGACGATTTCATCGAATCAGGGTTGACAGGACTGGAAAAGTCGTTATTCTCTCTTTCATCAACAATGCCAGCTGCAAACGTAATTGGCTGTAGAATTTCTTGGACGATTTATTACACTGCAGGCGCGACACCTCGTCGTGATTTCATCGTGGTGGATTTATTCAAGCAGTCGTCGGATCGTCGCCGAGCCAAGCATTCGGGCAGGCCGCGCGGTAGTCCGTGAGCCTCGTCTTTCTCCAAGCACAAGCATCATTGAAGTGTCGGTTTGAAACAAAGCAAGAATCACTGCGTGCCTCGTGCGCGCTGATGCAGACTTCCGCTGCGCGGATGGATGAATGGTCCTTCTCGCAGGCCAAGGAATGGGCCTAGTGAGATAGGACTTCTCGGAGAAGGATCATTCATCTTTCGCGCAGCAATAGGCTTGCCAGGTAGCAAGGACGGTTCCCTGGCGGCCGCCTACTGTCCGTAAGGACAGAGGTGCGATCCTGCCCGCCATGGCAGGATGGTCAGGCAAGGACGCCGACCAGAAGAAAGGCCGATCACCCGCCAAGGATGGCGCGGATCGGCCTTTTTTCGTTCTCGGCTTCCGCTGGCGGTTTAGCGCTCGGGTCGGATTATTCGAGCGCTAAGCTGCAAACGGCATACCTTACCGCTGCGACGGGATGATCCACCGTAGCGTTTGCATCACAAGGAAGACGGCGAACAGCGGCAGGATGGCCCAGGCCAGCCAGGGTTGCCAAGTGGACAGGATCAACACGACGACGGTGAGCCAGATCAGGCTGCAACCGACGAGCGTCATCGTGCCTTTGAAGCTCGCCTCCTCGGTTGCCTCTTGATGGTCGAGCGTGCCGACGCGGCCATAGACGACGCAACGGCGGGCGGCGTCGTCGAGTTCCAGGGCACGCAGCTCGTCCTGCCAACCTAACGTGGATATCGGGTTCGTCAGGCATGCGGTGTCGATTTGGCCGGGTCGCGGTATTCGTCTGCGGGATGTCTCGACCGCTTCCTCGAATCGGCGGATCAGCGCCTCCCATGGATGATGCGCAGGCCACGTTTCCGTTTGCGATTGGCCGGCGGCGTCAACGAAATTCAGCCGCGCGGGGCCGGGCCAACCATCGGGAAAATCAAGCGTGATGCGAGCCGTCGGCGTCACCAGCGCGATACGCCAATGTTGCGCGGCCTGGCTCGGCAGCAGCGTGGCACGGAAGAGCAGCCCGCTCAGAAACCTGCCGGAAAGCAATAGCGGTTCGCCTTTCGCGAATGCCGATTTCCCCGTCTGCACGTAGACTGCGTCCACCTCGCCGCCGACCCGACGAAGCACGTCCCAACCAGGCAGGCTCGGTTTTGGATTGACGCCGCCTGTGTTCTGAAGCACTTCCTCGCTGGATGCGATCTCCAATTCGAGAACCTGCGCCGCCACGGTTGCTTGCATCAATTCCGTGAATCGCGCCATGGCCGGGTGTAGAGCCATCGGCAGCATTGGCAGCAGCACGCGATTCGTGTCGGCCTGGATCATGGCTGCCTCATACGCAACGTCCGGCGACGGATCGGCGGGATGCACACAGAACACATGGCGTTCCGATTGCAGCGCTCGGCGAAGGTGAGCAGGACGTTGCGCAATCGGCGTGGCCACGATAACCGCGTCGATGTCGGGGTCCGCCAGCACCTCTTCCAAATCGCGATAGTAGATGATCGTGCCAAGTGACTCGACCTGGCCTTGGCCCGTGCGCGTGCCAGCGAAGGCACGCAAATGATGGCTGCCTGTCGCGACGAGTGCTCGCGCCAAATCCAATCCGTCCGGATGTTCACCGAGGAGTGCGAAACGCATGCATTGCGACCGGATCGTAACGTAATAATTTGCGCAACCGATCCGGTCATCCCTTCTTTCTCAAAATTCCGACAGTGAAAAGGTCAGCCCCCGGCGGCGCCTGGGTCAGATCGCCACGCAACGTTTTGGGCAGCACCAAGCGATCGAGTTGCCGCAACATATCCGGATGCGTGGACACATCGAGGCCGATGAGCTTCGTCGTCACATTCATGTCATAGGAAAGCGATGCCTGCTCGGCTGTCGGCCCCCATGCGGTTCGCCAGTCGTTGAGTTGCTGGCGTGCAGCGGGTTTGGCCTCGAAGCCCGCGAAGAATGCATGCAACCGGCCGTCGTAGACGTTATGCCAGCCTTGCCAATGCCATCGGCCGCGCGAAGCGAAAGGCTCGACGCCGTGCAGGAGTATTGGTTTCTCGGCGTCGTCGGCGAACGGTGCAAGAAACACGTTGCTATGGGCGAAGAACGACGAATCGCCGTCGAGTTTTCCGCTGCTCTTGTGTTTAACGACGACGAGATTATGTTTCAGGGCAAACGTGTTGTGGTCGAGCGCATGAACGAGTTTCGTCGTGGGAGCCGCCTGATCGAAGACGATGGCGTCGCCAAGCGCGATGAAGACGTTTCCGCGTGCCCGCAGTTGCGTTTGATTGTTGAGTTGCAGCATTGTTTTCGCGGCAACGAGATAGCTATCGCGCAGAGTGAGGGTGCCCGGAATCGAGCCTTGGGTGTTCATGCCGATGAGATAATGGAACGTCTCAGCTTTGGTTAGCGGGCCTTCGAGATGGCAGCGTGTCAGCGTCAGATGGCCCTGTTGAACTTGCACGATGGCGGGAACGGTTGACGCGGGATTGATGCGGACGCGGCAGCCGAAGAGTTCAAGATTCCCGCCGGTGATCTCGAACATCGGCGACTGCTGGATCAGCACTTTAGGTTTGGCTTCCAGCACGAGAACGTCCTTTGTCTCCTTGGTCGGCTCGAAAACCAAGACAAGGTTTGGCACGTTGACTGCGATGAGTGGGCTGGTTTGGCAGATGCCGCGGCCGGTGAGATGCATGACAATGCGAGGCGCTGGACGGAAGCCGTCCTGTTTGAACATCGCAGTGAGGTGAGCGCCGAGATCGACTTTAGTGAGATCGAGCTGTTCGCCGTGATAGAGACCATCATTCGGCGATTCGATTGCCGGTGGATTGGGCTCGCTCTGCGTGATGATCGGCATCGTCTCGGCGGCGAATGCGCGCACGAGGCTATGCTCTGGGCTCGGCGGCAGATGGCCGATCACGCAGCCAACTGCCGAGGGCGAAGTCAACGCGGCGAACGCCACCGGATCCCCATTTGGGTCCGGACGTGGGACAAAAATGTCCAATGGCACCAAGTGGATATCCGGTGGTGGGCTGGTCGGCCAAGTCTCCGCCAGCGAGCGATCGCCGGCTGCCAATTTCCACTGTGACCGCCAGGCGTCCAATTCCAACGACGAGAGCGTCTTGAGCCGCGATGAAAGTAAATTCTTCCAGCCGGCGTACACAGCGTTGTCCGCCTGCCAGCTTATCTTGGATAGATCGATCGCCTCGCCGAGTTGCAGGAGATCGCCCTGGGCCGTCGTCGTATCATCTCGGCTCAGGATGGTGTCGAGCAAGCGCACGTCGATCTCGGGATTTGCGCGTTTGCCGAGCGAGGGCGCCCAGCGTAGCCAGCTATGCCCGGTGACGACGGTCGAGCGGATAAAGCGAAAGCCGAACGCACAGCCGTCGCGCGAACGCAGGCGAATCACGGGATGTTGATAGCCGGCGAAAAAACTGTCCGAAACGAGCACGTCGCCCGGCGATTCAGCGAAATCAAACAGGACGACATCCGAACCGCGGATCGTGCAATGCTGAAGCCAGGTCTGTGTGCGTTTGTCGTCGGGCTTTTCCTTGGGCGGATCACGTCGAACGAGCGTGACGCCGCGTATCGAAGAACCGGCGATCGCGAACGTGGCGTCACGCAGATAGGCGTCGGTTCCGGGCAGGCGGAAGATCGTCGCTGACAGATCGCCTGAGGATTGCATCGTGAAATCCAGTCGTTCGACGATGAGCTTGCCGTCCGTGAGCGTGAACAGATTCGGCGGCGACTCTGCGTCTATCGCGCGCTGTGGGCTGTTCCAGACGAGCAATGGGCGGAATCCGTCGCCGGGCCGCAGCCAAATCGTACGCTTGGTAAGAGCTGGCAGGGACTTGATGTGAATCGGGCCATCGTCGTGAATTTCGATGACATTGACTTTGCCCGGCTTGGTGTCGTTGAGAGCGTCGGCCAAGGTCCGAAAGACGCTTTCGCTCGTTGATGCGAGGCGGGAGACCTTCACGATGCGGGCATCTTTGGGCATAGCCGGGAACGCTTCAAACGGGCCGGCGTATTGTTTGTTGATCGCATCGCGCTCACTCCTATCGGGTTTGCGATCTATGATTGGAAAATCGGGTCCGATCACCGTCATCTTCCGCGGCGACGTATCGATCACAACCTTGGGCGTTTCGATTGCCTTCTGGGGTGGTTTCTCGACCAGGGCCGGTGGCGGATTATCGGGCGGTTGGTCATCTTTGGCCTTCTTGGCATTCTGGGACTGCCTGCCGCCCAATAGCATCGCGGCAACCATCACCGCCACCAGCAGACAGATGGCGGCGCCGGCGCCAAGCAGCCAGGCCTGTGCACCTATACCGGCGGATTGCGGCCTATCGCGGCGTGCAGCCTCGCTCTCGGTTTGGCGTTTCGCTTTGTCCTTGCGCTCCGCGCGAGGCGTCGGTTTCTCGGTGGGTGCCGCGTCGGTTACGGCCTCGTCCGTCGAGGCCTTTTTCGCCCGCAGCGTTTTCACTTGCTGCGGCTCCTCCGGCGGGATTTCCGACTCGTTCTTTTCAACGATTTGGGTCAGCTCATTCTTTGCTCGGCGTTGGGCCGCGACATCGAGTTTGCCTATGGACAAACCGCGTTTGTCGCCAATCGCGTTATCGGGGTTTTCGAGATCGTTGAGCAACTCCGTCGGCGTTTGATAGCGGTCCTCCGGTTTTTTAGCTAGCATCCGCTGCAAGATCGCGACGATCGCCTCCGGCACGGCCTTGTTATACTTCCGAACGTCCGGCGGTGCCGATTGCAGGTGATGCATGAGCCGCTCAGGCATCGAGCCGCGAGCAAATGGCGCGACGCCCGCCAGCGCATGAAAGTAGGTACAGCCGAGCGAATAGATGTCGCTGCGAATATCGGCTGCCCGGCTGTCGCGTGCTTGCTCAGGCGATATGTAGTCCACGGTGCCGAGGGTCGAATTGTCGCGCGTGATGCGGTACTCTTCGCTGCTGTCGTTGCGAATCGCCAGACCGAAATCGGAGAGCTTGATGACCATGCGATGATCTTTTTGCAAGAGCAAGAAATTCGAGGGTTTGATGTCGCGGTGTACGATGCCCTGTGCGTGGGCATGCTCCAAGGCTCGGGCCGCCTGAATCATGAGCTGGCGAGCTTCTTCGGGATCGAGCCGGCATTTGCGGTTGATGTAGTCCTGGAGATCGGTGCCTTCGATGAATTCGAAAGCGATGAAGTGCGTGCCCGCTTCCTCGTCAACGTCATAGATGGCGACGATGTTCTCGTGCGTGAGATGCGCCGCCGCCTTGGCTTCACGATCGAAACGAATAAGCGTGTTTTTTTGTTTTGCGAGATCGGCCGGGAGAAGCTTCAGTGCGACAATTCGATCGAGCTTGAGATCGCGTGCCTTGTAAACGATGCCCATTCCGCCCGTGGCGATGTGTTCAAGGATTTCGTATTTGCCGATGCGGCTCATGGGGGCAGTCGATTTGGGTGTTTCCTCATTCATAGCGAACCGCATCCGCTGAAAAAGGAGCGCGTCGGGCCATGCAACCATTTAACCAGGAATGCGAGCGGACGTCAACGGATTGGGAGAATGACCTGGAATTCGCTAAAATCATTAGGGGTCCGAATTTGGTGCGAGGACTTTGATAATGATTGGTCCTTTGAACGCTCTCCATTCACTCGGCGAACTCAAACGTACAAGGTCGTTGGAATTGCCAGACAAAGCAGAGCTGCTGGGATTTCGCGACAAAGCCGGCAGGATATGGAAGCGGGCGGACCTACGCCGGCTATTGCTGCTCTCGATAAACTTGCAAGCAAATATTTATTTGAAGTCGAGGTATTGAGAAAACGGCGAATAATCACGCCCGTCCGAATCGCAAGTACTGAGTTCTTGATAATTGCCGCGATTTTGCACAAGGCGATGAGAACGATCTTATTGCGACGATGTCGGAGCCACGCACGAAGTAGGTGGTTTGAACTTGCAATCAGTGTGTGTCCAAACCACTTACTTCGTGCGTGGTTCTGATATGATTGCAAATGGCTTGATGATCGTCGCCCGATTCGCCGAGGTTCACTCATGCCCGACACCGCCACGCCGACGTTGCTCGATCCGCAGTTCCTGCATCGGCTGGAACAGCTCGAACTTGTGTCGCGCAAAATATTCACCGGGGCCGTCAAAGGCGAACGCCGCAGCAAACGCAAAGGCCAATCGGTCGAATTCGCCGACTATCGCAACTACGTCAAAGGCGACGATCTCCGCTTCCTCGACTGGAACATCTTCGCTCGGCTCGATCGGCTCTTTATTCGATTGTTTCAAGAAGAGGAAGACCTGCACTTCTACGTGCTGATCGACAACAGTCTCTCGATGGATTTCGGCTCGCCGTCCAAGCTCCACTATGCTCGCCAGGTCGCCGCCGCGCTGGCGTTTGTCGGCCTCGTCAACATGGACCGTGTCGTCATCCACGCGTTCAACGACAAGATCACGCAATCGCTGCCTGCCGTGCGCGGCCGCAAGTCGCTTTGGCGAGTTCTCGACTTCCTGCAGAAACTTGAAACCGCCGGGCCTAGTAATTTGCGCGAATCGCTGCGAACCTTCACCATGAAATCGTCAGGCAAGGGCATCGTGATCTTGCTGAGCGACATGATGGACAAGGCGGGCTACGAGGACGCACTGCGTTACCTCGTCGCTCGGCAATTCGACATTTACGTGATCCAAATTCTCTCGCAAGAGGAATTGGAACCGGGTATTATAGGCGATCTGAAGCTGGTCGACATCGAAGACGAGGACGAAGCCGAGGTCAGCGTCTCCGCGCCGCTCATCAAACGCTACAAGCAAACGCTCGCCTCGTATCAGGCCGGGCTGCAGGAGTTTTGCAATCGCCGCGGGATCAGCTATTTGATGACGAGCAACCAGATGCCGTTCGACCGGCTGGTATTGACGTATCTGAGGCAACGCGGGTTGGTGCGGTAAGATTTCCGCTTGCGGCTTAGCGCTCGCAAGGCGCCACGCGAGCGCTAAGCCGCAAGCGGCAAAAGGATGGGACAAAATGAAGCGCATGATCGGCCCCATCGCAAAGCACTGGTTCCCGGCCGCGCTCGTTGTGCTGGCGCTATCCGCAATTCCGGGCTACATCCTCGTTGCGCTTCGGCTGGTTGGCCTGGACGGCTGGATCAACAAATGGCTCGCGGAAAACTTCGACATCAGCTACGAGTTGCGCATCAACGAATGGGCGGCACTGTTTCTGTTGCTGCTGCCGATCGTACTGGTGATTCTGTATTTCCTCAAACTCAAACGCAAGCCATTGCAGGTGCCCAGCACGTTTTTATGGAAGAAGAGCATTGAGGATCTGCACGTCAACACCCTGTTTCAATGGCTCCGCAATAATGTGCTGCTCGTGCTTCAGCTTTGTGCGTTGCTATTCCTGATATATTCGGTGCTCGGTTTGCGTTTCCATGGCGCGGTTGGGTCGGGCAAGCATTACATCTTGCTGATCGACAATTCCGCCAGCATGTCCGCCACCGACGTCGAGCCGAATCGCCTCGAATGGGCCAAGCGCGAGGCGTTGCGTGCAATCGATGCCGCCTCCGACAGCGATGTCGGCATGGTGCTCGTCTTCAACTCGAAGGCCTCGACGCTGCAAACCTACACCAACGACAAGGAAAAACTGCGGGCGGCAGTGCAATCGATCAAGCCAACCGAACGCCCGACCCGCATCGAGGAAGCACTGGCATTGGCCGAGAGCTTGGCCAACCCCGTGCGTTCGACCGAGGATTCCGCGTCGCAGCCGACTGATGTGTTGGAGGATCAGAAGCGCACCTTCGTGCAAACGCGTGGTACGAAGACGCAGGTCCACTTGTATTCCGACGGACGATTCGCGAAACTGTCCGAAACCACACTCGCCGGCCTTAACGCTCGGCTCGCGGGCAATGCATCGGCGCTGGGCAACCTCAATCTTCGCTATCGCATGGCCGGCAAACGGGAAACGCCCGGCGATACCGACAATCTCGCCATCGTCGGCCTCAACGTGCTGCGCCGTCCGATGCAACAGGACAAAATCGAAGGCCCAGCCAAGACGCCAGAGGAGCAGAAAAAACGCGAAGAGCTAGCGAGACAACTGGCATCATTGCAACAACTCTTCGCCTATGTCCGTGCCGCCAACTTGCGTGCCAAGGAGGCGACGGCGAATCTCAAACTCGATGTCTACATTGATGGCAGGCTCGCCTATCCGCTGCAGCGCACGGTCAGGCTGACGGCACGCAAATTCACCGAAGGCACGGATACTTCCGACGAAATCGATGAACCCGGCGAGATGCGTGCCAACGATGGCCGATTCGTGCTGCCGCCCATCGACCCACGTCAGAATGTGACGTTGCACGCCTACCTCGAAAAAGTCGGCGATGCGTTTCCTCTGGACGATCAAGCCTGGCTCGCGCTGGGAACGACGCGAAAGGCGAAAATCCTGATCGTCGGGCGACCGAACCCAGTGCTCGATGCGTTTTTCGACCAGGAGGGGACACGCAAAATCGCCGACGCTGAGCGCATCGCCGCCAGCGATCTGACAACCGACAAGTACCGCAAGATCGCCCGCAGCGGCGATGCCGACCTCGTCATCTTCGACCGCTGCGCGCCGGACGACGAGACCGACATGCCGCTCGCGAATACCTATTTCATCGACCAGGTTCCGCCGCCGTGGAGACGCTCTGACAAGAAATTGAAGAACCCGCTGTTGATGCCGAGCAAACAGCAACACCCGCTGCTTCGGCACATCACCACGATCTGGGACGCGCGGACACATGAGGCGTTTGTCTTCGACGTGAAGAAGGACCTCGACGCGAAGGCAGCGGAGCAATTCGACCTTCCCGATGGTGACGCGAAAAAGCGCAACCTGCCGGCGATCGCGAGGGTCATCGAGACGAGCAATCAGGCCTCGCTGTTGTTCACCTTGCCGCGTGGGCCGCATTCCGATCTCGTGCAGACGTTTGCGCTGATGAACGACAAGGAAGAACTCGTCAGCGATTGGCCGTTGCAAACGAGCTTCCCGCTGTTCCTGCGGAACGTGCTGTACACGCTGGGCAATGTCGATGATTCGGTGCGAGCGATAAGCGTGGCTCCGGGCGAACCCGTCGTGCTTCGACCCGAGGCCGGGTTCCGGGCGATCGACCTGACGCAGCCTGGGAATAAGAAGGTGCAGCTGGCACGCGGCGAACGGAGTGGAATTGTATTTTCCGATACCGAAAAAACGGGCATTTATCGCTATCAAGCAGGCGACAAAGCAGCGCCGGCCAAGGACGGCGCGGCCGTCGCGCAGCCCGTTCGGGCATTTGCCGTGAACCTGCTGGATATTAACGAAAGCAACATCGAGCCGCGCGAAGCCATCCACATCGGCACGGAACGAATCGCTACGGATGAAGAAAAAATGCAAACACGTGAGATTTGGAAGTGGATTCTGTTGCTGGCAGTGCTATTGTTATCTGTGGAATGGTTCGTTTACCAACGCCGAATAGCCGTTTGAGCTTCATCCATGAATTCCCAACAAACCGTCCCGTCGCCTGTGTCGGCGACAAAGAACCCGATCACCTCTGCCTTAAAGAAGGCACTCGAATCAGGCCAGATGCGCCGGAAGAATTCATCGGAATACCGCAGCTTCATCAAGCATCACTACGACGGCATCGCCGGCAAGCTCACTCGCGTAACCGGCATCCTCACCGGGCATGCTTTGCTCGCCGGCCAGGTCTTCAAGCCGGAAGCGTTTGATGTGCGAGGTTGCAAACGCATTCTCGATGCGGGCTGCGGCGACGGTCGCTACTGCCGGGAGATACTCCGCCGCGCCGACCCCGATGCATTCATCGCGGCGTTCGACCTTTCGCAGTCGATGCTTCTTCGGGCCTCTCGCCGGCTGAAGAGCGATCGCATCAGTTATGTCTCCGCCGATCTCACGCGCTTGCCGTACCCCGACCAATTCTTCGACGCGATGGTGTGCGGTTGGGTGATCGAGCACCTTCCTGACCCTCGGCCGGCGCTGCGTGAATTCGCTCGCGTGCTAAGGCCAGGCGGTAAACTGCTGCTCATGACGACGGAGGACACCTTCGCGGGCGCATTGTGCAGCAGCCTTTGGCACTGCCGAACCTACAATCGCCGCGAGATTCAAGGCTATGTCGAGGAATGCGGATTGATTTGGCAGAGGCCGCTCTACTTCTCAAATCTTCACCGCATGTTCCGCATCGGTGGTGTCATCCAAGAAGTGCGTCGTCCAGAGTGAACTCGGGAAGCTGAAACAAGAAATATGGAACCAAATCCGAGCCTCGATCGGAGGAACGCAGATGACTGTTCAAACCTTTCGCGACCTACTGCGAGCGCAACCCTTTAAACCGTTTCGGCTCATTATGTCGAGCGGCCTGGCCTATGAAGTGCGTCATCCGGAAATGGCATGGCTCACCCGCACCGACATCCTTGTTGGCATTGATGCTGATAAAGAGGGCGTGCCAAGCGAATTCCGGATATGCTCCCTTTTGCATGTGACGTCCGTTGAGCCGATGGAGAAACGATCGGCGAAAGCGAAGTAACAATCGGTAATACCCACCTTTGCTCCTACCGCGTCAGGCGAAACGATCCCCGCCAAAGGCGTGAGTCATATTGCGCGTTGAAGTTGTTGCCGTCCGCGGCGCCGTTGTAGTTGAAGCGTCCGAACAACGGCAGCCGTGATGACCCGCCGAGGATGACCTGATCGCCGTCGCGTCCGACGACGTTGAGCTTGGTAGAAAAGAAGAACGGGACGACCTTGGCATATTTTCCCGTGAAGGCCACGCGGTAGTGGCCGTCGTGAGTCTGCTTGAACCAGCCGCGCAACGGACCGGTGTGGTCCTTGTTTTCATCATGCCATGTGCCGCGCCAGCCGCCGCCGGATAGTTCTTGGCTACGCCCTGTGTTTGCATAGGATGCGATGGCGATGAGGGAGAGAAACAGCGGAACAAAGTGGTAGCGTGGCATGGAGAAGTTCCTGGTGGATCGAGGTTGCACATCGGGGTGTGTGACTTTCATCGACACTGGAGGTCGCACTCCATGAACCAATTGTCACGGCGGTGTCGCGACAATTGGGAACGCGGTTCAACTTCGCCAGCCCGTGCGGAACAAATCGATCCTGCCGTGTACAATGATATGGTAAGTTATCGCCTTGTCCGAGCCTGAGCGCCAGCGTAGGGAACCGGTGCCTTTCGCTGGCGCTCAGGCTCGGACGATCGTCGATTCTGCATGCGTGGGGTCTAACAGTAGCCATGTCGCGAATGTTTCAAGAGGATGGGGTCCGCTTCCAGTATCCATCAAACTGGACGTTGACACGCGAGAATTCAGACAACGGCTGGACCGTTGCCGTGCAGAGTCTCAACTCAGCGTTTTTCGTGCTGACGTTCGACGCGGAGATGCCGGAAGTGGGCACCGTCGCGAAAACCGTGCTCGAAGCGCTGCGAGCGGATTATCCAGGTTTGGAAGCCGAGGAGGCCATCGAATCGATTCTTGGGCAACCGGCGGTGGGGCATGACATTCAGTTCTTCGCTCTCGACTTCACGAATACGTGCGTCACGCGGTGTTTCTATGCGGAGACGGGAACCGTGCTGGCAATGTGGCAGGCGACCGATCTTGACCTCGACGAAGCGTTGCCGGTCTTTCAGGCGATTCGGGCGTCGTTGCGGGTTGATTGATTGGGAAACTCAAGCCCACGGGTGAGGTACTCCGAACCCTTGGGATGAACGCACAACGATGATTGATCCCCTGGGTTCGGAGTACCTCACCCAGGGGCTTGAATTTAATCGAACTAACGATCTATCCCAACTCCGCAATCGGCGTGCCGTAGGGCAAGATCGGCATCGGGCGCCCGGTGTGGTCGAGGAACGACGTGTGATTGTGGTCGATGCCCAGGTGCGCAAACATCGTCGCCCACAGGTCGTTCGGCGTCATCGCCCGATCACGCGGGTGCTCGCCTCGCGCATTCGTCGAACCGATCACCTGGCCCATGCGCATCCCGCCGCCGGAGACGATCAAGCTCATCGCCGACGGCCAATGATCACGGCCTGGCCGGTCGTTGGAGTACGTGATCCGCGGCGTTCGGCCAAACTCACCCGTCACAATTAACAACACCCGGCGATCCATCCCGCGATCGTACAAGTCTTCAATCAACGCCGTCACCGCACGGTCGTACATCGGAAAACGGTACAGGCTGTCGTTGAAGATATGGCAGTTGACCGCATGCGAATCCCAGTTGTACGTCGCATCGGACGGGAACGATTGCCCCGGAAACGACGGATTCTCCATCACCATCGTCACGAAACTCGCGCCGGCCTCGACCAATCGCCGTGCCAGTAGCGCTCGTTGCCCATAGCGGTGCATGCCGTAGCGTTCGCGCACATGGCGTGGTTCGAGCGACAGATCGAACGCCCGGCGAGCCTCGTCCGTGGTCAGCATGTCCAGCGCCCGGCGGCGGTAGGTGTCGATGGCGCCCATTCTGCCGTTGACATCGTTGGCGTTTTGGTTTTGCTCGATGCGTTGTAGCAATTGCAGGCGTTCGCCGAATCGTTCGTCGGATTGCGTCGGGCGTAGGTTGCGAATCTGGAAGTTCGGATCGGTCGGATCGCCGCCGAAGGTGAACGGATGAACGGACGGTCCGAGATAGGCGCTGCCGAAGCTGAACGTATCGATATTTTCGCGTCCGCCGTCGGTGCCGTTGATGTAGTTGGGCACGCCGCCCGGACGCTGGCCACGGACTTTGTAGACCATCGAGCCGACCATCGGATGATCGTTGACGAACCCGACAGGCGAGACGGGATCGCGACCCGTGAGGAAGCGTTTGTGCCCGCCGCCGTGATCGGCGAAATTGTGCGCGATCGAGCGGATGATCGTGAACTTATCCGCAATCCGTGTGTGCATCGGCAGATGTTCGCAGACGTCGATGCCTGGCACGTTCGTTCGCACAGGCCGAAAGTCGCCGCGATACTCCGCCGGGGCGTCCGGCTTCATGTCGTACATTTCCATGTGCGGCGGCCCGCCCGGCAGCCAGATGAAAATGACGGCAGTGTCCGGCGAGCGATCACCCGGTTCGGTCGCGTTGACCCTCCAGGGTACAATGCCCGCGGTACCGAGCCCGCCGAGTGTAAGCCCGCCGATCTTCAGGAAATTACGCCGCGATAGCGGCCCCGAGCAGCGGTTCGATTGCGTCATGGATAGCTCGCGCAGAACGAAAAAATGGACGATCACCTATCCAATAAAAAAACACGAGCGGCAGGAATGTGTCAATGACGATAGGCTCGGCAAGAGTCCGCATCCGAGGCTGAAGCGTAAGCGAGGTAGCCTGAATGCCTCGCTTACGCTTCAGCCTCGGATGCGGACTCTTGCCGGTCCGTAAATGGCACTCATCATCACACCATCTCAAAGCTCAACGGGTCGCAGTTGCCCGGGTAGTAGTTGTAGTTGATCGTGATCTCCTCGCCGGGTTCGATGACACGCTTTGCTCGATAGATCATCTGTTTGGCGCCATAGACGTACTTGGCGTTCGCCTCGAAAGAGTGGTTGTACATCAAGCCATAACCCAGGCAGATGGCCATGTACTCGTCGTCCCAAACATAGAGATATGTGTTGACAAACTTGTTTTTGCGCTCGCCGGCGAACGCCTTGAGCGGAACGAGAACGATCGGCACGCACTCGATAACCGCGCCTCTGGCGATTCGTTTCTTCGCGAAAACGCCTCGTCCTTTGCCTTTAACCTTCTTGACCTCAATCAGCGGTGACTGTTCCACGACAATGGCCCTACATTGAAAAAGACATGCGACTTACCCGTTATCAAAAATATCCTATCTTTTTTCCGCACGCGGGCGAATCGGTGCGTGAGTTTGCTTGCGGCTTCGTGCTGGTGTGCTTAGAATGCGCGGGTGAGGATTATGTTGAATCGCGAAGCGCTTCCACAGATGCTCGCAGGTTTGACCTTGTTATCCGATCGATCTTGCTTGGAATGTCATGACAATACCAGCGCCGGAAAAACTGTACTTGATCGATGCGTTTTCGCTGATATTTCAGGTCTTCCACGCCATCCCGCAGATGACCAGCCCCGCCGGGTTGCCGACGAATGCGGTGTTCGGATTCACGAAGGACATGCTGTTCATCCGCAGGGAACGCACGCCAACGCACTTGGTCGTCTGCTTTGATCTGCCGGGCAAGACGTTCCGCGATGAAATGTACGCCGAATACAAGGCCCAACGTGCAGCGATGCCCGACGATCTCCATCTGCAAATGCCGATGATCGAGCAGATGCTCGAAGCAATGCGTATCCCGGTCGTGAAGATGGAAGGTTTCGAGGCCGACGACTTAATCGCAACACTTGCCGACGCCGGCGCAAAACAAGGCATGGATGTCTTCATTTGCTCAAGCGACAAAGACTGCCGACAGCTGCTCAGCGACAAGATCCACGTCTTCAACCTGCGCAAGCAGTTTGTGTACAACGCCGCGTCGCTCTTTGAAGATTGGGGCGTTCGGCCCGAGCAAGTCGTTGATTTTCAAACGCTCGTCGGCGACTCCGTTGACAACGTGCCCGGCGTCGAAGGTGTTGGTCCCAAGACTGCAACGAAGTACCTGCAAGAGTATGGCACGGTCGAGAACCTCATCGCCCATATCGATGATCTCAAGGGCAAGAAGGAGGAGAATCTCCAGGCGTTTCTGCCGAATCTCGAACGCAGCCGCAAGCTGGTGACGCTCGATCGCCATGTGCCGGTGAAGATCGACTGGGACGGCTGGAAGATGCGCGAGGGGGACGGCGCCAAGCTATTCGAGCTATTCACCGCCTGGGGCTTTCGCGGCTTCGCCCACCAAGCGAAGGCGAGCATCAAACATGCGCCGACCGAACCGGTTGGCGACACAAGGCCGATGCGCATCGTGCAGGGCGGCCTCTTCGACAGCGACGAGCCTACCGCTAGCTCACCCGAAAACGTCGCGTCGAACGCCTGGCCGCACACGTATCACCTCGTCAACACCGCCGAGGGGTTCGCCGACTTCCTGGTGAAGTTGCGCGAGCAGAAGCGTTTCGCGATTGACCTGGAGACGACCTCGCTCGACGAACTTAGCGCCGATATCGTCGGCCTGGCGTTCTGTTGGCAGACCGGTGAGGCGTACTACGTGGCCGTGCGCGGTCCCACGGGCGAGACGGCGCTCGAACCGCAGGCGACGCTGGCGGTGCTCAAGCCGATTCTCGAAGATACCGCGATTGCCAAGGTCAACCAGAACATCAAGTACGATTGGAAGGTGCTTCTGCGTCACGGCATCCGCGTGCAAAACGTCGTCGGCGATTCAATGCTGGCCGACTATCTGCTTCACGCCGGCGAGCGCAGCCACGGGATTGATTTGCTCTCGGAGAAATATTTGGGGCATCGCAAGATTCCCACGAGCGAATTGCTCGGCAAAGGCAAGCACGCGATCACGATGGACCGCGTTCCCGTCGCGCAGGTTGCCGAGTATGCCGGCGAAGACGCCGATGTCGCCTGGCGATTGTGCGAACTACTCGAACCGCAGTTGGAGGATTTGCGTTTCAAGCGACGAGCCGGGGAGGAATCACGCGAGCGCTGGTTTCTCTACGACGACCTCGAGATTCCGCTCATCGAAGTGTTGGCCGAAATGGAGACCATCGGTGTTCGGCTCGATGTGCCACTGCTCGCAAAGATGAGCGGCGAGATGGACGTGATGCTGTCGAAACTGGAGGCGGAGATATACGTCGCCGCGGGTCGGCAGTTCAACATCAACTCCGTGCCGCAAATGCGCGAGGTATTGTTCAATCAGCTTGGTTTCAAGCCGATCAAGAAGACGAACATCGGCGGCGAATCGAGCACCGATTCCGAGACGCTCGAAGCCCTGGCGGCGACGGATCACCCGAACGTCGAGTTGCCTCGCAAGATATTAGAGCAACGCAAAATCGCCAAGCTGAAAGGCACGTATGTCGATGCTCTGCCCGCCGCGGTCAATGCTCGAACGGGGCGTGTACATGCGTCGTTCAATCAGACGGGTGCCGCCACCGGTCGGCTGAGTTCGAGCGATCCGAATCTGCAGAACATTCCGATCCGCTCGGAGATGGGTGGCCAGATTCGCCGTGCCTTCGTGGCCGAACCGGGTTGGACGCTGCTGTCGGCGGATTATTCGCAAATCGAGTTGCGCCTGCTCGCGCATTTCAGCGAGGACCCAACGCTCCTGCAAGCGTTTGCCGAGAACCGCGACATTCATGCGATCGTTGCCGCCCAGATTTATGGCATCGATGTCGCCGCTGTCACCGACGAGATGCGCCGCGCCGCCAAGACCGTGAACTTCGGCGTGATCTATGGCATCAGCGCGACGGGCTTGGCGACGCGACTGCACCTCTCGGTCAAGGAGGGTGCGACTTTCATCGACGCCTATTTCCAGAAGTACCCGCGTGTCGAACAGTACCAGCAAAAACTGCTCGCCGATTGTCATGCGTCGCAGTTCGTGGCAACGATTCTGGGTCGCAGGCGCCGCATCGATGGTGTGCGAACGACAACGACCTACAAGAATCGCAATCAGCCGGAGCGTGAAGCGATCAACATGCAGATTCAGGGCTCCGCCGCCGATCTGATCAAAGTTGCGATGTTGAACCTGCATCGCCGACTGAAGCGAGAGAACCTGCGGGCGCGGATGCTGGTACAAATCCACGACGAACTCGTATTTGAAACGCCGCCGGAGGAGCAGGGCACATTGATGGCGATGGTGCGCGAGGAAATGACGCAAGCGTTGTCGCGCGAGTTGCGCGTGCCGTTGCGCGTCGATATGAGCGTCGGGCCGAATTGGCATGACCAGGTTGAGGCAAGTTGATGGAATGTTGGCGTTATGTTTACGAGCCGGAAGCGTAAGCGACGGATATCGTCATCCGTCGCTTACGCTTCCGGCTCGGGAGTCGAATGCTGATCATTGTACTTGGTGTGAGCATGATCCCCGTCGTCGGCATTGTGGGCGGTATCGGCAGCGGTAAAAGCGCGGCGGCGCTCGCCATGCAAGCGCTCGGCGGGCATCTTATCGTCGCCGATGCGCTGGGCCATGAGGCGCTGCGCCAGCCGGAAATACGCGATCAACTGGTGAAGCGTTGGGGGCCTGGCATCCTCAACGCCGCCGGCGAAGCGGATCGCCGGCGAATCGGGCATATCGTTTTTGCGGACGAGCGAGAACTGCACGCTCTCGAAGCGTTGGTGTTTCCGTTTATCGACCTGCGCATTCGTGAAGAGATCGAGCTCGCCAACGCTGGCACAACCGCGAAATTCGTTATCCTCGATGCAGCCATCCTATTTGAAACGGGTTGGGATCGGCATTGCAGCAAGGTCGTGTTCATCGATTCGCCGCGAAAATTACGCCTGGCCCGCGTGGCCCAGTCGCGTGGCTGGGATGAGGCGGAGCTGGCTCGGCGTGAAAGTCGCCAACTGCCGATCGCGGAAAAGCAGGCCCGCAGCAATGCCGCGATCGTCAATACTGACGATTTCGGCAAACTTGGAAAAGCGGTGAAAGATACCCTGGTGCGATTGCAAATTATCTGCTAGAATCAACCATCATACCTAAGCCTGCCGCTGGCGTGTCCGTAAGAGCACCATTTCATGTCGTGCTTCCTTGCGGGAGAGGAATAGGATCTTCCAATCTCGTGCCAGCCTCTTAGAGGAGGATTTTTCATGCCGGATATTCGTGGCCGAAAGCACGGCGCATCAACTCCATCCCGCCACCCCAATGACGGCTCCACCGATTTCGCCGCCGGCGTCCTCGAACCGGAGAGCAACGTGCAACCGACCGGCATCGACCAGAACCAAGGCGAGCACATCGGATTCGATGCAGAAACCAACAGCCGTTACGAGGAGATCAAACGCGGTACGACGCACATCTCCGAGTTGCAGCAGATGACCATGGCGCAACTCCTCAAAGTCGCCAAGGACGAGGATCTCACCGAATACAGCGGCCTGAAAAAGCAAGACCTGATCTTCAAAATCCTCAAGGAACGCGTCAAGCAAAACGGCCTAATGTTCGGCGAGGGCACGCTCGAAGTGCTGCCCGACGGCTTCGGCTTCCTGCGCAGTCCGGATTACAACTACCTGCCATGCCCCGACGACATCTACATCTCGCCTAGCCAAATCCGCCGATTCGGGTTGCGCACCGGCAGCGTCGTCTCCGGACAGATTCGTCCGCCGAAGGAAAACGAACGCTATTTCGCGTTGTTGCGCGTCGAAGCGATCAATTTCGACGACCCGGATATGCTGACGCAAAAGGTCGTCTTCGACGATCTGACGCCGTTGCATCCGAACAAACGGCTGCACCTCGAAACGGAGGGAACCGAGATCAACATGCGCATCGTGGATCTCGTAACGCCGATCGGTAAAGGCCAGCGCGGCCTGATCGTCGCCCCGCCGCGAACGGGCAAGACGGTGCTGCTCCAAAAGATGGCCAATAGCATCATCGTCAATCATCCTGAATGCTACGTCATCGTCTTGCTCATCGACGAGCGTCCCGAAGAAGTCACCGAAATGGAACGCTCGGTTCGTGGTGATCACTCCGAGGTCGTGTCGTCTACTTTCGACGAACCATCAAGCCGGCATGTGGCCGTCAGCGAGATGGTCATCGAAAAAGCCAAGCGCATGGTCGAGTTCGGCATTGATGTCGTCATCCTGCTCGATTCGATTACCCGCCTGGCACGGGCGTATAACAACGAGACGCAGCACTCCGGCAAGATTCTGTCCGGTGGTATGGACGCCAACGCCCTGCATAAGCCCAAGCGATTCTTTGGCGCTGCTCGCAACATCGAAGAAGGCGGCAGCCTGACGATTCTCGCTACCGCACTCGTCGATACCGGTAGCAAGATGGACGAAGTCATCTTTGAGGAATTCAAAGGCACGGGCAACATGGAACTCCATCTCGACCGTCGGTTGGTCGACAAACGCGTTTGGCCCGCGGTGGACGTGAATGCATCGGGCACGCGCAAGGAAGAGTTGCTCACATCGCCCGACGAGCTTCGCATGACTTACATCCTGCGCAAGGTGCTCTCGGACATGAATCCCGTGGAGGCGATGGAGTTGCTCATCAACCGTATGAACCGAACCAAATCCAACGTGGATTTCTTGCGCACGCTGAATTTGGCGTAACGAGAAAAAATATCCGCTGGCGGCTTAGCGCTCGGATCATTTCACGTGAGCGCTAAGCCGCCAGCGGAAAACAGGTTAAAGGGTGACGACGCATATGCCGACCTACGAAGGTTCTCTTACCGCTCCGCAGGGCCGATTCGCTATCGTCGCGGGACGGTTTAATCGTTTTGTCGTCGAAAGTCTCGTCACCGGCGCGATGGACGGCCTCGGGCGCCATGGCGTAGCTACCGACGCGATCGATCTCGTGTGGGTTCCCGGCTCGTTCGAGATTCCGCTCGTCGCCCAGCGTTTGGCGGGATCGGAGAAGTATGCCGCTGTGCTCTGTCTCGGCGCGGTCATTCGCGGCGATACGACGCACTACGATCACGTCTGTGCGGCGGCAACCAGCGGCATCGCCCAGGCGGGATTGTCGACCGGCGTACCGGTGATCTTCGGCATCCTCACGTGCGATACTGTCGAACAGGCGCTCAATCGGGCTGGTGTGAAGGGCGGCAACAAAGGCTTCGACGCCGCCCTCGCCGCGATTGAGATGACGAACCTACTGAAGCAATTGCCGTGATCGATCAAATTGATCTGGCTGATAAATTCGATGTTTGATATTCTTGCGGGAGAAAAAAGGAGGTTTTTATTATGTCAACTGGAATTCTTGCACCAATTCCGTCTACGGCATCGGCATTGATCTCGGCTGCACAATTCGCAAAACTACATAGCGAAGATCGTGTGGAATTGGTGATGGGTTACATTCAGGAGTTACCGATGCCAATGCCCAAGCATGGAAACAGTTGTTTCAAGGCCGCCTATTATGTAGGTGATTTCGCAATTAAGAAAGATAGCGGTCGGGTACTGACGAATGACACATTCATTCAGGTGCATACCAATCCAGATTCCGTGCGAGGTGCCGATGTGTGCTACTACAGCTACGAAAGGCTACCACGCGGAGAGTTGCCGGACGGCCTTCTGGACATTCTTCCCGATATGGTCATCGAGGTGCGTTCTAAATCAGACCGGTGGAACGCTGTATTTGCGAAGGTCATCGAATATCTAAACGCGGGCGTTCGAGTCGTTGTCGTACTGGACGAGCCATCCGCAACCGCTTCGGTCTACCGCTCGGACGAAATCCAACAAATCTTCCACAACGGCGACGAACTCGTCATTCCTGACGTGCTGCCCGGTTTCGCCGTGCCGGTGCGGCGGTTCTTTGAATGACGACACGTCGCCCGTGACTCAATATCGCTCGTTTGGAAGTTGCGCATTTCGTTGAGTTCAGAGCCACGCACGCAGTAAGTGGTTTGAATCAAGTGTGCTGGCGTGCTCAGGCCACTTGCTGCGAGCGTGGCTCTGAACTTCGCCGTCAAAACCATGAACGAATTCGACTACATCGCCTGGATTCGGCAGCAGACTGTGCTCTCGCCTGGCGTGCTCGTCGGTCCAGGCGACGACTGCGCGGTGCTGGCGGGGACGGGGCGGCCGACTCTAGTTACCACCGATATGTTGCTGGAAGGAAGCCATTTTCGCCTGGCCGAGACGACGCCCGATCGCATCGGTCGCAAGGCGATGGCGGTGAACATCAGCGACATAGCGGCGATGGGCGGGACGCCGACGTTTGCGTTTGTGGCGGTCGGTTTGCCTCGGGGCAGGGCAGGGCAGATCGCCACGCAGCTCTATCGCGGCATGCGCGATGTTGCCGATCGGTTTGGCGTCGTCATCGCCGGCGGCGATACCAACAGCTGGACCGGCGGCCTGGTCGTGTCGGTCACGTTGCTTGGTACGCCTGGCCCGCAAGGTCCGATCCTGCGCTCGGGCGCCAGGCCTGGCGATTGGGTGTTCGTCACCGGTCCGCTGGGTGGAAGTATCGTCGGCAAGCATTTCGATTTCATGCCGCGCGTGGCGGAAGCCAGGCAGTTGCAGGATCATGCTGCGATCCACGCGATGATCGACATCAGCGACGGTCTCGCCGGCGATGTCGGCCATCTCTGCGAGGAAAGTGGCTGTGGCGTCGAACTATTCGCGGATCAGATTCCGATCACTGAACCGGCACGTTTGCTGAATGACGAGCGATCACTTCTCGACCATGCCCTCCACGATGGCGAAGACTTCGAGCTGGCCTTCGCGGTGTCTCCCGAAGATGGCCGGCGCTTGCTGGCGTTACAGCCGATAGTTGGTGTGACGCTATTTCATGTCGGAGTGTTTTTGGCCGAGCCGGGTATGTTTCTTGTGGGTGAAAATAGCCGCAAGGAGATCGTGCTGTGCGGATTTATTCATGCGTTTGAGTGATAAATCGGCAAAAATCTCTTACAATGATATTTCGCTCCAAACAAGCACCTAGGGGAGAGATTGATGCCGTTTAAGGCACTGAATTTGAATCCGCGGTTAGTCCAATCGACGAGGGAGATCGGTTACACCGAGCCAACGCCGATCCAGGCCCAGGCGATTCCGTTAATTCTCGCTGGACGCGACATCATCGCGACCGCACAGACGGGAACCGGCAAGACGGCGGCGTTTCTGCTGCCAATCCTACATCACCTGATGCAGAAGCCGCCAAACGCCACGCATGCACTCGTAATCACGCCGACGCGCGAGTTGGCCAGGCAGATCGAAGCGGTTTGTCGCGATCTCGCCAGGCATACGAAATTGCGCGTCGCCCTACTAGTCGGCGGCGTGTCAATGATGCCGCAAGAAAGAGCCGTTCGCGCCGGCGTGGAGTTGTTGGTCGCCACGCCCGGTCGATTGTTGGATCACATGCAATTTCAGGGACAGCGGTTTAATGGGCTTTCGATCGTCGTTCTCGATGAGGCCGACATGATGCTCGACATGGGCTTCTTGCCCGATTTGAAGCGCATCCTCGCGAAACTGCCGGGCCGCAAGCAGACCCTAATGTTCTCGGCGACGATGCCGCCGGTGATCGGGCGTCTGGCGACGGAGATTTTGAAAAAGCCGGAAACGATTGAGATCGGGAAGCGCAGCGCACCGGCTGTGGGCATCACGCAAGCGGCGTTTCCCGTGCCGGAACACCTGAAGACGCCGCTGTTGCGACATCTGCTTCGTTACACGCCGATGCCGTCGGTGTTGGTGTTTACACGCACGAAACAGACGGCGAAACGTCTCGCCAAATCGATTGAAAGCGACGGCTTCGCCGTGACCGAGCTTCATAGCAATCTGTCGCAAGGCCAACGAACCCGTGCCATGGACGGATTCCGTCGCGGCGATTTCCAGATCATGGTGGCGACAAACATTGCATCGCGCGGTCTCGACGTTTCGCACATCACCCATGTCATCAGCCACGACGTGCCTCATGTGCCCGAAGATTATGTCCATCGCATTGGCCGCACCGGAAGGGCACAAGCCGAGGGCGATGCGTTCGTGCTTGTGTCGCCAGCGGAGGAGAAATCGCTGTCGCAGATCGAGCGCCACATCGGTGAGCGTTTGCCCCGGGTGACGCTGCCCGACTTCGACTATCGGGTGCCGTCGGGCACCAAGATGGAGGCGCGGCAGGGCAGCCCAGGAAAGGCAGGAAAGGCAGGGAAGCCGAAACGTCAGCGTGGGCAGAATCGGTAGCAGATGTTGCCAGTTCAATCATCCATTCCTCGGCAATCATGTTTAGCCGCGACGCGCAAGTGGAGCGAGTCGGCTTTCACCTCACGCACTCCGCTGGCGCGTCGCGGCTAAACAACATATTCGTAAAGATCATCCTTCGCCCAACGAACAAGTTAGCAGGGATGAACGTTTTCCTGTTGGCCTGCCCTCCGAAGTTATACAATGAAGGCGGATCGTATCGGCTGGCACGGATTTGTGGGGGTGTGCTGGTTTGTTCACTACGCGATATGCCTGCTTTGCCGACACTGCTGCTTGACAATAACTGAATGCGCCCGCAAAGTTGTGGAAAGTCTAAAGTAACGGAAATAAATCATCTATCGCACGGTCGAGAAACACGCATGGCGCAATCTTCCTCGCAAAAACCGACGCGCGAATGGCCGCTCTTGATTCTGACGATCTTTCTCGTTGGAGCCGTGGTCTATCCGCTCTGGACGACGTTCGGCGTAGAGCCGCCGGTGGCTGCTGATGGTGAAACGACCCTAGCGCGGAAACCTCGCTGGGCGCAGTTGCTACTTGGCCCTGAGCAAATCGCCTGTTATTGCTGCTTTGTCTGGGGATGCTTCATCTTCGTTGGCCGATTTGTGGAGACGATGCGACAGCGCCGAGCCTTCGGGCTTATCCTACTTCCGACCGACGACGGAGCACGCATTCTTCCCGATGATGCACGCGGCTTGCAACGGCAGATCGATCATGCAACCAATGAGGAGCCGTACATTCTCGCAACCATGATTCGTGCTGGATTGGCCAAGCTTTCGCTCAGCCGCTCAGCTCAAGACGTGCGCGAGACGTTAAAAACGCAAGCCGATGTCGATCTCGGTCGGTTGATCTCTAGCATGGCGACCTTGAATTACCTCGCTTGGGCGATCCCAGCGATTGGCTTTTTCGGTACGGTTCGTGGGCTGGCAGGCAGCATGACGTTGGCGGGCGAAGGCGGTAAGCAGCTGGAACAGGCAACTAGGCACCTTACCGTCGCCTTCGATTGCACGTTGGTCGCGCTGGGCCTAAGCCTGATCGTAATGTTTCTGATTCATACGTTGCAGCGAGAGGAAGAATCGCTGGTGATCGACTGTCAGCAGCATTGCCTTGACCATCTCGTTAATCGAATCTACGAACCGGAACTCGGCGCTGCGGCTGCCGGTGCGGACTCGGCGGCGCAGGGGCCGATTGGCATGATCGCAGGCACGTTGCCTGAAAGGGCGGCACGATGACATTGCTGGGGCTAGACTGGAATGCGACGCGTGTGCGCGCGGTAGTTGGCCCCGCTCGGGACTATCCGCTGCCGACCTCGCTCGATGCGCCGCACGCTGAATTGGCGCTGGCATGCGACCTGCAACAGGTGAAGCCGGAACTTGGCGCGGCGGCTCTCGGCGTGAGTCGTGTTCGGCCACGGACGATCTGCCAGGGTTTCCTGCCTTATCTGACTGCGGAAGCGGGGCATGGGCCGCGTTGGCAGGCGGGGCGGAACGAACTCGATGCCCGCAGCGCCTGCGAAATGGTATGGCGTCGCCTGCAACCGCTCGCCTCCTCTGCACGCGGCGTATTCGTAGTAACGCCGGGATACTTTCAACCTGCTCAAGCCGACACGCTTCGACGTATGGGCGAGTTAATCAAGCTGCCGATTCTTGGTTCGCTGCCGACGCCTTTGGCGATTGCACTGGCGGGCCATCTCGAACAATTCTGGTCACGTTCGACGCTCGTGCTCGATGTCGATGAAGGCGCGCTCACGCTTGGCTGGGTCAAAGCCCTGGATGATCGCGCTCATCTGTTGACGTGCCGATCGTTTTCTCATCTCGGTTTGCGCTTCTGGCGGGATCGCCTCATCAATATGCTTTCGGACCTGTTCGTTTTTCAGCATCGGCGTGATCCGCGCGACGTGCCCGGTGCTGAGCAGAGTCTGTTCGACCAGCTCGAAGTGCTTGCCGACGCCTCCCTCCAACGCCGAGCGATCCAGCTTGGCGTGCAGGGTCAGCAATGGTTCAAGCACTTGCTTGTGCATCCGGAGCAGACGTCACAGTTCTGCCAGGTACTTGTGAACAAAGCCGTCGCGGAAGTAGACGACTTAATGATGACGTGCCCGACGGGCGAATCGCCGCGCGGCATCCTACTCACGCATGAGGCGGGACGCTTGCCTGGCCTCGTCGAAGCGTTGCGGTCGCTCGTCAAGCCGACTTTTGCGTCGGAGCCTCGGCGCGTCGTCGGAGGCGGATCGGGATTTCACGGCGATTTCGGCGACGAACTCCTCTTTCACGAAGACGAGCCGCGCGGCGTGTGGGTGCTTCCACCCGAGGCGCTTGCGCGATCCGCTCATTCGCTGGCGGAGTCTGCTCTTCAGGATGTGATTCAGCGTGGCCATCTCGAAACCATTGTGCCAATCTCGGTTCCCCTGGCTGCGGATATCGGCCCGCCCCGTTTGCACTTTCAAGGCCGGGATATTCTGCTCCGTGAGGCGAATTTCAATATCGGCACGCAGTTTGGGTGTCAGCTTTGGCTCGATCGGGCGGACCATCCCGATGTCGATGCCGTGCATTGCGAAATCGTTTACGACCGCCGCGTCTATACCATGTACAACCACAGCCGCGATTGCACGCTGGTGAACGATCATCCGGTCACCGGCTCGGTTCTGCTGCACGCCGGCGACCGCATCCGCCTAGGTCCGCGTGGCCCGCAGGCGCGGTTTCTCGGCAAGACGTTGCCGCGACCGGTGCATGCAGTCTTCGGATGATCGTTTAATAGAGCCCGCCATTTATGGCGGGTTCATGAGGGCCGGCCATGCTCCTTCGCCATAAAGTGCCCACGATTTTCAATATCTACATGCTCGATGTTATCTGCTGCGCGCTAGGCTGCGTGATCTTACTTTGGCAGGTTGCCCATCAAGAGGCTTCCACGCAATCGCAAGAGGCGAAATCGCAGACCGCGAAAGCGATCTCGCAGGGCGACGCGGCCGTGCGGGCTCGTAGCAAGTACGAGAAGGCTCAGCGTGATTTCCTCGGTGCGTCGAGCGATGTCACGAATTTGCAGAACGCCCTCGCCGATTGGCAGAAGCGATACCGCGACCTCGATGCCGCCTTGGCCGCTTTGACCAAGGATCGCGACGGCATTCAAATTCTCGCCGACGCCCGTCAAAAAAACCTCGACAAGACTGCCAAGCTGCTCGCCCTTAGCGAGGACGCTTACAAAAAACTGCAGGAGGACCTCGAACAGGCTCTCGCATCGTACAAGAAAACGAAGGTAGACCTGACGGGCACCGTAAAACTCAATGCTGAGTTGTTGATCAAGTTCGGCATGTCTGAGAAGCAGGTGTCGCTCTTACGAGTGGAGTTGCTGGAGAACAAGGCCGAGTTGGTAAATGCCGCCAAGAAATCGCAAGACCAGCTTGTGCAGATGAAGCTATCGCAGGACGACGCGAAGCGGCTGCAAGATTTGCTCAAGGCTTTGCAACAGGAGAGCGACAAGACGAAGAACAAGGTGCTCATCACCGAACTCTTGCTCAAAGTCAGCGACCAGAATCTTGAAGCGATGCGGAAGGACCTCAAACTGGCACTGGTGTCGCGTGATCTCTTCGAGAAGAATCTTGACCTGACTAGAAAGGATATGCAACTCGCATTGGTGTCGCGTGATCTGCTGCAAAAGAATATCGACCTGACGAAGAAAGACCTGCAATTCGCGCTCGTGGCCAAGGACACGCTCAGCAAAGATCGCGAAGTGGGCGCCAAAGATACACTTGCGTTGCGTCAAGCCCTGGCGGCGGCGCAGGCCGAACGTGACTTGCTCAAGGATAAGCAGGCCAACATGCTGAAGGAACTTGCGATCGCTCGGAACGCAATCGGCACATTTCGGCTCGACAAAGACCTGCTCCGCCAGCGCATCGTCGATCTCGAGGCTGATCTCGAGCATCGCTTCGCCGGCGTGCCTTTGACCGGCGAAAACGTCGTCTTCCTCATCGATATTTCCGGCAGCATGGCGATGAAGGACCCCGACACCGGAGACCCCGACAAATGGCCGTTCCTTTGCGAAACGCTGATGCAGCTCATGAAAAGCGTTCGCTCCATGAAACGCTACCAAATCATCCTTTTCTCGGATAAGACAAGTTACCTATTCGGTAAGCGCGGCGAATGGCTCGGATACGCCGGCACGGAAACCGCCACGATGGCACGCGATACGCTGCGCAAGATCAAGGTGGAAGGCAACACCAACATGCACGACGCCTTTGAAGAGGCGTTTTCCTATCGCAAAAACAAAGTTAAGCTCGACACCATCTATCTCTTTTCGGACGGCCTGCCCAACGTCGGCCTCGGTATCCCCGCCAGCCTGACCAAACCATCGGAGGCGCAGCGAAACTACTACCTTAGCAAATCCGTCCGCGAGAAACTCAGCTTCGACTGGAACCGCAAGGCCGACGATTCGCCGCAGGTCCGTATCAACTCCGTCGGCTTCTTCTTTGAAAGCCCCGATGTCGGCGCGTTCCTCTGGGCCTTATCGCGCGAACACCGCGGCAGCTTCGTGGGGCTGCGATAGCCGCTTGCCGCTTAGCGCTCGCATGTGCTTGAAATACTCATCAAATCCTGCTAGACTTCAACCAGCCCATGACCTGTAATCGGAGGCGATATGTCGGCCGTACTTGACGCACCCGCGATGACAACGGATGAACTCCTTGCGATGCCTGGCAATGGCATGGAATATCGGCTCATCGAAGGCCAGCTTCGGGAGAAACCGATGACGATACGCAATCGCATTCACAGCCGAATCATGGTTCGCTCAGCCTATTTCTTGGAGGCTTGGCGCGAACGCCAACCGCTTCCACGTGGCTCGGTCCTCTGTGGCGAGGCCGGCTGCCGCCTGTCGCGCAATCCCGATACCACGGTCGGCATCGACGTTGTGTACATCGCCGCCAATCTCGTCAATTTTGACACGGACGACACGACACTAATCGCCGGTGTACCGACGCTCGTCATCGAGATTCTATCGCCGAGCGATGTTTTTGAGGATATTAAGGAGAAGATCGAACTCTACCAGAAACACCGCGTGCCGTTGATCTGGGTCATCGATCCGTACGACCGCACCGTCACGATCTACCGCCTCGACGCCGAGCCGGAACTCGCCAACGTTCGGCAGGAATTAAGCGGCGAGCCGTTCCTGCCCGGCTTCCGCATGCCAGTGGCGGAGATATTTGGGTGATCGTTATTCAGCCTCAATCACGTAGGTTTGCGAGCAGCAGATGACTGCGGCGAAACGCTTCAACACTTGCACCCACGGTCCCGATACCAAATAGGAGCAGCCTTCCAATCACGCGTGGCACTCCCCACCAAGCCAAGTAGCCTTCTGCGACTATTCCGGCACAGTAACATCCATTGGCGATCCCGGCATCCTCGATTAGGAATGGCGATAGAACCACAATTCCAACTGGATGAAGCACCCAAGCTACGACAAGAATCAGGACTGCGTTGTAGATTAGTCGGAGCTTCTCCCAAGCTATGAATACCTCGAACGCCGTCGGTTCGGAGATGGCGATGTTCGGCAAGTCGTCTGGTGGTGTGTCGTCTTTCACTTCACGAGGAGCAGACATCCCCATAATGATTTCCGTATTCAGATCGCCGCCTGAGTTGGAGTGATATTTCACGTCGCTCATTCTATTTCTCCTCGACACTTGCCTCGTGAACATATTTCGTGGCCTTGTGTCATTCTAACGTCTCGCGACCGTTTCCGCTAACATACGTTGAGATACGGTCACGTCGGCAAAATCACGGAGCACGATCCCATGCCAAAGGAAGTTTTCACCGGCCCGCTCGAACAGATCGATGCGTGCTGCTATCGCATCCCCAAGAGTTACAAGCCAGGCATGCGCGTCGATGGCCTGATCTTCGCCAACGCGGAGTTGCTCAAGCAACTCAAGCTCGATCAGGCCGCGGAGCAGGTCTGCAACGTCGCGTTTTTGCCTGGCATCCAGCACGCCAGTATCGCCATGCCCGATATCCATTGGGGCTACGGCTTCTGCATCGGCGGCGTCTGCGCGACCGATCCCGAAGAAGACGGCGTCATCTCGCCTGGCGGGGTCGGCTACGATATCAACTGTGGCGTGCGCCTGTGCCGCACGAACCTGTTCTATCGCGAGGTCAAGCCGCACCTGACCACGCTCGTCGATGCCCTGTTCAAGAATGTGCCCACCGGCGTTGGGCGTTCGGGCCGCTATTCGTTCAAGGGCAAGGATCTCACGCGGTTGCTCAGTGAAGGTGCGAGCTACCTTACGTCTCGCGATCTGGCGACGTCAGGCGACATCGAACACACCGAAGCCGGCGGCTTCCTCGACGGCGCCGATCCCGCTGCCGTCAGCGAGCACGCCAAGACGCGTGGCCAATCGCAGTGTGGCACGCTTGGTTCGGGCAACCACTTCATGGAAGTGCAGGTCGTCGATGCGATTGTTGACGCCGAGGCCGCCGCCGTCATGGGCCTGGAAAAGGACATGATCTGCGTCATGATCCATTCTGGCTCGCGCGGCCTGGGTTACCAGGTCTGCGACGATTCGCTGGCGCTGCTCCGTAAAGCGCCTGAGAAGTACGGCATCGAACTGCCCGATCGCCAATTGGCATGCGCCCCGGCTCACAGTTCGGAAGGCCAGCAATATATCGCCGCGATGCGCGCGGCGGCGAACTTCGCTTGGTGCAACCGCCAGCTTCTAATGTGGCAAGCACGCGAAGTCTTCGCCGATGTCTTTGGCCGCACTTGGCAGGAATTGCAGATGAACCTGATCTATGACGTGTGCCATAACATCGCGAAACTGGAAGAGCACACGATCAACGGCATCAAGAAGAAGGTCTGGGTCCACCGCAAGGGAGCGACGCGGGCGTTTCCGCCAGGCCATCCAGAGGTGCCTTCGATGTACCGCGCCATCGGCCAACCGGTTATAATCCCAGGCGACATGGGCCGAGCGAGTTGGGTGTTGGTTGGCCAGCCGGGCAGCATGGAGCGTTCGTTCGGCACGACCTGCCACGGCGCCGGCCGCGCGATGAGCCGCACCGCCGCGATCAAGGAAGCCGCCGGTCGCCGCATCGACAAGGAGCTGCTCGCCCGTGGCGTCATCGTGCGAGCCGCGAGCCACAAGGGCCTGGCGGAAGAGCAGCCGAAGGCGTACAAGGATGTTGACGAGGTCGTCGATGTCGTCCATCAAGCGGGCCTGTCGAAGAAGGTCGCCCGCATGCGGCCGATTGGGGTGATTAAGGGATGATCCGGGGGAATTGCAGATTATAGATTTCAGAGTGCAGATTGAAATGCGATTCCGAGGTTCCCGTTTAGCGCCCCGCAAGTGGCATGCGAACGCTAAACGGGGAGCCGTTATTTGGAGGGAGATTCCCATGCCCGACACCATCAACTTCTACCATCTCGGCGAACCCTACGGCGAATTCTCGAACTTCGCGCGGTTTCCGATCAAGCTGGATGGCAACACGTGGCCGACTTCGGAGCACTATTTCCAGGCGATGAAGTTTCTCGATGACGCCAATCGTGCTGAGGTCCGCGATGCCAAGACGCCAGCTGTCGCCGCGCGGATGGGGCGGGATAGGTCGAAGCCGTTGCGCAAAGATTGGGAATCGGTCAAGGACAACGTGATGCGCCAGGCCGTGCTCGCGAAGATTACGCAGCACGAGGACCTACGAAAGCTCCTGCTCGAAACCGGCGACGCGGTGCTCGTCGAGCACACCGCCAACGACGTCTACTGGGGCGACGGCGGCGATGGGTCCGGCAAGAATATGCTCGGGCGGATATTGATGGAGGTGCGCGGCCAATTGCGCGAAACAGCGTAACGAGAAAATCAGGCGAGCCTAGCCGCGTAAGCGGCAGGTTAAATCGGCGATCGTGCGTTCAACCTGCCGCTTACGCGGCTAGGCTCGCCAAGTCGTTGTCGTCTGCCGCACCGAACCTCCGCGTTTCGCTCTGCGTCCCTATAACAATATTATGCGAACACAAATTCGAATCGTGGCGGGTGAGTTGCGCGGGCGTAAGGTCACGTGCGTTGTCTCCAAGGAGCTTCGGCCGACGCCGCAAATGGTGCGCGAGGCGTTCTTCAGCATCCTCGGCAACGCCATTCCGGGGCGAGTGTTTATCGACATCTTTTCCGGCACAGGCGTTATCGGCATCGAAGCGCTGAGCCGAGGGGCGTCGCAGGCAATACTCATTGAACGTGATGTTGAGCTTTCGGCGAACATCGACAAGAATCTGCGCGAGTTTGAACTGATACGCTCCGCCAAGCTGTATCGCACTGACGCCTATCGTTGGACGGCAGCGTGGCGGGCGCCGGTGGAACCGGTCAATATTTTCATCAGCCCGCCGTTTGTCGATCTCAAGAGTCGGCCCGAAGAAATGCTGAATATGCTCAAGACGTTGCAAGAAAAGGTCGCCGAGGATTCGGTGATCGTCGTGCAGACTGAGCGTGGCTCGCCGCTTGATGACGCGGAGTTGCTGCGCGATTGGGAACTTCGCCAGTACGGGCGGAATGAGTTGCGCATTTGGCAGCGCATGCCGGCGGTTTCAGCGGCGGAACCGGAAACGCCAACGGAAACATTGTAAGCCCACGGGTGAGGTACTCCGAACCCCATTGGCATCAACTTAAGGAACTCGCATCGGAAAAACACAATTGAACCACAGAGGCACAATTGAACCACAGAGGTACAGAGAAAATGCGCGAAATAGGAAGCGAGAAATTTCACGATCCAGCGTGTCTTCCTTGTTCCCATTCTTCGTATTTCCTCTGTGTCTCTGTGCCTCTGTGGTTAAGATTCTAACCGTTTCGCGGCTGAGCTTAAGTTGATGCCTACGGGATGAGGTACTCCGAACCCTTGGGATTACGTCCGACTCTAGCCCAGAGGTTCGGAGTACCTCGCCTCTGGGCTTACTTCACAACCTAATATGACCGAGCGTGAATTCGCGGTATCGGTGGTACGCCAGCTTCAGGACGCCGGGTTTGAGGCGCTCTGGGCCGGTGGCTGTGTGCGCGATGAATTACTTGGACTCGCGCCGAAGGATTATGACGTCGCCAGTAGCGCGCGACCGGAGCAGGTGCAGGCCCTTTTTCGCCGCACGATCGCGATTGGCGAAAGCTTTGGCGTCGTCGAGGTGCTCGGTCCGAAGGTTGCCGGCCAGCATCTGAAGGTGCAGGTCGCCACGTTCCGCAACGACGGCGCTTACAGCGATGGCCGTCGGCCCGAGCAGGTCGTTTTTTCATCGGCACAAGAAGACGCCCAACGCCGTGACTTCACCATTAACGGCATGTTCTTCGATCCAATCGGTGGGCATCTTCACGACTTCGTCGGCGGGCGCGATGATCTGCACGCTCGTATCCTTCGCGCGATCGGCGAACCGAACCTGCGTTTTCAAGAGGACAAGCTGCGCCTGCTGCGAGCGGTGCGCATCGCCACGCGGTTCGAACTGGCAATCGAATCGGCGACCGAATCGGCGATTCGGGCGATGGCGGACCAGCTGCCTGTAGTCAGCGCCGAACGTATTGCGGAGGAGCTCAGGCAACTCCTCGTCCACCCACGTCGGGTGCGCGGGTTGAATTTGCTGATGGATCTCGGCCTCGCCCAAGCTGTGTTGCCGGAGCTTGTGTTGATGAAGGGCCTGCCGCAAGGCCCGCCGAGCCAGCCTACTGGCGATCTGTGGGACCACGCCATGCGTGTGATGGACGGGCTTGGCGATCATCCGTCGTTTCCGCTGGCGTTTGGTACGCTGCTGCACGATGTCGGCAAGCCGGGTACGTTCGCTCGTACTGGCGATCGTTTGACGTTCTATCACCACGAACATCTCGGCGCGCGGATGGCCGATGAGATTTGCTTGCGTTTGAAGCTGTCGAATAGCGAGCGAGTGTGCATCGTTTGGCTCGTGGAGAAGCATCAGTATCTCGCTGATGCTGAGCGGATGAAGCCGAGCAAGTTGAAGCCGATGTTGATCCATTCGGGCATTCACGAACTGCTCGTATTGCATCGCGCGGATGCGTTGGCGACGGGCAAGGATGTCGAGCACGTCGAGTTCTGCGAGCGGCTGTTGCGCGAAAGCGATCCGAGCGAACTCAACCCGGCTGTGCTGATTACGGGCAACGATCTGCTGGCGATGGGCATCACTCAAGGGCCTCGCTACAAGCAGATACTCGATGCCGTCCGCGAAGCGCAACTCGATGGCACGATGACGACGCCAGCCGAGGCGCTGGCGCTGGCGCGGCGGATGGCGGGCGTTTAGCCGCTCGCCTTTGGCGAGCGAGATCGGTGAACCACCAGTCCGCGCTCGCCAAAGGCGAGCGGCTAAACAAATCCATCTTTCCTATTTTGCCAACAAATCCGTGCGAAATTGCTATCCACAATCTGGCTTGTTTCTGGTAGATTCCGCAATGAATCTTCATTCGTAGACGGCGCACAAGCACCCTCCCGCATGGACTCGCGGGATCGGCAATGGCACGGAGGTCGCAGTTTGGCCTGCTCCTGGCGTATTCGCCACAAGCTCATGCTCGGCATGTTCTTGGTGGTCGCGATCATGGCTCTGCTCCTGGGCGGAACCGTGCACGCCATTGTTTCCTATCGCAACACCATGCGCATTTGGGACAGTAAACTCGACGAACTCGAATTCGCCTACAAACTCAAAGACGCCATTAACGCTCTGTCCGCTCCGATTTCCGACCCGTCTCGGCAGTGTGGGATATTGCTCGATCGCATCTCTCCCGTCCAAGTGGCACTTTCTGAGTTCAGGAAGAAACTGGTCGAAATTGTCGATTTGGGGCGTTTTCCGGACAATGGTCGGCGGGAGAACAGCCAGATTGAAGCGATCGAGAAGGATATGACCAAGCTCGACAAGCTACTCAGGTCGGTTGGGCCAACTGTTCGCGAAGCCGGTCATCCCGATCTTCTGGAGCCGCAAACGCCGATTGCGATTTCTATCAAAGGTCTCAACACCGACGTAACCGATCTGATTGGCTCGATCACTGATGAACTCAGTCGCAGCGTGCAGAAGACGCGTGCCGATGCACGTAAGAGCATCATGCTGTTGCTAAGCACGGGCGGCCTGGCAATGCTGCTCATGGCGGGACTTTTGCGGTTCTTCTATCGCTGGGTTGCTCAGCCAATTCGCGATCTCGAACTGGGCGTGAGCCGAGTGGCGCGGGGCGATTTCGAGCATCGCATTGAGATCAAGAGCGGCGACGAGATCGAGGATCTCGCGCGGGCCTACAACGAGATGACCGACAAGCTTCGGGCGATGTATCAGAATCTGGCGGAACAGGTCAACGAACGCAGCCGACAGCTGGTGCGCTCGGAACGATTGGCTGGCGTCGGGTTCTTGGCCGCCGGCGTGGCGCATGAGATCAACAATCCGCTCGCCGCCATTGCGTTTAGTAGTGAAGCGTTGGAAGGCCGACTTGCGGACTTGATGCGCGTGACGCCGATGAGCAATGCGGACAAGGACACGATTGCGAAATTCCTGAAGATGATTCAGGAGGAAGCGTTTCGTTGTACCGAGATTACCAAGAAACTACTGGCATTCAGCCGAGGCGGGGATCTCAAACGCGAACAAGGCGACGTCGTCAATGTCGTGCAAAGCGTGCTCGATATCGTTCAGCATGTGCCGGGTTGTAAGGGGAAACGCGTCGAGTTTCGCGCATCGGGGCCGATGTTGGCGTGGATCAATTCGCAAGAAGTGAAGCAGGTTTTTCTCAACCTCGTTATCAACGCAATGGAAAGCATGGAGGAGGGCGGTGTGCTGACGATCAGCTATACGCAAAAACCGGGAGTCGCCGAAATCGCTTTCAAAGACACCGGTTGTGGCATGACGCCAAACGTGCTGGAGAACATCTTCGAGCCGTTCTATACGCGCAGTCGAACCGGCAAAGGTACGGGGCTTGGGCTGTCGATCAGCCATCGCATCATCACCCAGCACGGCGGAGAGATCGAGGCGACAAGCGACGGTCCGGGCAAAGGCAGCACGTTTCTCGTGCAATTGCCGACGGACGCGCCCGCCAACGCCGAAGGCGCCGGCAAGGACGTGCAGGATCCCGTCGAAGAGTTCCTCAAGCTCAGTAACGCCAAACGCAACTCCCGCGCGGCATAGAGTGCATGACGCGGCCCGGAGAAACCGAACTACGGATAACACGAATGACACGGATAGGGAAAACACCTGTATGGTATTTCCCATCTGTATCATTCGTGTTACCTACCTCCAAAATCTTTGCGAGCCGCACAGAATTCATTTCGCGCAAATCCAGAATGCGAATCACGAAAGCTCGAAAGTACGAAAACACGAAATAGAAACCGGCTCTTCGTGCTTTTGTGTGGGTAAGTTTATACCAATAAACACCTATTCATCGATTTTTGGGAGCATGGAGCTTAGGATTTTCAGGCGCAGATACTCCTCGTCGCGGATGCCAAAGGCACGTCGTTGGATCGCGCGAATCTTGTTGT